>NZ_JANRHB010000022.1:0-77582 GCF_024733855.1 Gordonia sp. GONU
ACACCTCGGCGGCGCGACTTCGAGTGATGTCGCGCCGCCGAGTTAATGTCTGCCCGGTGGTGCCTATATGTTGCCGCCGGCGACGGAAGGTGCGGTCGGGTCGTCGGCCGCGGGACCGTTGAACTCCCGCTCGACGAAGTTCTCCAGGTCGAACAGGTTGCCGTTGCAGCGCTCGGCGATGGTCTGCAGGGTCGTCATGATGGCGACCTCCTCGACCTGCTCCTTGATGAACCACTGCACGAACTGCTCGCCGAGGTAGTCCCCGGTGTCCCGTGCGGACTTCGCGAGGTCGACGACCTGCTGGGTGACCGTCTTCTCCTGCTCGAGGGCCAGATTGATCGGGGCCTTGTAATCCTCGAACTTGTTGTTGGGGGCCGGGATACCGGGGATCTCGACGTCCATGTCCCGGTCGAGGAAGTACTGCACGATCATCATCGCGTGGGTGCGTTCCTCGACTGCCTGGCGGTAGAAGAGCTTGGCCAGCTGTGGCATGTCGTGGTTGTCGTAGTACGTGGCGACCGCGATGTACTGCTGCGAGGCGTAGAACTCGTTGCCGATCTGGTCGTGCAGCAGCTGATGGAACTTGGTGAATTCGGTCATGTGCCCATGGTAGGTGCCGAAAAGTGGCTTCTACCAGCAAGTTCAGGCTAACTAAGGCTAGTCTGACCTGTCTTTGGGCAGGCTCGCCACCTCGTCACCCGGCGTCGACGAGCAGCTCGTCGGGGATGGGCTGACCTGCACGCAGACGGCCGAAGAACTCCTCGGTCGTCTCGGTGACCGGCAGTGCCAGACCGTCGTCGGTGTAAACGCTTTCACCCGTGGGTGTTGTGGTCGTCACCGGGTCACGGAGGGCGAACATCAGCGAGGCGAGGTTCCAGATGTGATCGCGCTCGTCGACGGTGAGTGAGTCGATCGCGCCGCCGATGAAGCCGAACAGCCGGAACGGGTTGAACAACACGGCCGGGCTCGTGGCGCGGGAGACCAATGCGGCCAGGAACTTCCGCTGATTGATGACGCGCTCGAGGTCGGCGCGCGGGAAGGCTCGGGTGCGTACGAGGCCGAGCGCCTGGCGACCGTTCAGGTGGTGGCAGCCCTTGGCCAGTTTGAGGCCGGCCTTGGGGTCGTTGAGCGGCTGGTCGATGCACATGTCGACACCGCCGACGGCGTCGACAAGGGTGTCGAAGCCACCGAAGCCGATCTCGGCGTAGTGGTCGATGTGGATGCCGGTCAGGTTCTCGACGGTCTGCACCAGCAGCGCCGGTCCGCCGATGTTGTACGACGCGTTGACTTTCAGGCTTCCGTGGCCGGGGATCTCGACGTAGAGATCGCGCGGAATGCTGACAACCGTCGCCTTCCCGGTTCCGGGTGGATTGTGGACCAGCATGATCGTGTCGGTGCGGGAGCCGTCGGCGTCACCGGTGGACAGATTGGTGCGCTGCGCGTCGGAGAGGTCGGATCGACTGTCGGTGCCGACGATGAGCCAGTTGGTGCCGGGCGTGTCCGACGGCCGGCCGGCGTAGGCGGGCAGCGCGTCGATGCGGTCGAGTCTCGAGTCGTAGTAGAAGAGCAGTCCGATGCTGCCGAGCACGAACACGAGCAGCAGGATCAGCACGATCTTGCCGACCCGCACCGAACGGCGGCGGCGACGGCGTGGCGGTGTGGGCGCGGGCGGGGTGCCCGCCGGCGGAGCGGGCGGTCTCGTCGAGGACCGACCGTGATCGACGCGCCGGTCGTCGCGCGGCGGCCGGTGTTCGCGCGACCGGTCGCCCGCCGGGATCGGTTCGGGTTTCTGGGTGGGCGCGTACTGTCCGGGGCCCGCGCCGGCGGGAACGGCCGACCGCCTCGGTGGAGGACCCTGCGCCGGAATCCGCGGCATCGCCTGGGGATGTGCGGCGGGAGCCGGACCCTGCGGGTGAGGGCGTCCAGGTGCACCGGGCGGTGGTCCCTGACGTGGCGGTGTGCCTCCCGCCGGCCGCCCGGGCGGTACCTGAGGCCCCGGACGACCGCGCCGAATGATCGGCGGGTCCTGCTCGTTCATCCCAACCAATGTACGCATGCACGGCCGGCCGCCACGGATCCGACGCAGATCACAGGACTCGATCGGCACGCGTCGGGGTATCCGGGACGCCATGACCGACGATGTGGCCGCACGGCCCGACACCGAAACGGGTGATGACCAGCGCAGTCCGCTCCGGCGCGCGATCACCGGCAAGTTGCTGTTCCTGTTCATCCTCGGCGACGTGCTCGGCGCCGGGATCTACGCGCTCGTGGGGGAGATCGCCGGCGAGGTGGGCGGTGCGATCTGGGTGCCGCTCGTGGTGGCCCTCGTGATGGCGCTGTTGACGGCGGGGTCATATGCGGAACTCGTCACCAAGTATCCGCACGCCGGCGGCGCCGCGGTCTTCGCGCAGCACGCCTACCGGTCGTCGCTGGTCTCGTTCCTGGTGGGGTTCTGCATGCTGGCCGCCGGGGTCACCAGCGCAGCCGGTCTCGCGCTGGCGTTCGCCGGTGACTACCTCAAGTCCTTCCTGGACGTGCCGACCACCGCCGCCGCACTCGTCTTCCTGTTCGCGATCGCGGCACTCAACGCCCGAGGCATCAGCGAGTCGGTGCGGGCGAACGTCGTGATGACCGTGATCGAGGTGTCGGGTCTGGTGCTCGTCGTCGTCCTGGCCGGGATCGTCCTCGGGCGGGGAGACGGCGAAGCGCATCGCGTGCTCGAGTTCGACAGTTCGTCGACGCCCGCGCTCGCGGTGCTCAGCGCGGCCTTGCTCGCCTACTACTCCTTCGTGGGGTTCGAGACGTCGGCCAACGTCGCCGAGGAGGTTCGCGACGTGCGACGGGTCTACCCGAAGGCACTGTTCGGCGCGCTGATCACCGCGGGCATCGTGTACGTGATGGTTGGCCTCGCGGTCTCGGTGGTCGTGTCGCCGGACCAGCTCGCCGGCTCGTCCGGTCCGCTGCTCGAGGTGGTCTCGATCGCCGATGCCGGCGTACCCGATCGGCTGTTCTCGCTGATCGCTCTGATCGCCGTCGCCAACGGCGCGCTGCTCACGATGATCATGGCGTCCCGTCTGACGTTCGGGATGGCCCGCGACGGACTGCTGCCCGCCACGCTGGCGAAGGTCCTGCCCGGTCGTCGCACCCCGTGGGCATCGATCATCGCCACGACGGCGATCGCGATGGTCCTGTCGGCGACCGGTTCGGTGGCGGCACTCGCCGAGACCGTCGTGCTGCTGTTGCTGTTCGTCTTCCTCAGCACCAACATCGCGGTCCTGGTACTTCGACGTGAGCGCGCCGACACCGATCACTTCCGGACGTGGACGATCGTGCCGGTGCTGGCGATCGGGACGTGCATCGTCCTGCTGACGCAGCAGAGCGCGGAGACCTGGCTGCGCGCCGGCATCCTGATGGTCGTCGGGCTGGCCCTCTTCGGGCTGGCCCGGGCCACCGGATCCGGGGGCAAGCACTCGAAGGCTCGCGGGTGACCTGTCCCGGCGTCAGCCGACCCAGGACAGTTGGTCGCGCAGCAGCGCATAGCCGATGAAGGCGACGACGTCGATGACGCCGTGCGCCACGACAAGCGGCCACGCGCGACCGGTGACCTGGTAGAACCGGCCGTAGACGACGCCCATCACCACGTTCCCGAGGCCGGCGCCGAACCCCTGATAGAGGTGGTAGCCACCGCGCAGGACGGCGCTCGCGGCGAGCGACCTGGTGTCCGAGACGCCGAGCTGCCGGAGCCGGGTGATGAAGTAGGCGACCACCACGATCTCCTCGGCGGCCGCGTTCCCGATCGCGATGAGGATGAGCACCGGCCATTCCCACCAGGTGTCGGCCTGACTGGGGACGAGGCTCGCGTTGAGGCCGAATGCGCGGGCCGCCGCGACCAGCACCAGCCCGGGTATCCCGATGACGGCGGCGAGGACGAGTCCCGCGGGGACGTCGCGTCGGGGCGTGAAGCGTCCGAGGCCGACGCGCGACAGTCCGACCCCGCTCCGCCACAGCAGGTAGACGCCGAGCGCGCCGATGGCGAACAGTCTCAGGACGCTCATCACCTGACGCGCGGCGTCGATGAGGGCGAGGTCGGAGCGGCTCGGGTTGAGGGCGACCGTCGTCTCGCCGATGCCCCCGGCGAGTTGGGCCTCGAGAAGTGCGAGCGCGGCCGACACCGCGGAGAAGGCGAACGTCAGGACGCCGACGATGACGAGTTCGGCGATCAGACCGCGACGCTCGACACGGTCGGTGACGACCGGGATGCCGTGGGGTGACGGCCGCAGGTACTCGCGCAGGGACATGCCGGTCAGCCTAGGACCCCTCGCTCCCCGGGGTACGAGCGAAGTCAGTCGGGCATGGAGTTCATGAACGGGCAGCCCGCGAGGTTGCGCAGCGCTCGGGACAGTTCGAAGACGTCCGACACCGGGCGGGGGAAGGGCACGCGCACGTCGGAGTCGCCGTCGACGCCCTCGATGCGGAAGCGGATGCCGAACCGGTCGAGGCCGAGCGGGCGTACACGGCCCTGGCGCAGGTCGGTGGGCACCTTGCGTGCGAGCTGGCCGACGAGATCGGCATGGTCGAGGTCGAGGTGTTCCAGCCAACCCGCCTCGCACTCCCAGAACGGGTCGGGGTCGGCGTCGGCCAGTTCGACGGCCGAGACCGACGATGCACCGGCGCCGGATGCGATCACCGCGGAATCGACCTGGAGGCGCAGCATCGACGCCCCGTGGCCGATGTCGAGGAGGCCGTCGTCAGGGTGCTCGCCCGCGATCTCGATGGCCAGGTCGCGTTCGAGGTCGCGGGGGACCGCGTGCAGGGTGCCGTTGAGCCAGATGATCGATCGGACCCGTTCACGCAGGTCGACGGGTGCCCAGTCGGTGACCTCGAGCATCGCGGGCGTCCCCTCGGCGGCGTCCACGGCGGCCATCGCCTCACCGTGGGTGGGGACGAGCACGAAGGCCTGGGATTCGAAGAGGTGGACGACGTCGATCGGTGTCGTGTCGGCGCCCTCGATGGCGAGGATGGCCGAGCCCACCCGGCGGCAAGCCGTCTGGATCATCTCGGCATCCGTCGGTCGGTCGGTCGTCGTACGCGTCATGTCTGTCTCTCCGGTCGGCGCGGGCGGCTGCGGTGGAGCCTTGGAAGGTAACCCTAACCTAAATAGATCTGCCCTCTCCGTCAATGGGACCTTGGACTCCTCGTCCCGGGAAGCGCCCGGCCCGGAGTGGTCGCCCGCGTCCACTAGGCTCGTGTGGTGCCTGTGATCGCCTACTTCGGCCCGCCCGGAACCTTCACCGAGATGGCACTCGACGCGGTTCTCGCCGCCCATGACCCCGCCCTCGGGGGTCTCGACCTATCGGGTGACGTCACCAAGGTGGATGCCTCGAGTCCGAGTGCCACCATCGCGATGATCCGTAGTGGCGAGGCCGACTACGGCTGTGTGCCCATCGAGAGCTCGCTCGAGGGATCGGTGCCGGCGACGATGGACGCCCTCGTGCCGCCGGCGAGGTCGGGCGCCGGTGCACGTGTGCAGGCGTTCGCCGAGACCGTGGTCGACATCGCGTTCGCGATCGCCGCGGCCACACCCCTCGCCCCGGAGGACGTCCGAACCATCGCCGCATACCCGGTGGCGGCCGCCCAGGTGCGGCAGTCGGTGGCGAAGCTCTTCCCGAACGCCGAGTTCATCACGGCCGGGTCGAATGCCGCTGCCGCCCTGGACGTCGCGTCCGGCAAGGCCGACGCCGCCGTCACGACCGGTCTCGCGGCGGGCCTGTCGGATCTGACGGTCATCGCCGACGGTGTCTGCGACGCCCGGGAGGCCACCACCCGGTTCCTCGTCCTCGGTCGTCCCGCGGTACCCACGCGGCGTACCGGCACCGACCGCACGTCGGTGATCCTCGACCTGCCCAACGAGCCCGGCAGCCTGATGGCCGCGATGAACGAGTTCGCCTCCCGCGGAATCGATCTCACGCGCATCGAATCCCGGCCGCAGCGCGACGAGGCGGAGGGCCGGGCCATCGCCGGTCGCTACCGGTTCTTCCTCGACGCCGTGGGCCACATCGACGACGCGGCGGTCGCCGAAGCCCTTGCGGCACTCCATCGTCGGTGCGAGCGGGTCGTCTATCTCGGTTCGTGGCCCGCGGTGCGGACCACCGGGACGACGCCGCCCGACCACGCCGAGTCGCTGGCCTGGATCGATGCGATGCGACAGGGAGAGGTGTGATGGCGCGCCTGCATCTGGTCCGTCACGGCGAGACCACCGCGAACGTCATGCGCCGCCTCGACACCGCGCTCCCGGGCGCGGCGCTCACCGATTTCGGTGCGCGACAAGGCGTCCGGTTCGGACTCGAGAACCGTCCGGAGCAGGAGGCCGTGCTGCTCAGCTCGGAGGCCAAGCGTGCCCGGCAGACCGCGGAGTTGATCAGCTCGGTGTGGGAGGTCGCCACCGAGTCCGTCGAGGGCGTGCACGAGGTCCAGGCCGGCGAACTCGAGGACCGCACCGACCGTGAAGCCCACGACGTCTTCCACGACGTCATGGAGAAGTGGCACGCCGGCGACCTCGACGTGCGCATCCCCGGCGGTGAGTCGCTCGCGATGGTCTACGAGCGCTACATCCCGACCGTCGAAGACCTCGCGCGTTCATACCTGACGGGAACCGACCCGCGGGACGTGTTCCTGGTCAGCCACGGGGCGGCGATCCGCCTCATCGCGGCGCGCCTGGCCGGCATCGACTCCCGCTTCGCCGCGGCGACACACCTCGGCAACACCGGCTCCATCGAACTCGAGTACGTCGACGGCATCTGGGTCTGCCATCGCTGGGGCGCGAAGACCGCGCCGTTCGAGCGGGTCGACGAGCCGCTGGTGGACGACCCGATGGGCTAGCCTTGCTCCCTACTTGATGATCGCGTCGACCGTCTTCTTCAGTGCCGACGGCTGCGACGGACGACGCGGAGCCTTCTCCTTGAGACGTAGCATCTCTTCGCCGATCTCCTGAAGGTCCTTGCGTCCGAGCGCCTCCCGCACCTTGGGGAACCACTCGTCCTCTTCCTCTTCGATGTGGTGTTCCACGTTCTCGATGAGCACGGTGGTCTTGGCGTCGAACCGCTCGGAGTCCGGTTTCAACGCGGCCAGCTCGACGACGAGCACGTCGGCGACGTGGTGCTCCTCGTAGGACTCCAGGATGTCGTCCTCGAGATCGGGGACGCGCTTACGGATCTCGGGGTACATGCATTCGTTCTCGATGTAGGTGTGCACGGTCAGGGCCTCGATGATCTGGTCGACGATCTTGCCCTTGGTCTTGGTGGCGTTCGGACCCTGGGACTTGAAGTCGCGGAACAGTTTGCGGATCTCCTTGTGGTCGTCTTTCAAGATGACGATGGCATCAGTGGACATGCGGGACTCCTGGATGTGGGCTGGACATCGGTGCCTCGGTATTCCGCATTCCGCGGGAGATGAAACATGCGGCGTGGGCCGGGATTCGGTGGGTCCCTAGCCCCACCCGTTGGCGTGCAGCCAGGCGTCGTCGATGCCGAAGTGGTGGGCGATCTCGTGCATGACGGTGACCGCGACCTCGCGCACCACCTCGTCGCGGGAACTGCACATCGCCAGGATCGGGTCCCGGTAGATGGTGATCGTGTCCGGCAGGAACCCGCCGTAGTCGTGATCGCGCAGGGTCAGCGCGACGCCCTGGTAGAGCCCGAGGATGCCGGGTTCCTCCGGGTTGTGCGGCTCGACGAGGATCACCACGTTGTTCATCGCGCCGGTGAGCTCCGACGGGATGGTGTCCAGTGCGTCGGAGACCAGCCCGTCGAACTCGTCGTCGGACATCGGAACGGCCATGCGTCAGCCCGCCGGGGCGGGGGCTTCGTCGGGGTTCGGCGCGATGCCCGGGGGAAGCGGCACCGGCGTGGGCAGCGCGCGGCCGGGCGGGGCGGCGGGCGGCGGGACGGGCGCCTTCCCGTTGATCAGCAGCGCGCCGCCCTTGGCGTCGCCGACGAGGGTCGCGAATCCGCCCCGCTTGTCGGGTAGACCGAGGTAGCAGACCACTTTGCGGCTCCCGGCCAGCCAGCTCGGCTCGCTGAGGACCGACCACTGCACGTTCAGCGTGGTCGCGTCGAGGGCGGGCGCGCCGCCGACGAAACGTTCCGCCTGTTTCGGGCAGATCGACGAGAGGTAGCTGTTCTGGGCGCCGGTCGCCGGCCACGGCTTGTTCGACATCCGGTCGCCGAAGCGGACCGCGAGGTCGACGATGCCGGTGGCCTGGAAGGCGTGTGGTTCGGCGCAGTTCACCGGGAAGCCGGTGGGTGTGCGGTTCTCGGGGTCGATGCCGATGCAGGTTCCCTCGGGCCACACGTAGGACTGGTTCTGGTCGGCGACGCGGCCGGAGAACTGCGCGGGCTGACCGTCGGCGCCGTTCTCCTGGATTCCGCATCGCAACTGGCGGGCACCCTTGTCCCACTGGGCCTGCGACGGGTACATCATGCCGACCGAGAAGCGTCCCTGCGGATCCAGTCGACCCTCGAGGTACTGATCGACGGCGACCGGGCACTGTTCGTCGCGGATGGCGGCGAAGCGCTCGGGTCCCGGCCACAGTGCGTCCTCACCGAACTCGACGCCGGGGATGAGGGAGGTGTCGATGCCGCCGGCCACCTCGAAGCGGTGCTTCTGTGCACAGTCGACCGCTGTCGGCTGACCGGGATTCCCCGCCGGCCAATCGAGGCAGTCCCCGGCGACCGACCGGGTGAAAGCGTTCTGGACGAGTCGTTCGCCCTCACCGATGTCGCTGCCGCCGACGCTGCCGGAGTCGTCGAAGACACCCATTGCGAAGGCGATACCGCCCGCGGCGAGTGCGCCTACGACGATCGCGGCGAGAACCACGAAGACGGGGTTGCGCGGGGCGCGTCGGGCGGGTCGTCCGGCGACCGGCTCGTCGTGCCGTTCGACCGGGTCGACGGCGGTGAAGTCGTCGTCGGTGAGGTCGCGGGCGTCGGGGCCGGGCTTGTCGCGGTCAGGGTCGGGCTCGTTCATCGGGATCCATCATGCCCGGTCGATCCGACCTGGCACACCCGCATCAGCCGATGCGGGGACGGGGGTCATGCGAGGGACGCTGCCTACACTCGCGGGAGTGTCCGCCGATTCCCCTCAGTCCGCGCCCGGCCCGGGTCCGTCACCCGACCCGGGGGTCGTCGAACTGGCCACCCGGCTGTTCGACATGGCCCGATCCGGCGACGCCGCCACGCTGGGCGGCTACGTCGACGCCGGCGTACCGGTGAACCTGCGCAATCAGTCCGGCGACTCGCTGCTCATGCTCGCGGCCTATCACGGGCAGGCGTCGGCGGTCTCGGCTCTGCTGTCCCGCGGCGCCGATCCCGACCTCGCCAACGACCGGGGACAGACCCCACTGGCCGGCGCGGTGTTCAAGGGATTCGACGACGTGGTCCGGGTGCTCGTCGATGCCGGGGCCGATCCACACGCCGGCACCCCCTCGGCGGCCGATGCCGCCGCGATGTTCGGCCGGGACGATCTGCGGGCGCTCTGGAGCTGACGGCCCGGCCCCGGCGGGCGTCTCGTCGGTGGCGTGATCGGATTCGCATCGCACGCTCAAGTAGGGTTTGAAGGCGTGATCGACCTGAAGATTGTTCGTGACGACCCGGATCTGGTCCGTACTTCGCAGCGCACGCGCGGCGAGGACCCCGGCCTGGTGGATGCTCTGCTCGATGCCGATGCGGCCCGTCGTGCGGCCATCGTCGACGCCGACACGTTGCGATCCGAGCAGAAGGCTCTCGGCAAACAGGTCGGCAAGGCGCAGGGCGACGAGAAGCAGGCGCTGCTCGCCAAGGGCAAGGAGCTCGCCGAGCAGGTGAAGGCGGCGGTCGCGCGCCAGTCCACCGCCGACGAGGCCGCCGCCACGGCCCATCGTGCGATCTCCAACATCGTCGCTCCGGAGGCACCCGCCGGGGGCGAGGACGATTACGTGGTCCTCGAGCACGTGGGTGAACCCCGCGAGATCGAGAACCCGAAGGATCACCTCGAACTGGGCGAGTCACTCGGCCTGCTCGACATGGAGCGCGGCGCCAAGGTGTCGGGCTCGCGGTTCTACTTCCTCACCGGGCAGGGCGCCTTCCTGCAGCTGGGCCTGCTCAACATGGCCGCGCAGAAGGCGGCGGCCAACGGCTTCACGCTGATGGTCCCGCCCGTGCTGGTGCGTCCCGAGGTCATGGAGGGGACCGGCTTCCTCGGCTCGCACGCCGACGAGGTCTACCACCTCGACAAGGACGACGACCTGTACCTCGTCGGGACCTCGGAGGTGCCGCTCGCCGGCTACCACATGGACGAGATCCTCGACCTGTCCGACGGCCCGAAGCGGTACGCCGGCTGGTCGACGTGCTTCCGCCGTGAGGCCGGCAGCTACGGCAAGGACACCCGCGGAATCATCCGCGTGCACCAGTTCGACAAGGTCGAGGGCTTCATCTACTGCAAGCCCGAGGACGCCGAGGCCGAGCACCGGCGACTGCTGGGCTGGGAGAAGGACATGCTGGCCGCGATCGACGTGCCGTACCGCGTCATCGATGTCGCCGGTGGCGACCTCGGGTCGTCGGCGTCGCGCAAGTTCGACTGTGAGGCATGGGTTCCCACCCAGAACACCTACCGGGAACTCACCTCGACGTCGAACTGCACCACCTTCCAGGCCCGCCGTCTCTCGATTCGCTACCGCGACGAGAACGGGAAGCCGCAGATCGCGGCGACGCTCAACGGCACGCTGGCCACCACGCGCTGGCTGGTGGCCATCCTGGAGAACCACCAGCAGCCCGACGGTTCGGTGAAGCTGCCCGCCGAGCTCGCGAAATTCGTCGGTACCGACGTCCTCACCCCTCGCTGATCTGAGCCTGCGCCGTGACCAGCGGAATCGTCATCGCGGTGATCGGTGCGCTGGCGTTCGCCGCGGCCGCGGTTCTCCAGGCGCTCGGCGCCGAACAGGTCGCGCAGCGCGCTGCCATCCGGGAGGAACGTCGACGGTCCGCGGCGGCGCACCCGTCGTTGAAGTCCACCGCGCTGACGATGCTCACGGTCCCGTTCCTGATCGGATTCGTCTTCGACATCATCGGGTTCATCGCGACGATCGCGTCCGCCCGGCTGATCCCGCTGTTCCTGTCGCAGACGATCATCTCGGCGCGCCTGGTCGCCACTGCGCTCCTCGCCATGGTGGTGCTGAAAGTCGGCCTGACGCTGCGTGACTGGATCGCCGGTGCGGTCGTCGTGGCGTCGCTGATCCTGCTTGCGGCGTCGGCCGGTCGCGAGGGTGTGGAGCACACCGCGTGGATGCACTGGGCGGTCCTCGTCTCCGGTCCGGCGCTCTTCCTGATCGGTCTGATCGTGATGCGGCGCTTGAAGACCCACATCGCGACGGTCACCGGACTCATCGCCGGTGCGGTGTTCGGCGTGATGGCGGTGGCGTCCCGGATCCTCGACGGCCTCGACCCCCTCGACCTCACCGTGCTCTTCACCGACCCCGCCCTGTACGGGTTGCTGCTCAGCGGGATCGGCGGCTTCTACCTGTTCACCGTGGCGCTGCAGACCGGCTCGGTGAACGGCGCCGCCGCGGCGCTCGTCGTCGGCCAGACGGTGCTGCCGGGTGCGGTCGGCATCGCCTTCCTCGGCGACGTCACGCGCGCGGGTTGGGGCCCGGCCGCGATCGTCGCCTTCGTCGCCGCCGTCGGCGGGGGAGTGGTACTCGCATCGTCGGGAGCGGTGACCGCGGTCGAAACGGCCGACGCCACGAACGCGCCGCGGGGATACGGGCATCCGCCGCGGGCGGAGCACCGGGACTGACGGAATCGTGGCAGCGGTGGGCGCGACTCGCCAGGCAGCATTGTTCGGGACGTGAAGTGTTCAGCTGACGTTCGCCCGTCTGCCATTGTCTGTTCGGGCACGGCGCAATTAGCCTGACCTTCATGAGTGAGATCGCTCGGTCGCTCGGACCCGACGCCCTGGTCGCCTCCGGGGTTCGGCTGCTCACCCCGCCTGTTCGCGGGTTCTACGCTTTGCTCTTGCGAGCAGGCGTCCTCGTCATCGACGACTGACGCCGCACGCCCGGTCCGGCCATCAGCCGTTCGACGGCTTCTTCGGTGCAGCCTTCTTGGTCGGCGTCTTCTTGGCGGTTGTCTTTCTGGCAGCCGTTTTCTTCGCGGCCGTCTTCTTCGCCGGTGCCTTGGTGGCCCCCGCCCTGGCGTCGGTCTTGGTGGTCCCTGTCTTCTTGGGGGCGCTCTTCCGCGGGGCCGCTTTCTTGGCCGGCGCTTTCGCGGTGGCAGGCAGCGCATGCTGCTCGGTCGCCTCTTCGAAAGCTTCCTCGACAGCCTCGTCGACGACTTCGCGCACGTGGAGCTCTGCCTTTTCTGCACGATGCTCGAGCTGACCGGTGGTGACCGCGTGGCCGATGCCGAGGGCAACGGCGACCGGCCAGTCGATGATCTCGACGGCGGCGAGCAGGCCGAGTGCGCCATAGAAGGCGAGCTTCTCCGGCGGCGGAACACCCACCCGTCCGACCACCGGAAGCTGAATCGAGAAGCTTTCGGCTTCTTCGACGAGCTTTGACACATCGCGATGGGAATCCACGAAGGACTTCACCGATGTCAACATTTCCGACTCCAATCGGCTGTGCGCCATTGCCTGGCCCAGGGTTATTCGGTTAGGCTTCCCTACATGACTGAGATCGCCCGGTCGTTTGACACCGACAGCCTTGTCTCGGCCGGTGTCCGGGTTCTGGCCCCGCCCATCCGCGGGCTCTATGCCCTGCTGGTGCGTGCCGGTGTCCTCGTCATCGACGACTGAACCCTGTTCATCGACGCCACCTTCGGCGGCCGCTGACGCGAACGTCTCTCGGTACCACTCGCCGAGCCACACGGACACGCTGGGTGCAACCTTGGACACCGCCATCGCGGCGCCGGCGCCCACCGCTGCCTGACCCCATCCGATCGGCCCCAGCGGTGTACATCCGAACAACCGGTTCACACCCGGCGTGCTGATCACTCCGACCAGCACCACGAAGGTTCCGATGCTGGTGGCGACGACCAGTGGCCCGTGCGATTCGGAGACGATCTCGGCGACCTGTGTCAGCACCAGACCGGCCAATCCCACCGTCGCCGCGCGCCGCTGCGTCCCGATCGGGCGAGCCAGAAGCCAGGACAGGGTGGCACCAGTGACCGTCGAAACGCAGTGTGTGTAGGTCGCTCGCCACAGCGCGGCTTCGTCGAAGTCGGCCAGATCGCCGGCCACCTGGGGGCTCACGGCCAGGGCTGCGGCCGGGAAGGCGTCGGTGAGCATGTTGACGAGCAGGATCTGACGCGCGGACATCGCCGGACGTCCGGTCACCGCGCTGGTGATGAGGGAGAAGGTGACCTCGCCGAGATTGTGGCCGACCAGCATCGACACCGCGGCGTGCACGCGACGCCACAGTTGGTGGCCTTCGTCGATCGCAGTGATGAGCGCACCGATCTGGCCGTCGAGCAGCAGCACGTCCGCCGCCGTGCTCGCCGGGTCACTGCCGGTTGCGATCAGGCCGACGCCCACGGTGGCGGCACGGATGGCCGCGGCGTCGTTGGCGCCGTCGCCCACCATCGCACTCACCAGGTCGGCGGCCTCCAGCGCTTCCACCACCTGCACCTTGTGCTCGGGAGCCATGCGCGCGAAGACCTGGAAACGCTGCACGGCGTCGATACGTGCATCTGCGGTGAGCGAGTCCCACACCGGCCCGGTCATCACGTCGTCGAGCGTCACCGGCAGGCCGAGATCTCGCGCAGCCACCGCGGCGGTGAGCGGGTGATCCCCGGTGATCAGCCGGACGCCGATGTCGCGCCGACGGAGCTCTGCGAGCAGTGGGCGTGCGCTGGGGCGCGGCGTGTCGGCGATCCCGATCGCTCCGACCGGGATCAGGTCCCCGTCGCACAACGCCTCCAGCGCCGACTGGTCGTCGCGAGCGGCGGCGGCCTGCTCCGATGTCAGCTCACGCCCGGCCACCGCCAGCACCCGTAGGCCCGATGCGGCCATCTCCTCGATGAGTTCATCGAGTCCGTCGTCCACCACGGTCAGACGAGCACCGAGGATCTCGGGAGCGCCCTTGATGAACAGCGTCGTACCGACCAGAGCGGCCGCGTAGGGGCGATCCGACTGGAACGGCAGGTGCGCGTCGGCGTCGTCCAGTGTCATCCCACGTTCAGAAGCGGCGACGTGTATCGCCTCGTCCGTGGCGTGCTCCACCTTCCCGACGGTGGCCTTGACGGTCCGGGCCGCCGCGGCCAGCACGTCGTCGTCGGCGACACCGCCCACGCCACGGTGCGCGACGACCTTCAGGCGGTTCTCCGAGAGGGTGCCGGTCTTGTCGAAGCAGACGATGTCCAACCGCGCAAAGGCTTCCACGGCGCGGGGATTGCGGACCAGCACGTCGTCGCTGGTCAGCTGTCGCGCAGTGGCGAGCTGGGCGAGCGTCACGACCAGGGGCAGGCCTTCCGGGATCGCGGCCGCCGCGATCGCCACGCCCGTGCCCGCGGACTGGCGCAGCGGGGTTCCCCGCAGCAGGCTCAACACGCCGACGGCGACGCCGCCGGCGATGCTCCACGGCAGTGCCCTCCCGGTGATGTGCACGAGCTGGGCCTGGAGACCGACCTTGCGGGCCTTTCGGGCGGTCATCGCCGACGCCCGGTTCATCTGGGTGCCGGCGCCGACCGTGGTGACCACGGCCACGGCGCGACCGGCGACCATGGTCGTCCCGGCATGCACCATGCCGGTCCGGTCGGCCAGCGGCGCACCCGGCGTCGGATCGGTGGCCTTGCTGACGGGTAGTGATTCGCCGGTGAGCGCCGACTCGTCCACCTCGGCGCCGTCGGCGACGATGATCCGCGCGTCGGCCGGGATGACCTTGCCCGGACCCACCCTGATGAGGTCGCCGGACTGCAGGTCCCCGGCCGGCACCCGCTCGAAGTCGGCGTCGACTGCGGCTCCGGTCACGCGATGGGCCAGCGGTTCCTGAGCGGCCAGCAGACCGCCGAGGACCTTCTCCGCGTGCAGGGATTGTTCGGTGGAGGTCGCCGTGTTCACCAGCAGCACACTCGCGACGAGGACGGCGTCGAACGGGGATCCCAGCAGCGCGGTCGCCAGGGCGCCGGTGGCCAGAATGGGGGTGATCGGTTCGTCGAGACCCTCCCGGAAGGCTTCGAAGTACTCTCCGGCGATGCGCCACGTGGCTGCCAGCGGGCCGGTCACCGGGGACAGGATCCCGGGGAAGCGGCGCTTGTCGGTGCCGGCGGTCTTCGTCGTCCGCGGCTCCGGTCGGGGCAGCAGCGCACGCACTTCCTCGACGGGGAGCGCGTGCCAGTCGTGACCCGGCTCGGGGTGCGGGAGTGGGTCATCGAAGACGCCGTCGGCGAGGCGGTACCCCGACCACAGCGCGGCCACCGCGGTCATGTTCACCGAGGTCGGACCGTTGCCGACGACCTCGGGCAACAGCATGACGGCACCGATCACCGACGCGCTCGCCGACAGTTCGATGCCCTTGGTCGCCGACTTCTTGGCTGCGGGGACGGCGTGCAGGATTCGCCACACGGCGCGCAGGTCCGGCACCAGTAGATCCGCACCCCACGGCGGGATCGAATTGTCCTGCCACACACCGACAACCACCTCCGCAGGCAGCGTTGCCGATACGGTCGAACCGGTGACGAGGAGCACCTGCCGGCCGTCGGCGTGCAATTGTGTGAGCGCCCTCGCCAGCTCCCGGTCGATCCCGCCGTCGGTGGGCAACAGGTCATCGAACCCCTGGCCGAGGGAGCGCAGGCCGTCGTGGTCGAGCGAGATCACGCGTATCCCGACGCGCCGGGACTCGGTGACCACCGCCGACGCGAACGGGTCACGCAGGGCGCTGATGAGGGCCTCGCCGTCGCCACCTGCGCCGGGAATGTCCGACAGCTTGTGCCATCCGGGCGCGAGCAAGCCCTCGTGCAGGGCCTCCCGGGCCGCCGACCATGCCGTGGAGCGCACCTCCGGCGGCACCCCTTCGATACGCGTCACCGTGAGCTCGTCGGTGAACAGCACGCGCGGATCGATGAGGACCGTGGTGACCGCCTCGAGGGAGCGCAGCGCATCCGGGCGCATCACCACGGTGTGGTGGTGGAGCATCAGGCCGCGACCGAGGGCGACGCCGAACGACTCCCGGATGCTGCGGACGGGTTTGGGGACCAGGGCCAGTGCCGCCGAACCAGCGGTCGCGGTCTTCCCGGAGGCGATGCCGGCGATCGCGGCGGCTCCGATCCCCGCGAGGGTCGAGCGGTCGGCGTAGGAATCGGCGGCACCGACCGACGGTCGGGCCGCTCTCGGGCTGACACCCACGAGCCCCGCGGACTTGAACGCCTGCCGGGTCAACTCGGGCTCGAAACGCTCCCAGTTGCGTCGGGCGTTGATCGTCTCGGCCACGAGCAACGCCTGCACGGCACTGTCGGCAAGCAGCGCGCCGGGCGACACGGTCAGCACACTCATGCCGGCGCCGAGAGCGGAGAAGAACACCTGCGCTGCGTCGGGTCCGAGGCGCGCTTCGACGCGGCGTCGGATCGAGGGGGAGTTCTGCGCCATCGACACCGGTGCGGCCAGCGCAGACGTGACCCCGGTGACCCGCAAGGCGGCCGCCCCGGTTCCGAGGATCAGCCCCACCCCGGCCGCGGATGCGCTCAGCAGTCGCGCAGCAAGGGCAGCGTCGTCGCCGGGTAGGCTCGCCGACGGTCGCCGGGGGGCGTCCGGGGATGCGGCGACCCGACTCTCGGCCTGTTCGACGACCTCGACGAGTTCCTCGACGGTCGGTCCGTTCGACTCGACCGTCACCACGACCCGGGACAGGGCTTCGTTCAGGACCGCGTCCCGGACGCCGGGCGTGTTCAGCAGATCGGCCACGATGGTGGTGCCGATCGTGTGGGCTGCCGAGCCATCGAGACCCCGCACCTCGATCCATCGGTTGGCACCGTGCGAACTGCTTCGACGCACCGGGGGACCAGCGAAGGATTCGGCGACCATACCTGCGGCCGTGCGCGTGAGGCCCGCGACGCTGCGCGTGGTCCCGACCGCGGCCTCACCGCTGATCAGTGCGGCGCCGACCGCGAAGTGGGTTACTCGCAACGGGATGTGGAACAGACCCATCTATCGTGTCCCCGTCTTTCGCCGGTCGTGCCGCGGCGACCTCGCCCGCACCTCGCGGATCTGCGGGAAATGGCCGGCCACAGCGTCCGGGGGCTGGACATCGGCACCGGTCGACGATGGCAGAGTCGCCCTCACCGGAGTTCTCCGAAACCGCTTGTCCACGTCTTCCTCTCGACAGCCGAAGTGGCACAGGCTGGTGACCACCCCGACTCCGACAGCGAGGCCGCGCGGTCGGTGTCTATTCCGAACACTGCGTCCGCCCCGGGAAAGTCCTGGTCAAAGTTTACGTCTGGTCGCGCGACGCCGCGGTGACTACTGTTCGATCATGCTGATCGGTATTCTCGCCGCGGTGTTCGCCGCGCTGGCCTACGGCACGGCGTCGGTGCTGCAGGCGCGAGGCGCGCAGAGCGTCGACGACACCGGTGCCGGGCCGGGCGAGGCGCCGTCCCTGCGGTCGACCATCGCCGCCATGCTGACCGTGGCGTTCATCGCGGGAATGGCGTTGGACGGCATCGGTTTCCTCGGCAACCTCGTGGCCGCGCGGATGATCCCGCTGTTCCTCGCGCAACCGATCGTCAGTGCCAACCTTGTCGTGACGGTGGTGCTGGCCACCGTCGTGTTGAAAGCGCGACTGTCCCAGCGTGATTGGACCGCGATCGGTGTCGTCGTGGTGGCGCTCGTCCTGCTCGGGTTCGCTGCCGGTGACGAGGGACGCAAACACGAATGGTGGCTGCACTGGGCGGTTCTCGTCGCGGCCGTCGTCATCCTCGGGCTCGGCGCGGCGATCCTGCCGCGAATGCAGAGTCGGGTCGCGGTGCTGGCGGGTCTCTCCGGCGGCGTCCTGTTCGGCGTGCTCGCAGTCGCGGTCCGAGTGCTCGACGGTCTCGACCCCTTCGACCTCGGCGAACTCCTCACCGACCCGGCACTGTACGCGATCATCCTCAGCGGTCCGGGTGGTTTCTACATGTTCACCGTGGCCCTGCAGAAGGGTGCGGTGAGCGCGGCGTCGGCCTCCCTGGTGGTCGGCGAGACGGTGGTGCCGGGTGTGGTCGGCATCGTGGTCCTCGGCGAC
This sequence comes from Gordonia sp. GONU, assembly GCF_024733855.1. Taxonomy (NCBI): domain Bacteria; kingdom Bacillati; phylum Actinomycetota; class Actinomycetes; order Mycobacteriales; family Gordoniaceae; genus Gordonia; species Gordonia sp. GONU. Next base: position 18,242 of record NZ_JANRHB010000022.1, read on the forward strand.
ACCGTCCGTGCCGGCTGGGGACCGGTCGCGGTGATCGCCTTCGTCGCGGCAGTCGTCGGCGCGGTCGTGGTGGCGATGTCGCCGGTGGTGGAACAGGTGGAGCGGGCAGGGGAGAACGCCCCCGTCGCTTGAATGCCTTCTCGCGAGCAATCCGTGCCCACCTTGCTCGGATCTCACCGCGAACAAGGCAAACCGGGCATGATCACTGCTCATGCGCCAGATCTCGCGACCCCTCACCACGCTGATCGCCGTAATCGGGGCCGCGGCCTCCCTGTGTGTTCTCACGCCTACGGCGTCGTCGGCCCCGCTCCCGGCACCCGTCGCGGCACCGGCGCTGCTGCCGACACAAGACCCGTTCTACGAGCCTCCGCGTGGCTACGAGAAGCGTGCCCCGGGCGCCATCCTGCGCACGCGTCAGGTCGGATTGGGCTGGCGCGGAACCGATGTGCCGATCACCGCGACGCAGATCCTGTACCGGAGTACCAACAACTCCGGTCATCCGACTTCGACGGTGACCACGGTGATCTCACCGCCCGGCGTAGGCCCGGGCGCGCCGCGTCGGATGGTGTCGTACCACTCCTTCTACGACGCGTTGGGCGCGCAGTGCGATCCGTCGTACACGCTGCGGGGCGGCAACATGTCCGAGCGGCCCATCGATCTGGCCCTGATCACCGGACTGATGGCGGCCGGCTACACGGTCGCGGTCCCCGACTATGAGGGTCGCGGGTTGCGATGGACGATCGCGAGGGAATCCGGCTATGCCGCCCTGGACGGGATCCGTGCCGCGCTCAGGCAGCTCCATGCACCAGCCAGCACCCCGATCGCCTTGTACGGATACTCGGGCGGGTCGGTACCCACCGGCTTCGGCGCCGAACTGGCGCCCACCTATTCACCGGAACTCAACATCATCGGCGCGGCGGCGGGCGGGATTCCCGTGGATCCCGCACACAACCTCGGCTACATCAACGGCAAACCCGAATGGACGGGACTCATCCCCGCTTTGATGGCGGTCTATGCCGAGACCTACGACATCGACCTCGCGAGCTATCTGTCCCCGAAGGGTGAGCGAATCCTGCGCCGGGTCGCGGGGGAGTGCATCGAACAGTTCGCCGACGAGTACCCGGGACTCACCGACCACCAACTCCTCAAACCATTGGTGGGTGGCGTTCTCGACGTACCCGGTGTGCGGCAGGCGATCTCGGAGAACGTGATGGGAACACTCGGCACCCCGCGGGTTCCGATGATGCTCGGCGTCGGCAATTCCGACGGCATCGGCGACGGTGTGATGATCGCCGCCGACGTCGCCGGTCTCGCCGAGAGTTACCGCAGTCGAGGTGTGCCGACGACCTTCACCGAATACCGCGGGCAGACGCACACGGCGGCATACATCCCGTGGAGTGTCGAGGCCCTGACCTTCTTGAACGGCCGTTTCGCCGGACGTTAGGCGTCCGCGGACGGATGCTTGTTGGTGCCGCCGTCGGACACCTCGAAGTTCTTCCACTCGCCGTTGTCGTGGACCTGCATGACGGTGCCGAGGCTGTCATCGGGCGCGGCGACGGTCTTGAACCAGTCGTAGGCACTGGTTGCGTCATCGAAACCCTTCTCCTCGATGACTGTTTCGTCGGAATCCACGACGCGGTACTGAGCCATGATCTTCTCTCCTCATTGTCGGGTTCGACTTCGGCGGTTGTGCCGAAGCATCCTGGGCCGAGCGCAGGGTCGTGCTAGCCGAGCACCTCGAGCAGCGTGCGGCAGGCCTCCTCGCAGCGCCGGCACGCGTCCGCGCAGATCCTGCAGTGCTGGTGCATGTCCGCGTGCCGGTCACATTCCTCGGCACAGACACGGCATGCGGTTGCGCACGCTTCCAACGTCTCCCGCACCACCGTGACGTTGGCTTCGGTGCGTCGGAGGAGCACTCGCTCGGTGACCGAGCACAGGTCGGCGCAGTCCAGATCGGCGCGGATGCACTCGACGAGCTGGTCGACGCCGCTCTCTCCGAGACATGCGTCCGCACATGAGGTGCAGGCCTGAGTGCACTCCGCACACGCTTCGATGCAGGCCGCGAGCGCGGCGTTGTCGATGTCGTCGTGTACAGGATGGGACTCGAGTATCTCGGTCACGATGGTCACTGGACTTCCTCCTGTCGATTGCACATGGAAATCGCGTACCCGGCGTCCATCGGAATGAAACCGCCGCCGTTGGGTACCCGTTGGGACGTGGCCGGCGACGAGGTAACCAGCAGAATCAGTGATCCCTGGGGGCCGCGGACCCCCTACGGTCCTGGCGAGGACTGGCCCACCCGCGTCGACGAGCACCTTGCCGACGGGGTCTCCGCGGAGACCGTCGACCGGTGGGTTCGAACGGCGTCGGTGCTGCACTCCAATGGTGACGGTCTCGACATCGCGGTGGCCGACGACCGCATCGTCGGTGTTCGCGGCCGGGCCGACGACCGCGTGAACCACGGACGCGTCGACATCAAGGACCTGTACGGGTGGCAGGCGAATTCGTCCCGCGACCGGTTGACCCGACCGCGCATCCGGGAGAACGGCGTCCTGGTCGAATGTTCCTGGGACGCGGCGATGGAACGGATCGTGAGCCGTTCCCGTGAATTGCTGGCGGAGCGGGGGCCGTCGTCCATCGGCTTCTACACCTCCGGACAGCTCTTCCTCGAGGAGTACTACACGCTCGGTGTGATCGCCCACGGCGCTATCGGGACCAACCACCTCGACGGCAACACCCGGTTGTGCACGGCGACCGCGGCGGAAGCCCTGAAGGAATCCTTCGCCAGCGACGGCCAGCCGGGCAGCTACGCCGACATCGATCACGCCGACGTCATCGCCCTGTTCGGACACAACATCGCGGAGACCCAGACGGTCACCTGGATGCGCATCCTCGACCGCCTTGCCGGCCCGAACCCGCCTCGAATCGTCTGTGTGGACCCTCGTCCGACACCGGTCGCGCGGCACGCCACCGTCCACCTGGCGCCGCTGTCCGGCACCAATGTCGCGCTGATGAACGGGCTGCTCCGCGAGATCATCACCAACGGGTGGATCGATGAGGACTACATCGATTCGCACACAGTGGGTTTCGACGAACTCCGGCAGCGGGTCGAGCAGTACACGCCGGAGGTCGTCGCCGACATCTGTGGGATCCCGGCCGACGACCTTCGGCACGCGGCTCGCGTTCTCGGGACCGCCGAGAGGCTCATGTCGACGGTGCTGCAAGGCTTCTACCAGTCACATCAGGCAACCGCGGCCTCGGTCCAGGTCAACAACCTGCACCTCATCCGCGGGATGCTCGGACGCCCGGGGTGTGGTCTGCTGGAGATGAACGGGCAACCGACAGCGGAGAACACGCGCGAATGCGGGGCCGACGGAGATCTCGCAGGCTTTCGCAACTGGTCGAACGACGATCACATCGCCGAGCTGGCGGAGCTGTGGAACATCGACAAGAACCAGATCCCGCACTACGGCCCGCCCACTCACGCGATGCAGATCTTCCGTTACGCCGAACAGGGAACCGTCCGCATGCTGTGGATATCGGCGACGAATCCGGCTGTCTCCCTGCCGGAACTGCCGCGTGTGCGATCAATCCTGGCACAGGAGCGTCTGTTCGTCGTGGCGCAGGACATGTTCGCCAACGAGACCACCGAACTCGCCGACGTCGTGTTGCCCGCCGCGGGCTGGGGCGAGAAGACGGGTACGTTCACCAATGCCGATCGCACGGTGCACCTGTCGGAGAAGGCGATCGACCCGCCCGGCGAGGCCCGGGCCGATCTCGACATCTTTCTCGACTATGCCCGGCGGATGGACTTCCGCGACCGCGACGGGAACCCGTTGCCCCAGTGGGGAGATGCCGAAAGCGCCTTCGACGCGTGGCGCCGGTGCAGTGCGGGGCGGCCGTGTGACTACAGTGGCTTGTCGTATGAGATGCTCCGTGAGCGCAGCGGAGTCCAGTGGCCCTGCAACGAAGACGCCCCCGAGGGGACAGAGCGGCTCTACGCGAACGGAAAGTTCTGGAGTGCACCAGATTACTGCGAGGCCTACGGCAAGGACCTGGTGACCGGCACGCCACTCGAACCCACCGAGTATCGTGCGCTCAATCCGGATGCGCGCGCGATCATCAAAGCCGCACAGTACATTCCACCGCATGAACAACCCAGCGAGGACTATCCGTTCGCACTGATCACCGGGCGGACCGTTTTCCACTTCCACACCCGCACCAAGACCGGACGTGCGAGCGAACTCAACGACGCCGCGCCGGACGTGTGGGTGGAACTCTCGGTACACGATGCCGCCGAGCGCGAGATCGGCGACGGAGATCTCGTCGAGATCTCGAGCCCCCGAAGCGCGATCACCGCAACGGCGCGTATCACCGACATCCGTCCGGGCGTTCTGTTCGTGCCGTTCCATTACGGCTACTGGGACATCGATGGCCATGCCGGCACCGATGCGGACACCGCGCACGAACGTGCCGCCAATGAACTGACCCCGACCGACTGGGACCCGGCATCCAAACAGCCCATCTTCAAGACCGGCGCGGCGAAGCTGACGCGGGTATCGCGTGACCAGGAGAATGGCCGATGACGAAACTCGGACTCGTACTCCGCGAACTGCACCGTGCCGAACGAGCATTGGCCGTCGACCTCGACACACTCGCGCACCGCCACGCCGCCGATCACGAGGTCCGTCACGTCGCCCAGGACCTCGCGCGCTGGTCGCGCGAACACCTCGTGCGGATCTCCGACGCGGCATCCGCGCTGGGTGTCGACCTGGACCCGGAGCCGCGGACCACCGCGCGGACGGGCTCCGCGCAGGAGAAGATCAGCGACCTGCTCGGCAGGCGACCGGAGCCCGGAATGCTCCTCCTGGTCGACCTACGCCGACTCCATCAGACGACGGCCGGCGTGTCGATCGACTGGGTCGTGCTCGGACAGAGTGCGCAGGCGCTGAAAAACCACGATCTGCTGGCGATGGTGTCCGACTGTCACCCGGACACCCTGCGTCAGCTCCGGTGGAGCAACCACATGATCAAGATCCTCGCGCCACAGATCGTGGCCGGCTGATCGAGCCGAACCAGCGGCGACCGTCAATAGTCCTCGGCGTCGTCGGTGTAGCGGTCTCCCCGCAACCGACGCAGATGAATGCGCCTGCGTAGACGAATAACCGGGCGCGCCAGGAACTGGATGCTTCCGACGAGGAAGAACCAGGTGGCCGCGAGTGTCGTGTCCTCCCAGAAGAAGAGGATGCTGCCGATGACGAACCAGATCGCGATGAGCGCGTCGTTGGCGATGCTCGCCGTTTCCCAGCGTTGTCGTACGACCAATTCCTCGCGGCCGATGGTGACCGTCAGATCGTTGTGGGTCATGGAACTCCCGCCTGTACGTCGGTGCGACCGCAGTGCAGCGTTGCCTCGACGTCCGATCGGTAAACATGTCCCGCGGTCCCGTCCGGGACGGTTCAGTTCCCCAGACGCTCCGCGCGCAGTTCGTGACCCTTCGAGGTCAGGCAGCGCCCCGACGTGAGGTCCCACTGCCAGCCGTGGAGGTTGCAGGTGAGCTTCTCGCCCTCGATCACTCCGAATTTGCCGAGATCGGCCTTCAGGTGTGGGCAGCGGCGCTGGATCTCCCAGCCGTCCTTGGTGATCGACGCCGAGTCGTCGTGGGCCTCGGCGAACCAGCCGTCGGCGTAGGCGACCCGCTCGTCGGTCAGGCATTTGAAGAAGGTGTAGAGGAACTCGTTGTAGCCGCCGATGCGCCACGTGGTGAAGCGCGTGGACAGGAAGATGGTGTTCACCCAGTCCGGCTCGTTGTCGCGGAGGACGGTGCGCACGAGTTCGGTGGCGATGCGGAAGCCGTAGCGGTACTTGCCTTCTCCCTCTTTCGGCTCCCGCACGATGCGGTTGGGGAAGTCGAGCACGACGGTCTCGGTGGCGTCGTTCGCGGGACCGCCGCCCGGGGTCATCACCAGCCCGACGGGATAGCCGATGCCATCGCAGATGAGATCCGACTGGGCCATGATCGGCTCGAAGAGCTCGCGCAGTGCGCCGATCAGCGGCTCGCCCTCGGCCGGCGCCCAGGTGGCCTTGTCCGCGGCGATGACCGGCGCGAACTTCTCCTTCATCCGCTCGAGGTAGGCCCTCTTGTTCTCACCGAAGACGTCGGCGGGTGCATAGGGGTGGGTGACCTCGTTCAGCGTCGAACCGCTGAAGTCGGCAACCGAACCCGACACCATCATCAGGCCGCGATGCTTCTCGCCGTCGTCAGTGCCGTGGATGCGCATCTGCTCCAGGAAGGTCTCCTGGTCCGGGAAGATCGAGGTGTCGTCGGCGGTGTCGGCGGAGCCGAAGTCGTTGAGGTAGAACAAGTCCTCGTCGAGGAACATCGGCGGGCCGGCCGACGGCACGACCCAGGTCGCACCGACCTGCTCGATGTAGGAACGTGCACGGTCCATGCCGCGCTGACGCTTCTGAGATGCGAAGTTGGCCTTGGACTTCCGTGGGATGTCGTAGACCATCGGGTACCAGATGGCGCCCGAGTACTGCAGCAGGTGGACATCGACGTGACCGAAGGCCTCGTCGATGACGTCGAGGTCGATCGGGCGGGCGTCGTTCATGTTGAAGCAGACCGTCTCGCCGTCGGAGACGACCAGCCCGCTGTCACCGATCGGCCCGTCGGCCGGGGCGCGCAGCGCGATGATCATGACGTCGAGCGAGCCCTTCTCGTTGGTCACGGTGGTCTTCACCGAGTCGGTGGTCTCGACGAACTTCGTGAAGCCGAGCTTCTCGAGTTCACGACGCAGGTCCGGCACCGGGTAGTCGGGGAGCAGGACGGTCGCGTCCTTGTTGACGTTCTCGCGTAGGTTGCGCTCGTCGAAATGGTCGCGGTGCAGATGCGAGACGTAGAGGTAGTCGCAGTCGCCGAGCGTCTTCCAGTCCAGCTCCGAGTTGTCCGGGAACGGCACCCACGAGGCGAAGTAGGTCGGGTTGACCCACGGGTCGCAGAGGATCGATCCGGCGGTGGTCTGGATGTGGAAACCGGCATGACCGATGCTGGTGATCTGCACGTAGGGGCCTCTCCTGGTGTGCGCGGGGCTGCCGCGGCGAGCACTTCAGGCCTCCAGGGTATCGAGCCGCCTTTTCCCGTGGCGTGGGCCATGAGTCCCGACGAGGCGCCCGCGTGACGGGTCTCACTACCTCCTGAGCCGCTTCAGGGCGCCGCGGGCGAGGACCGGCAGCTTCGACGCCGCGAACAGGGAGCGGACCAGCCTGCTGTCGTCGCGGGGCATGATCCCGGCGCGCTGGACGGCGTCGATGAAGTCGTAGAGCGTCTCGCCCTCTTCCATCAGGCCGTCGGCGTTGAAGTGGTACCGGTCCACCGCGGGTGCCTGGATGAACCGTCCGTCGCCGTAGATGGTCGGCGCCGACTCGTCGTAGGGATACATCCGCAACCCGCCGCTGAAATGGCCGCTGCCGATGTACCGGATGACCGTGCGCACGGTTCCGTCCGGCTGGACGTCGACGTAGACCTGGTCGGGGAGGGGGTCGTAGCGCCAGTCGGGGATGGCGTCGAAGAAGGCGAAGTTGTAGGTCACGAAATCGTCGATGCCGACGATCGTGCGGCCGAAGGTCGTGACGTCGGTGTATCGGAGATGGCCCGGATCTCCACGCCGCGGTTGGCGTCGAGGTATTCGGGTGCTGGCTTGGCTAGGCGTGGTCGGGCCAGTGCTTCTTGGAATGCTTGTTCATCGAACATGAATCGCATGATTCATGTTGAATCAGGTGATGTCAATGGACACGACGGCCCGGGATGCGACGATGTTCAGATGAGTTCGGGGAAGCTGTGGCGCGGGCAGACGCTCGAGGACCGGTCCACCGACCGGCGCGAGCAGATGCTGGCCGTCGCCGAGACCCTGCTGGGAAACGGCGGCACCGGCGCGGTGACGATGCGGGCGGTCGTGCGCGAGGCCAACCTGAGTCCGCGCTACTTCTACGAGAGTTTCTCCTCGACCGAGCAGCTGGTCACCGCGGTGTACGACCGCGTCACCGAACAGCTCCTCGCCCAGATCGCCGGCATCGAGCGGCCCGCCGACCTCCGGGGAAGCGTGCGTGCCCTGCTGGAGGTCTTCCGCGAATTCTTCCAGGACAACCCGGGCCGGGCCCGCATCCTGTTGCGCGAACCGCTCGCCGACGACGTCCTCCGCGCACATCGCGCGGCCACCGTTCCCGGATTCGTCGAAACCGTCCTGGGCATGGTCGCCGACGAGAACTCGCTCGCCCCCGAACGCCTCGCGGTGATCTCCTCGGCGCTCACCGGTGCGCTCGTGGCCCTCTACCTCGACCACATCGACGGCCGGCTCGCCCTGACTCCCGCACAACTCTCCGACGCCGCCGTCGACCTGGTGTTCGCCGTCACCCGAATCGGTGCGACCGACGCCTGACCTGTGCCGGAAGTGCGATCGCTAAGCTTTGCGGCATGGAACCCGTCTACGACGCCGTGATCACCACCGCGCGCCTGCTCTGGCTCGCCGAAGGTCTCAAGTTCAAGGTGTCGGGCGTCGAGCATGTCCCGGCCGAGGGGCCCGGCGTCGTCGCGATCAACCACACCGGCTACCTCGACTTCACCTACGCCGGCATCCCGGCACACCTGCAGGGTCGTCGCAAGGTGCGGTTCATGGCGAAGAAGGAGGTCTTCGACAACAAGATCTCCGGCCCGATCATGCGCTCGCTCAAGCACATTCCCGTCGACCGGACCGCGGGTGCGGACAGCTACCGGGCGGCTGTCGACTATCTCAAACGCGGCGAACTCGTCGGCGTCTACCCGGAGGCGACGATCAGCCGCAGCTTCGAGCTCAAGGCGTTCAAGTCGGGTGCCGCGCGGATGGCACTCGAATCCGGTGCACCGATCATCCCGACCGTCATCTGGGGTGCCCAGCGCGTGTGGACCAAGGGGCATCCGAAGAGGCTCGGCCGCACCGGTTACCCGATTTCGATCGGGGTCTGCGAACCGCTCGAGCCCACCGGAGACCCCGACGCCCTCACCGCGAAGCTGCACGAGGTCATGAGTGCCAAGCTGCTCGAACTGCAGGATGCCTACGGCGAACACCCCAAGGGGGAGTTCTGGGTGCCCGCACGCCTCGGCGGGTCGGCGCCCACCCTCGAGGAGGCCAACCGCATGGACGCCGAGGAACAGGCCGAACGGGCCGCGAAGCGCGCTCAGCGCGACACTCCCTGACCGTTAACCTTGCAGGCATGAGCAGCGGGGCGCGTCGACACCGGGAGCCGGTCTACCGGGCCCTGGAGATCATCGCGAACACGCTCGTCCGCGCCCAGGGCCTCGACCTGCACTTCACCGGGGTCCAGAACATCCCGGAGACCGGCGGTGCCGTGCTGTGCGTCAACCACACCGGTTACGTCGACTTCATCCCGGCCGCGCTCGGCGTCCAGCGTGCGGGCCGGCGCACGCGGTTCCTCATCAAGTCCGAGGTCATGGACGTCGCGATCATGCGATTCCTGGTCAACCACACGATGACGGTTCCGGTGGACCGATCCCGCGGTGCCGACGCCTACCGTGCGGCGCTCGGGCGCCTGCGCGACGGTCACATCGTCGCGGTCTACCCCGAGGCGACGATCAGCCGCAGCTTCGAGCTCAAGGAGTTCAAAAGCGGGGCGGTGCGGATGGCCGCCGAGGCCGGCGTCCCGATCGTCCCGGCGATCGTGTGGGGCGCCCACCGGCAGTGGACCAAGGGCGGTGCGCGGAACATGGGTCGCAGCCGGCTACCGGTACACGTCCGGTACGGTTTGCCGTTCACAGTCGACGCCGCCGAGGAGCCCGAACGCGAAACGCTTCGGTTGCGCGACACGATGAACTCCATGCTTCTCGAGGTCCAGGACGCCTACGGCCCGCATCCGGCGGGTGAGTTCTGGGTGCCGTCACGGCTCGGAGGTTCGGCCCCGACGCCGCCGGAGGCCGCCGTCATCGAAGCAGACGAAGCGCTCCGCAAGGCCGAGGCCCGCGCCCGCAAGGCCGCCCGACGACAACGCGAGACCGCACAACCCCGAGACAGAGGAAACAGATGACATTCGGTCCACCCACCCTCATCGCCAGCGACGTGGACGGAACGCTCATCGACGACGAGAACCGGGTGTCGTCGCGGACCGTGTCCGTGTTGTCGGCGGCCCGCGCGACCGGTGTCGAGTTCGTGCTGGCGACCGGACGCCCGCCCCGGTGGATCGCCGAGATCACCGACCAGTTCGCCGGAACCGATGCGTTCGTCCGATATGCGGTGTGCGCCAACGGCGCCATCATCTACGACGTCGAGCACGACCGGGTGCTGTGGTCGGCCAATCTCGAACCCGACGTCCTGGGAAAGCTGGGGGAGATCGCCTACCAGCAGATCCCGGGATGCGGGATCGCCGCCGAACGTGCCGGCCGATCCGCGCACGACGCCGCGACGGCCCCGTTCGTCGCGAGTGCGGGCTACGAACACGCCTGGCTCAACCCGGACCACGTCGAGGTCGGCGACGACGAGGTCTTCAGCCAATCTGCCGTGAAGCTGCTCGTACGCAAACCGGATATGCCGAGCGGCGAGATGGCCCGACGGCTGCAGCCGTTCGTCGGCGACCTCGCCCAGGTGACTTTCTCCACCGACAACGGCCTGGTGGAACTGTCGGTGCCCGGTACGCACAAGGCGTCCGGACTCGCGCGTCTCTGTGAGGCCACCGGTCTGCCGGACAACGGACTGATCGCCTTCGGCGACATGCCCAATGACGTCGAGATGCTCAGCTGGGCGAGTCATGGTGTCGCCATGGGACACAGCCACCAGGCCGCGCTCGACGCCGCCGACGAGGTCACCGTTGGCAACAACGACGACGGCGTCGCCCGGGTCCTCGAACGCTGGTTCGCCTGAATCGTTCGGTTCGCGCTGGTCAGGCTGCTGGCGGTGCTGCCTCCGGGGCGGGTGCGGGTGCTTGTTCGGGGGCGGGTGCGGGGGCCGATTCGGGTGCTCCCGGTTCAGCGGGCGGCGTCGACTCCGGTGCCGGTGCGGCAGCACCACCGGCGAGCGCACGGACCTGGGCGAGTGCCGCGTACCCGTGCACGCCGGGGCAGCTGGTGCTGTTGTAGTCGCGGTGGCCGGAGATCATCGGCAGGCTGGACTGTGTTCCGGCTGCGAACTTGGTGCCGGCGAATCCCTCTGACATCAGGGTCGCGGTGCCGGCCGGGTTGAGACCGGCTTTGCCGAGGCGCCAGCGCAGGAAGCGTCCGGCCGCGGCGACCGCCGCGGCGGTCGGCGGTACCTCCTCGAGATTGCCGATGAACGACAAGCCGACCGTGTCCTTGTTGAACCCACCGGTGTGAGTGCCCTCCACGTTGCGGTCCAGTCCGCCGAACGCTCCCTCGAAGATCTGTCCGTACTTGTCGACGAGCACGTTGTAGCCGATGTCGCACCAGTTGAGGCTCTGTGCGTGATACGCGTAGATACCGCGCACGATCTCGATCGACTGCGCCGGGGTGTAGTCGTTGCTGCCGGCGGTGTGGTGCACGATCGCGCCCTTCAGCTGCGGGGAGTACACCGGCTGCGAGCAGCGGATGCCCTCGTCGGCACCCCACTGCTGACGCGCGACCACCTGCGGTCCGCCGGTCAGCGGGGAGAGCAGTGACGAACCCAGGGACAGCAGACCCTCCGGGCTGATCAGGGTCGCCTTCAGAGTGTTGAGAGCGGTCTCGGCCAGCTTCGTCACGACTTCGCTCGCCGAGCCGACGGCCAGCTGGGCCAGGTCGCCGCCCTGTGTCTCGGCGGCCGGAATCGCGAGACCGTCCTTGGACGCGGCGACCTGTACCTCACGCGCGTCGCCGACCCACACCGGTTCGGTGCCCGCCGGCTTGTCCGCGGTCGGTACACCGCCCTTCGAGATCTGCTCCAGGACCGTCCACGGGCTCCAGGTCCCGTCGCGTTGCCTCGCACGCAGCTTCAGGTCGACGTCGACGGGGCGGTCCCAGGTGAAGGCGACCATCTTGATGGGGTCCTCGCGCACGATGTGCGTCACCGCCGCGCCGACCTCGCGCCCGTCCCGCATCGTCGTGACCGGTGGCGGGGTGGTGCTCGTCGGGGCGGAGTCGGGGACCGACCGTGTGTTCGTCCGTGGGAGTGAGTCGGGGGAGGTGGTCGTCGCCTCCGGTGTCCTCGACCCGGAAGCGCTCGGTGCCGACGACTCGCCCGTGGTGGGCACGAGTCCCTTGGGCAGCGGGACCGTGAGGTCCGGCACGGGGAAGGCGTCGGGGTCGATCGGCGGGAGCTTCACGCCCGCGGCCCCGAGACCCGAGGATGCGACGTCGACGATGGCAGCCGGCAGTTCACGCAGCGGCACCTGCTCGATCTCGGTGTTCGCCATCTTCTGCTTGTTGTCCACGAGTCGGGTGTCACCGGCCGGTGGGCCGGCATTGCTCGCGATCACCGCGAACGGGCTCGCGACGACCGCCGCGGCGATGGCCGCGAGAGCGATCGAGTGCTTCGGTCGGGGGTAACGCACAGGGGATCTCCTCGCCCGGGTGTCCGGTCATCGGTGCGACGTGCGCAGCCTCGTGCGCCGGGCGGCGTCGAGGCGTGCTCGGTGTCGGCCGCCATCGTGGTGCGGATCGGAGCTCGGCGACACAACACACGCCGACGGCGGGGCACTCGTGACATTCTTGTTACCTCTGAGGCTGGTGTTACTGGTGATATGCATGAGGTCACGATCGCGGTCACAACTCGTGATCCGGTTGTGATCAGCTCGGCTTGGTGAACGCGAAGGAGGTTCACTAGTGTCACTTATGTCCCAATCGTCACATCAGTCACGGAAGTGCGGGAGTTGCGGTTTCGCTGGAACTCCCGGGGCTGTTGTCGTCGCGACCGAAGGATGTGTTCTGCAGTGAACAAAGCCCGATCCAGACGGCTCCTGCCGGGAAGGCCGGCGACCGGTTCCCGGCCCGCACGGACCCACGGAAAGTTGCTGACCTGGGCTGCGGCCGGGCTCGCGCCCGCACTGCTGGCCGGTGGACTCGTAGCTGCGGGTTCAACGGAATCGACCCCCGGGGTCGAACTCTCGGTCGGGTCGACGGTGACGCTGATCGGACATGGTCATGGCCACGGCCGCGGAATGGGGCAATGGGGTGCGTACGGCTACGCCCGTAAGGGTTGGTCGGCACAGCAGATCCTGCGCCACTTCTACGGTGGAACCACCGCGGGGAAGGTGGACAGGCCCGAGATCAACGTGGCCCTCACGGGTCAGAACTCGGTGAATGTGCATGCGGACGCCGGAATGCGCGTCGGAGGTCAGACGGTGGCTCCCGGACAGGCGGTCAGCCTGTCCGGGGGCACCGCCACCATCCGCAGCGGCTGCGGCGGTGGCACGATCCGCTCCGTTCCGGCATCGTTCGTCGAACCGCTGAGTATGCTGCCGAACCGGCCCGCGGCCGAGTTCCTCAAGTTCTGTGGTTCCGAGAAGGCTTACCGAGGTGCACTCGGCCTCGAAGGTGGACGTGTGGTCAACCGCATCCACATCGACGACTACGTCAAGGGCGTCATCCCGCGGGAGAGCCTGCCGGCCTGGGCCGACTCCGGCGGCGCCGCGGCTCTGCAGGCGCAGGCCGTCGCCGCGCGGACCTATGCGCTCGCCGCGATCGCCGGCGGCAAGAAGATCGACGACACCCAGAACTCCCAGGTCTACGGCGGCGTGGCCGGCGAGGACCGCCGGACGAATGTCGCGGCCGACGCGACCGCCGGCCAGATCCTGTTGCAGAACGGGCAGCCTGCGTTCACCGAGTTCTCCGCCTCGACGGGTGGCTTCTCGGCCGGCGGCCGGTTCCCGGCCGTGCCCGACGAGGGCGACACGGTCTCGCCCAACCACAATTGGACCGCAACCGTGTCGGCCGGCAGCATCGGCGCCGCCTTCGGCGTCGGGGCTCTCCGGAGCTTCGAGGTGGTCGAGGCCAACGGACTCGGAGCCGAACACGGCCGCGCTCTCAAGGTGCGCGCGGTGGGTTCCGGCGGGACCGCCGAGGTCACCGGCGAAGAGGCGCGCACCAAGCTGAAACTGAAGTCGTCCTGGTTCACGGTGCAGGGGCAACCGGCGCCGCGCATCGTCAAGCCGCCGACCGGGCCTTCCGGGCCATCCCAGGGACTCGACTTCGGCAGCTTCGGCCAGTTCGTCGAGCAGATCATCCCCGGAACGTCACAGTTCCTCGAGCTCGCCACGTCGGCGATGGACGGCAAGGTGACCGACCTCGGCGGGATCACCGGACCGCTGGGACAGGCGATCGGACTCCCGACCCTGACCCCCGACGCCGCGGGCGTCACGCAGATCTTCGAGAAGGGCATGATGTTCTTCACGCCCGCGACGGGACCACGCGCCCTCGCCGGCAAGGGTCTCGAGCGATTCCAGGAACGCGGCGGCATCCCGGTGCTGGGATTCCCGGCGGAAGACGAACTGCGCTAGGAGGTCTCCGGACCCGCCACGACGATCTGGGCCGCCACGTCGACCAGTTTGGTGTTGGTGTCCTGAGACAGGCGGGCGAGTAGTGCGAAGGCCTCGTTCGCGTCGAGCTTGTAGCGCTCCATGATCATGCCCTTGGCCTGACCGATGATGTCGCGCGAGCTGAGTGCTGCTCGAAGCTGCTGCTTCTCCTGGATGGCGCCGAACGCGGTGGCGGCGTGAGCGGCGAACAGCTCGCCGAGGAGTCGTGCTTCGGACGTGAACGCATGAGGTCGGGTGCTGTGCAGGTTCAGCGCGCCGAAGTCGTCACCATCCATGTAGAGGAAGAAGCACGCCATCGAGCGGATTCCGATGTCGGCGGCGGCGGCGGCGAACCGCGGCCAGCGCTCGTCGGTGTGCAAGTCGTCGATCCACACGGTCACGTCGTCGATCGCGGCGCGGATGCACGGACCCTCGCCGAGCCGGCGCTGCAGATCGTCGGCTTCACCGCCCAGGTCGCCCACGATCACGGGTGTCTCGATCACACCGTCGGACACCAGCGTGACCGACGCGTATTCGGCGCCGGGGATCGCATCGACCGCATACTTGGTCATCGCACGCACCGCAGTCTCGGTGTCGTCACTCTGTTTACGCATCTCGCCGGCGATGCGCGTCATCTGCGCTCCGAAATCCGCCAACTCGGTCACTCCTGCCTCCTAGTGAGACCGCGTTCCACGCGTCTCAGCTGGACCGACAGCTGAGCGCAGGAAAGAAAACACCCATTGTCGAGGTACTCATTATGCCGGATCGTATAACTCCGTGGAATCGACGAGTCCTTCTCGTTGCGCAACCGATCGTTCGGGTGACGATCGGAGAACATCGAGTCGGAAGCCGGTGTCCGAGTAGGACGTCGAGGCGATCAGCGGCGATCTGGCGAGAGCTGCATGGACGTCGTCGCCGGACTGCGGATACTCCTCGACGCACTCGCCGGGCTGATCGCCCGGCTTCCCGCCGCACTCACCCCGGACGGCGAAGTGATCGCCCTTCACTGGCGGTGGCCAGCTCCCGGAATCCGCCGGCGGCGGCGTAGGCGCTCGCACACACCCCCAGGTTCGCTCAGTGCACGTGCTGGTGCCCGGGCCGGGCGTCGTAGCCGCGGGCGAACGTCGTCGCGGTGCCCGGCGGCCATCCGTCGAAGCCGTCCGGCGTGATGATGCCGACGAGAGCGTCGGCACCCGACCCGGCGGAGTCGTCGCCACCGGAGTCGAGCACGACGATCACCTGCACCGATACTCGAACTCCCGCGACCGCGGCGTCGAGTGCGGTGAGGCAAGAGGGGAGGAGTGCCCGCTCGTTGTGGGCGGGCACCACCGCCACGATGTCGGTGATGTCGGGCACCGCGGCACGCGGCGGTACCCGGCGACGGAACGCCGTCCCCCGTGGCTCGGCGAATCCTCAGGGTGGGTCCGTTACCCTGAGGACCCGTGGCAACCAGTAGCAGATATGACCTGATCGTCGTCGGCTCCGGATTCTTCGGTCTCACCGTCGCCGAGCGGGCGGCCACCCAGCTGGGCAAACGAGTCCTCGTGCTCGAACGGCGCAACCACATCGGTGGCAACGCGTACTCCGAGGCCGAGCCGACGACCGGTATCGAGGTCCACAAGTACGGCGCACACCTGTTCCACACCTCCAACGACCGGGTGTGGGAGTACGTGAACCAGTTCACCGACTTCACCAACTACCAGCACCGCGTCTTCGCGCTGCACAACGGTCAGGCCTACCAGTTCCCGATGGGGCTCGGCCTCATCAGCCAGTTCTTCGGCCGCTACTTCTCGCCCGACGAGGCGCGCAAGCTCATCGCCGAGCAGGCCGGCGAGATCGACACCGCCGACGCCAAGAACCTCGAGGAGAAGGCGATCAGCCTCATCGGGCGGCCGCTCTACGAGGCGTTCATCAAGCACTACACCGCCAAGCAGTGGCAGACCGATCCCACCGAACTGCCCGCGGGCAACATCACCCGCCTCCCGGTGCGGTACACCTTCGACAACCGGTACTTCAACGACAAGTACGAGGGCCTGCCGGTCGACGGGTACACCGCGTGGCTGGAGAACATGGCCGCCGACGAGCGCATCGAGGTGCGCCTGTCGACCGACTGGTTCGCCGTCCGCGACGAACTGCGCGCGCAGAACCCCGACGCGCCGGTCGTCTACACGGGGCCGCTGGACCGCTACTTCGAGTACTCCGCCGGCCGACTCGGTTGGCGCACACTCGATTTCGAGACCGAGGTGCTCGACACCGGCGACTTCCAGGGGACCCCGGTGATGAACTACAACGACGCCGACGTGCCGTACACCCGAATCCACGAGTTCCGCCATTTCCATCCCGAACGGGACTCGTACCCCACGGACAAGACGGTCATCATGCGCGAGTTCAGCCGCTTCGCGAAGGATGACGACGAGCCGTACTACCCGATCAACACCGCCGAGGACCGGGCGATGCTGTCCGCCTACCGCGAGCTCGCCCGCACCGAGACCGCCGCCGCCAACGTCCTGTTCGGTGGTCGTCTCGGCACCTACCAGTACCTCGACATGCACATGGCGATCGCCAGCGCGCTCACCATGTTCGACAACACCCTGGCGCCGCATCTGCGAGACGGTGCGCCGCTGGTGGCCGACCCCGCAGGAGCCGAATAGATGACGGTGACCCCCGTGAACCAGTCCGAGATCCCCGAGGCGGGCACCGGGCCGTCGAAGGCGAAATCCCTTCTGCAGCGCGTCATCTTCCCGCGCCCGGGTGAGCCGCTCGACGTGCGGTCGCTGTACCTGCTCGAGTCGGACTCCAATCACCGGCGGGCGCACGCGCCGAGCCGGACGTCGGTGCTGCTCGGCGGCGAATCCGAGGTCAGCTTCGAGACCTACTTCAACGCCTTCGCGGCCGCCTACTGGCGACGCTGGAGCATCCTGGACTCGGTGGTGCTGCGCGTCGAGGTGGTCGGCACCGCTCGCGTCGACCTCTACCGCTCCAAGATCGACGGTTCGCGCATCGGCATCGGTGGCGACCTGATCGCCACGGACGAGAACGGCCGCGGTGTGGCCGAGTTCGAGCTCGACCTCGGCCCCTTCGAGGACGGTGGCTGGATCTGGTTCGACATCACCACCGACACCGACACCGAGATCGTCTCCGCCGGTTGGTTTTCGCCGATCGATGCACCGACCTCCGACGCCGACACCAAGCGCGTGACCGTCGGCATCCCGACCTTCAACCGTCCCACCGACGCGGTGAATGCGTTGGCCGCCTTGACCTCCGACCCGATGGTCGACGAGGTCATCGACGCGGTCATGATGCCCGACCAGGGCACCAAGAAGGTGGTCGACGAGCCCGGATACTCTGAGGCCGCAGCGGCTCTCGGGGATCGTCTCCACATCTTCGACCAGGGCAACCTGGGCGGTTCCGGCGGCTACGCGCGCATCATGTACGAGGCGCTGCGACTCACCGATTCGCCGTACATCCTCTACATGGACGACGACATCGCCATCGAGCCGGACTCGATCCTGCGCGCGCTCGCGATGTCGCGATTCGCCAAGTCCCCCATGCTCGTCGGCGGGCAGATGCTCAACCTGCAGGACCGCAGCCATCTGCACTGCATGGGTGAGGTGATCCGCCGCGACACCTTCATGTGGACCGCGGCGCCGTTCGTCGAGTACGACCACAATTTCTCCGAACACCCGCTGCGTGACCGCAAGAACTCGAAGAACCTGCATCGCCGGATCGATGTCGAGGGCAACGGCTGGTGGATGTGCATGATCCCCCGGGAGTGCGCCGAGACCGTCGGCCTGCCGATGCCGCTGTTCATCAAGTGGGACGACTGGGAGTTCGCGCTCCGCGCGGCTCGGGCCGGCTACCCGACGGCCACCATCCCGGGCATCGCGATCTGGC
Organism: Gordonia sp. GONU; assembly: GCF_024733855.1. Classification (NCBI taxonomy): domain Bacteria; kingdom Bacillati; phylum Actinomycetota; class Actinomycetes; order Mycobacteriales; family Gordoniaceae; genus Gordonia; species Gordonia sp. GONU. The sequence goes on from NZ_JANRHB010000022.1 coordinate 36,626, forward strand.
ACATGGCGTGGAGCGACAAGGACGACGCCATCGACTGGCAGGCGTACTTCCACCTGCGCAACCGTCTCGTCGTCGCGTCGATCCACCATGACGGACCCATCAAGGGCATCCTGCGGTCGATGACCAAAGCGACCGCGAAACATCTTCTGTGCCTTGAGTATTCGACCGTCGCAATCCAGAACGAGGCGATCCGCGACTTCCTCGCCGGTCCCGAGCACATCCGCAGCCTGCTGCCGACCGCGCTGCCCAAGGTGGCGGCGATGCGCAAGGAGTACCCGGACGCGGTGGTGTTGCCGTCGGCGACCGAGCTGCCGCGGACGTCCGGCGAGGCGACGCATCTGGGTACGGCGATCCCTCTGAACCCGATCAGCAAGGTCAAGGCGCTGACCGCCGCGGTGGTCAACAACGCCCGGCCCGCCGACCCCCGGCATCATGAGGTGCCGCAGGCGAACTACCCGCCGATCGAGGCGCGCTGGTTCTCGCTCGGACGCGTCGACGGTGTCACCGTCACCACGGCCGACGGCCGGGGAGTGGTGTACCGGCAGCGTGATCGCGAGAAGATGATCGCTCTCGCACGTGAGCATTTCGCGCTGATCAAGGAGCTTCAGGAGAAGTTCGGCGACATGAAGCAGCAGTACCGTGCCGCACATCGTGAGTTGACCAGTAAGGAGAGCTGGGCGGTTGTCTTCGGAATCGAGTAGTCCCGAGGTGGAGGTCGACGAGTCGATGAAGCTCCCGGCCGACCACGCCCCCAGACCCCCCGCGGGTGAAGAGAAGGTCCTCGTCGCCATCCAGTCGGGCATCGGTTCCCGTCCGGGTGTGCGATCGGCGGCGCGTGGTCTGTCGCACTTCGGCGAGCACGCGCTGGGATGGCTGGCCATCTCCGGGGCCGGCTGGACGCTGGCGCGTGCCCGCGGCGACGTGCGCTCCCAGCAGCTGTGGATCGAAGCCGGTGTGGGTGCCTTCGGCGCGCATGCGGCGTCGGTGATCATCAAGCGCATCGTGCGCCGGCCGCGGCCGGCACATCCCGCGATCGACATCGGGGTGTCCACGCCGAGCAAGCTGAGCTTCCCGTCGTCGCACGCCACCTCGACCACCGCGGCCGCGATCCTCATCGGCCGGGCGGCCGGCTGGGACGCCAGGGTGCTGCCCGCCGCACTCGTGCCGCCGATGCTCCTGTCACGCCTGGTGCTCGGTGTTCACTACCCGACGGACGTCACCGCGGGCGCCGCGATCGGTGCCGCGGGCGCAGCGGCCGTCATCGCGGGCGATAAGGTGCTGCTCGAACCCACCCGGAATGCTCCGGCCTCAGGACGTGCCCGTCGCGCGGCGCGCGTCCTGACGCGGCTCGGCCTCACGGCCGCAGTGCCCGGCGGGCCGCTGCGACTCGCCGCGTCCCCCGTCATCGCGCGGGTGACACGACACAGGGAGAGTGCATGAGCGAGGAGCCGATCGAGCACGGGAAGGTCGCCGGGCCGCCGAAGAACCTGACCACCGGGCTGATCAAGGCGATCCGTCCGCGGCAGTGGGTGAAGAACGTCCTGGTGCTCGCCGCACCGCTGGCGGCGGGCAACATCACCGAGCTGTCGGTGCTGGCCGACGCCGGGATCGCCTTCATCGCGTTCTGCCTCGCCGCGTCGAGCATCTACCTGGTCAACGACGCCATGGATGTCGAGTCCGATCGCAATCACCCGACCAAGCGGTTCCGGCCGATCGCGGCCGGGGTGGTCCCGGTCCCGCTGGCCTATGCGCTCGCGTCGGTGCTGCTCGCCGGCTCGATCGGCGTCGCGTTCCTCGCGAACTGGCAGACCGCGGTCGTCATCGCGATCTACCTCGTCATCCAGCTCGGCTACTGCTTCGGCCTGAAGAACCAGGCAGTCATCGACATCTGCATCGTGTCGTCGGGCTTCCTGCTGCGCGCGATCGCCGGTGGCGTGGCCGCCGAGATCGAGCTCTCGCAGTGGTTCCTGCTGGTCATGGCCTTCGGTTCGCTGTTCATGGCCGCGGGTAAGCGGTACGCCGAACTGCAACTCGCCGAGCGCACCGGCGCCAAGATCCGCAAGGCGCTGCAGTACTACACCACGACCTACCTGCGCTTCGTCTGGACACTGTCGGCCACGGCCGTGGTCATCTTCTACGGGCTCTGGGCGTTCGACAAGGGCGGTGACAACGGCCACGACAGCAACGTCGCCTACGCGGTGTCGATGGTGCCGTTCACAGTCGCGATCCTGCGCTACGCCGTCGACGTCGACGGTGGCGCGGCGGGCGAACCCGAGGAGATCGCCCTCGGCGACCGTGTACTGCAGCTGCTGGCCGTGGCCTGGTTAGTATGCGTGGGTGTCGCGGTCTATGCAGTCAATTGACGGTCTGCAGTCCACTGACGGTGTCCGGTCAGAAGGTGGAACCGACACCGTCGTAGATCCCCGCACCACGGATCGTCCGCAGTCGTCGGTGGGTCGCGGCCGGCGTCGTCTCGCCGCGGTCAGCTTCCTGATCGGCGCCGTCGCCGTCACGACGTTCTTCGCGATCGGCGCCTGGCAGCGCCGGTGGATCGCCGACGACGGCCTGATCGTGTTGCGTACCCTGCGCAACCTCTTCGCCGGCAACGGACCGGTGTTCAACGCGGGTGAGCGCGTGGAGGCCAACACCTCGACCGCGTGGACCTATCTGCTGTGGTTCTGGGCCTGGATCACCGACGGACAGCTCGAGTACGTCGCGCTCTGGGTGGCGCTGGTCTGCTCGGTCGCCGCCATCCCGATCGCCATGTACGGCAGCGCACGCCTCTACGGCAAGCGTCTGGGAGGTATCACCGGTGACGGCTGGACCCTGCTCCTCCCGTTCGGCGCCATCATCTACGTCGCCATCCCGCCGGCCCGCGACTTCGCGACGAGCGGCCTGGAGAACGGTCTCTGCATCTTCTGGGCCGCCGTGCTGTGGTGTCAGCTGGTGGCCTGGGCGAGGCGCGGTCCCCACACCGGACCCCGCGCAGCGGCGGCGACGCTCGCCCTGGCCTTCACCGCCGGCCTGGCGCCGCTGATCCGTCCCGAGCTCGCCGTGTTCGGCGGTCTCGTGCTGGTCCTGGTCTTCTTCGCGCCCCTGGGCTGGAAGATGCGCCTCGGCGTGGTCCTCGTCGCCGGCGCCCTACCGGTGGGCTACCAGATCTTCCGGATGGGCTACTACGCCCTGCTGGTCCCCAACCCCGCGGTGGCGAAGGACGCCAGCGGCGCCAAGTGGGAGCAGGGCTTCTCCTATCTGACCAACCTGTTCGGCCCCTACGTGCTGGTGCTGCCGGTCGTGATGGCCGTCGTCGCCGGGGTGATCCTGGTCGTCGGTGCCCGTCTGCGCGCGGACGCCAAGCGAAACGCGGACGCGGCCGACGAGACCCCGACCGTCTCCCTGGAGGCGGTGACGTGGCGCTCGCGTCTGGCCGCGTTGTCGGCTCGGCTGCAGTCGTCGACCGCGGTCGTGTCCGTCGTGGTGGTCGCCGGTCTCATCCTGGTCGTCTACTGGATACGTCAGGGCGGCGACTTCATGCACGGTCGGGTGCTGCTCGTGCCGCTCTTCGTGACGTTGCTGCCGCTGATGGTCGTGCCGCTCACGGTCCCCGCGCACCTCGGTGCCCTGTTCGGGCGTCGTGCCTCACAGAAGTCCGTCATCGACGACGATCCGGAACCCGTCACCGTGTCCGCGGCCGAACGCCGTCGCATCCGCGCCGGTCTGGCCGGCGCGGTCGCGATGGCCGGACTGTGGGTCACGGTCCTGATCTGGGGTATCAGCACGTACGCCAACGTGCTGCCGAACGCCGGCATCGACATCGGGCGCAGCGGCATCGTCGACGAACGTCGCTTCTATGTGACGAACATGGGCAACGAGAACCCGGTGACCGCCGAGGACTACCTCGCCTACCCGCGCATGAGTGCGATGGTCGAGAAGATCGACAAGTACCACGAGGACGGCGGCGTCATCCTGCCGTCGTTCAACTACGACGAGTGGTACGTCGCGCAACTTCCCGCGGTCATGCCGCAGGGCGCCAAGCGGCAGGTGACCGTCTACTTCCTCAACCTCGGCATGACGAGCATGAACGCGCCGCTCGACGTCCGCGTCATCGACCAGATGGGGCTGGCGTACCCGCTCGCCGCTCATACCGAGCGACTCGAGGACGGCCGCATCGGACACGACAAGATCCTGCCGAGCGAATGGGTCGTCGCCGAGGCCGGGGCGTACCCGCGCAAGCCGGTCCTACCGGGATACCTCGACGAGGATCTCGTCCGTCAGGCGCAGGTGGCCCTCCAGTGTCCCGAGACCAAGGACCGGTTCGCCTCCTTCGAGGCGCCGTGGTCGTTCAGCCGCTTCAAGCACAACCTGAAGCAGGCGTTCACGTTCAACAGCTACCGGATTCAGCGCGAGCCGGAGTACGAGATCGCCCGGTGCGGTCTGGAGATGCCCCCGCCGGTCAACCCGGGATAGTCGGACATCCGTCTTCACGCGGGTGCGCGCGACCTTGGCACACGAACCCAAGTAAATGCACAGAGAACACGTGTTCTGTGCTGAGGACTTGCCACCGAACATCTCGGATCGGTAACGTCCCGGGCTCAGGGGCCGATAGTTCGTTCGTGACCGAGGTGTCCGGGAGTGCCGCGACACCGTCGGTGACGGGGTTGTGATCGCAATCACATGGTTTGTCACGCCGGGGGGCATCGCATAGGCTCGCCGACGGCGAATCGCATGCGAGATCGGCTCGGTAACCATCGTCGCGCCGGCACTGCGCCGGCGCCGAGAGATGTGAGACGCACTAGAACCGGACGGGACCGGCGGGATACGAGAATCCGCAGCTCGACCGGCTGAAGAGGGAGATTCTGTACATGCGTGAAGCTGCCACCCAGGCGAGCAGGCCAGCGCGCGGCCGGATCGGTAACCGGCTCATCGCCGCACTGGTCGCCGTGCTGACAGTTGTCGGGCTGACCGGAGTCGTCGCCGGACAGGCCAGCGCCCGCATCGGCGGGACGCAGGTCGGTAAGCAGGAGTTCTGGGTCAACGGCTGCGGGATGCCGAATGTGAAGGTCCGCGCGTGGAAGCGGCCCGGCAACTACAAGACCGTCATCATGCTCGACGGCATGCGCGCCCAGTACGACTACAGCGGCTGGGAGATCAACACCAACATCCAGGAGATGGTGAAGTCCGGCGTCAACGTCGTCGAGCCCATCGGTGGACCCGCCAGCTTCTACACGGACTGGGATGCGCCCAGCAATTTCAACGGTCAGCCATACCGGTACCGCTGGAACTGCGTGATCAGCAACACTCTGGTCCGCGAGCTCGACCGGCGCGGTTACCGCGTCGGGCCGTCGAAGCGCTACGCCATCATGGGCCTGTCGATGGGCGGTAATGCCGCCCTCGTGATCGGCGCGCAGAACCGCCAGAACTTCGACCGCGCCGGCTCGCTGTCGGGCTACAACTTCTTGAGCGCCCCCGGTATGCGTACCGCGCTGCGGCTGGCCATGTTCGACGTCGATCCCAAGCCGTGGAACATCGACGCGATGTGGGGCCCGCCGTGGAGCATCCGTTGGTTCCAGAACGATCCCTTCTGGAACATCGGCAACATGCGTGGCATGAAGCTCTTCGTCGGATCCGGCAACGGACTCTTCGGTCGGTACAACGCGCTGCCGAACGTCTTCGACGACTTGTTCAAGGGTTCGACGCTGGAGCTGCTGGCGTTCACCCAGTCGAAGGCCTTCGAGGCCGCCGCATTCGTCCAGGGCGTGCCGCTCATGACGTACTACGCCAACGGCACCCATGCCTGGGGTTACTGGCAGGACATGGTCTGGAACGCCAAGAACCGCGGATTCTTCCGCTGATCGGCACCGGTCCGGCCTGACACGGCCATCACGACGCCCCGTCCGGGAATCCCGGGCGGGGCGTCGTCGTGTCATGCAGAGCTCCCCCGGCCGTCGGTATCAACTGTCACACAAATCCCATGAGTCACAGCGTGGCGTTCGGACACGGGGCATCAATCCCGTGTAAGAAACTCCTGAGGCGTTTGGTATTGATGATGCAGTTGTGACTGACGGGGAATCGGTCAGGATGTGCGGACGCCGTTGTACTTGGGCGAAGGAGTTCTGGAGAGTGATGCGGCGAAACAGTGGTTCACGACCGTTCGGTGTCGGAGTGGCCTGGCGAACGGCGATGGCCGTCGTGGTGGCCATCGTGGCCGTGGTGACGCTTGTCGTCGGCCAGGGCCTGGCGGGCGCCGAGCCGGCCCCGGCCCCGGCTCCGGCTTCTCCGGCCGCACCTCCCACCTCGGCGGCGCCGGCACCCCCGGCCTCGCCCCGTGCGCCGGCTCCGGCTCCGGCGGCGGCCCCGGTCCCGCCCGGCAAGGTGACCAACACCTACTGGTACACCGACCGCCGGGTCGCCCTGTGGGTGTACTCGCCGTCGATGAACACCAACATCCAGGTGCAGATCCTCCTGGCGCGTGACTGGCACGCCAAGCCCAAGGAGAAGTTCCCCCAGCTGACGATGCTCGACGGTCTGCGTGCGCAGGACGACCAGAGCGGCTGGATCATCAACACCAAGATCGTCGACTTCTACAAGGACAAGAACGTCAACGTGATCCTGCCGATCGGCGGTGAGTCGAGCTTCTACACCGACTGGAAGGAACCCGACCGCGGCAAGAACTACAAGTGGGAGACGTTCCTGATGCGGGAACTGCCGCCCGTCCTCGAGAACGACTGGCGATCCACGGACGTCCGCGGCATCGAGGGTCTGTCGATGGGTGGTTCGGCGGCGATGATGCTCGCCGCACGTAACCCCGGGTTCTACAAGTTCGCGGCGTCGTTCTCCGGCATCCTGCAGTTCAGCTCCTTCGGCATGCCGCAGGCCATCCAGTTCGCGGTGCGCGACGGCGGCGGCTACGACTCGATGAAGATGTTCGGACCGCCCTCGGACCCGGCCTGGAAGGAACACGACCCGTACGTGCTGGCCGAGAAGCTGCAGGGCACGAGCCTGTACGTCTCCTCGGGCAACGGCATGGTCGGCCCACACGACAAGCCGTCGGACATCCCGATGCTGGCGACCAACTACTCCGGCGTGGGCCTGGAGATGCTCAGCCGCGTCACGTCCCAGCAGTTCGCAATCCAGTTGAACCGCAAGGGAATTCCGGGTCAGGCGGTCTACCGTCCGTCCGGGACGCACACCTGGCCGTACTGGGAGTTCGAGATGATGCAGGCCTGGCCGCAGGCTGCGGCTGCCCTCGGCCTCTCGGGTGACGCGGTCGCCTGCCGCGTCGACGGTGCATTCCGCAAGCTCTGGGACGCCAACAAGGGCGATCTGGGTGGCTGCCTGACCCCGTCCTACGGTGTGCCCGGTGGCAAGGCCCAGGACTTCGCCAACGGCCGCATCTTCACCGGTCCGAAGGGTCCGAAGATCGTCACCGGCGCCATCGGCGGTGCCTATGTGGCCGCGGGCGGCCCCGGGGGCCGTCTCGGCAAGCCGCTGAGCAACGAGGAGCCGACCCGCGACGGCAAGGGTCGGGTCAACTACTTCGAGCACGGCCGCATCACCTGGACGGCCAAGGACGGCAGCAAGGTTCTGAAGTGATGGGTTCTGAGGTGACGGGTTCTGGAGTGATCGGGGCCTCAAGTGCGGGCCGAACCTCGACCGCACGTGTGCACCTGCTGAGACTTCGCTGAGGAATCGAGGGGTTCGTGCAGGTCGCGCCCGTGAGCGGGATCGTCGGGGTGTGCGGGGACGGTAGCCTGACGGGGCGAGCGATGCAGTGTCCGACTGCGTCGCGTCCGGCTGGATAGAAGGTTCGACAGGAAGTGGCGATGACAACGAAGTGTGCTCGGCTGGTGCTGGCCGTGACGGGCCTCGCTCTCGCGCTCGGCTCGGTCTCGGCCTGTTCGGACGACTCGACGGCCAGTGCACCGATCACCAACAACCCGGTCACCACCACGTCGCTGTACTCGGCCGCGGGATCGTCCGCGAGTGCGCCGGGTTCGGCATCGGCCGAGTCGCCCAGCAAGGCCGTGTCAGACGCGCCGTCGGGCACCTCGAAGCTGCCCGAGACCGGACCCAACCCGAGCACCAAGGTCCCGGACAGCTTCCCCGGTCCCAGCGGAGCGCCGCTCGACGACAAGGCGCGTGCCTATCTCGGCGCGCTCAAGGCGGCGAACGTCACCTTCATGGGGGACAGCGACAACTCCGTCGCGCTCACCATGGCGAAGTACGTCTGCGGCGCCCGGCAGAAGGGCACCGATCCGGGCATGGTGAAGGCCTTCGTCACCGCCTCGGTCGGGCCGGGCACCAAAACCGTCGAAGAGGCGAACGCCAAGGCGGACAAAGTGATCCGCGCGGCAGAACAGCACTACTGCTGACGTGATGGCCAAACGCACCGCGGGCCGCGCTCGACAGAGCCCCGCCCGGCGGTTGGGAAAGTTCCCCCTGTTGCTGCTTGCGCTCGCGGTCATCGCGATCGTGCTCATCGTCCTGCTCGTCCTGGTCTGGCTGAAGCCCGGACCGACGCCGCCGATCGGTCCCGGGAAGCCGTCGACTCCGACGAAGGAACGTCCCGAGGCGCAGCCCGCGGACTGTCCCGATGTGCTGACGGTGGTGATCCCAGGAACCTGGGAGTCGAGCGCCGGCGACGACCCGTACAGGCCGACGGCCAACCCGAACTCGCTGATGTTGCGAATCTCACGGGGGCTGTCCGAGCAGTTCGATTCGTCGCGGACCGAGATCTACACGGTGCCGTACACCGCGCAGTTCCGGAATCCGACGAATCTCGCCGACCGTCAGGTCGATTACAACGTTTCGCGCACCCAGGGCTACAAGCGTGCGGCCGGAAAGATCATCAACACCAACAAACGCTGTCCGCTCACGAGCTACGTGCTGATGGGATTCAGTCAGGGAGCGGTGATCGCGGGCGATCTCGCCAGCAACATCGGCAACGGCCGGGGTGTGCTCGCCGACGGTGACCAGGATCTCGTTCTCGGGGTCGGGCTCATCGCCGACGGGCGTCGCCAGCCCGGCAAGCAGAACGACGTGGATCCCAGCCCCGACGGTGTCGGTGCCGAGATCGCGCTCGGCGGCATGGGCAACATCGTCCCGGGCATCACGATGACCGGTCCGCGCGACGGGGGATTCGGCGATCTCGAGGACCGTGTGGAGTCCATATGTGCGCCAGGTGATCTCATCTGCGATTCGCCGACGGTCCTCAATCCGCTCGCCGCCGTGTCGAAGCTGGCGAACGCGGCGAACAACCCGATCCACGCCATGTACGCCACGCCACGGCACTGGGAGAACGACGGTCAGACCGCGACGCAGTGGATGTACTCGTGGGCCAAGGACCTCATCGACGACGCCCCGCGTCCGAAGCACAGCTGACCCCTCGGTGTCCCACAGTCCGTCAACTTGCTGTAACCCTGCTGCCGACACCACCGATTCGTTTTGCGGGGCCGTCACGCTGCATTAACGTGTTGGGCTGGCCCGGCGTTCGTCCGGGCGATCGACACAGGAGATGCCACACGGCGTCCCTCGACGGCCGGAACACGAGGAGAGGACAGCGATGACGCAACCCCCGAACGATGCGGGTGGCAGCTCCTCCGGTCTGCGTCCATTCCGATTCGGTGCGGGTGGTGAGGGCAACAAGGACGAGGGTGGTGCCCGCAAGTTCGTCAAGCTGGCCCAGACCGCCGAGGAATACGGCTACGACACGTTCGCGGTGCCGGATCACCTGGGCAACCAGGTCGGTCCGCTGGCCGCGCTCGGTGCGCTGACCCAGGCCACCAGCACCATCCGCCTGGCGACCTCGGTGCTGGCCAACGGCTGGCGCCACCCGGCGTTGCTGGCCAAGGAGGCCACCACGATCGACGTGCTGAGCAAGGGGCGACTCGAACTCGGCATCGGCGCAGGCTGGATGAAGGAAGAATTCGACAAGGCGGGGATCGAGTTCGAGTCCCCGGGTGTCCGTATCCGCCGGCTCGGCGAGGCACTCGTCATCCTCGACGGGCTGATGCGCGGCGAGACCGTCGACTTCGACGGCGAGTTCTACAAGATCAAGGGCCTCGAGGGGAGCCCGCGACCCCGTCAGGGACCGCGGCCGCCGATCGCGGTCGGCGGTGGCGGACCCAAGATGCTGGCGCTCGCCGCCAAGCATGCCGACATCATCTCCGTCGCCCCGGGCACCACGCCCGACGGCAAGATGAAGTTGTCGGACATGACCATCGAGAAGACGGCCGAGCGCGTCGACCGCATCCGCCAGGCCGCGGGTGACCGTTTCGACGACATCGAGCTGAACTGGACCATCGCCGTCATCGTGATCACCGACGATCGCGTGGCAACCGCCGAGATGGCGCTGAAGGCCCTGGAGCAGGGCTATCCGCCGAACATCGCGCACGACACCGAGTTCACCGTCGACGACGTGCTGTCCTCGCCGTACATCGCGATCGGCAGTTTCGAGGAGATCGCGGATCAGATCCGTGAGGTCCGCCGCCGGACGACCATGTCCTACGTCGGGGTCTTCCCGACCCAGATGGACGCCTTTGCGCCCGTTCTGGCCCAGTTGAAGGGGGAGTAGGATGACCGTCTGTCTCGCCGGTGAACCGCGAGGTGGTGGGTCGTCAACCCGCGGGTGTGCGTCACCGAGCCGACGTACGCTTTTTCAAAGCTGAGCATGACGATCACAATTTTTTCGTTGGGTAACTGGACGTGCGCTACCGTATCCCGCGGTCGGCACAGGACGTGGATGGCAGAAACGCCGGGTGTTGTCGCCGAAGGACGTCACCGGGGAACTGCACTCGCGTGGGGGAGTCCACGAGGGGGCCACAGGAGTAATGAATGCTGAAGACTGAACTCGAAGACTTTCTCGACGAAACGGGAAACATCTCGTTCACCGAGGAAGCGACGCTTGTCGACTACGTCGAGCAGAACGTACGCGAGCAGGCCGACACGCTGGCCTACCGGTTCATCGACTACAGCCGTGAGCGTGACGGTGAAGCCCAGGACCTGACCTGGGCGCAGTTCGGCAAGCGCCTGCGCGCTGTCGCCGCACGCCTGCAGCAGGTGACGAAGCCCGGCGATCGTGTCGCGATCCTCGCGCCCCAGTCGCTCGAGTACGTGATCGGCTTCTTCTCCGCGCTGTACGCCAGCAACGTCGCGGTGCCGCTGTTCTCGCCCGACGAGCCCGGCCACACCGATCGTCTGCACGCCGTCCTCGACGACTGCAAGCCGACCGCGATCCTCACCTCCACCAAGTCCGCCGAGGCGGTCCGCGACTTCTTCGCGCCGCTGCCGGCCAAGGAGCGCCCGCGCGTCATCGCCGTCGACGCGGTGCCCGACTCGGTGGGGTCGAGCTGGGTCGCCCCAGTCGCGGGCAAGGACCACAACAAGGACACCGTCGCGTACCTGCAGTACACGTCCGGTTCGACCCGCGTCCCGGCGGGCGTGGAGATCACCTACCAGGCGGTCGCCGCGAACGTCCTGCAGATCTCCGACACCATCCAGATCGACCGCAACGCACGTGGCGTGACCTGGCTGCCGATGTTCCACGACATGGGTCTGCTGACCGTGATCCTGCCCGCGCTCGGCGGCCGCTACATCACGATCATGAGCCCGCAGGCGTTCGTCCGCCGGCCCGGCCGCTGGATCAAGGAACTCGCCGCGGCCGCCGACGGCGCGGAGACCTACGCCGCGGCCCCGAACTTCGCCTTCGAGCACGCCGCCGCGCGCGGTCTGCCCAAGGAGGGCGAGACCCTCGACCTGTCGAACGTCATCGGCCTGATCAACGGCTCGGAGCCGGTCACGGTCAGCTCGATGAAGAAGTTCAACGAGGCCTTCGCGCCCTACGGCCTGCCGAAGACCGCCATCAAGCCCTGCTACGGCATGGCCGAGGCCACCCTCTTCGTCTCCGCGACCCAGCGCGACAACGAGGCGAAGGTCATCTACGTCGACCGTGACGATCTCAACGCGGGCAAGCTCACCGTCGTCGACGAGGGTGCGCCGAACGCGGTCGCGCAGGTGTCGTGCGGTCAGGTCGCGGTGAGCCAGTGGGCCACCATCGTCGACCCGGAGACGGCGACGGAGCAGCCCGACGGTCACGTCGGCGAGATCTGGCTGCACGGGCTCAACATCGGTGCCGGCTACTGGAACAAGCCGAAGGAGACCGAGGAGACCTTCCACAACAAGCTCGTCTCGCCGCTGGCGGAGAACAGCCACGCCGAGGGTGCCCCGGCCGACGCCCTGTGGATGCGGACCGGCGACTACGGTGTCTGGCTCGACGGCGAGCTCTACATCACCGGCCGCGTCAAGGACCTGGTCATCGTCGACGGACGCAACCACTACCCGCAGGACCTCGAGTACAGCGCCCAGGAGGCCAGCACCGCGCTGCGTCCGGGCTTCGTCGCCGCCTTCTCGGTACCGGCGAACCAGCTGCCCGCCGTGGTCTTCGAGTTCGCCGGCAGCGGTCTCACCCCGGACCCCGACGACGCCTCCGAGCAGCTGGTCATCGTCGCCGAGCGCGGCCCGGGTCGCAAGGCCGATCCGCAGGAGGTCGCCGACACCGTGCGTGCCGCCATCGCGCAGCGTCACGGCGTCATGGCGCGCGACGTCCTGCTGGTTCCCGCCGGCTCGATCCCGCGCACCTCGTCGGGCAAGATCGCCCGCCGGGCCACCCGCGCCGCCTACATCGACGGCAGCCTGCGCGGCGGCTACAAGCAGACGGCGTTCCCGGACGCGGCGGAATAGCGCGCCGGGCACCCGTTCACGGCCGCGGTGTCGGTGATCGTCCACAACAGTCACCCGGCACCCGGTTTCGGGTGCCGACGAGAGCAGTAGTCTGGAAACGATGTCTGAACTGAACACCGACGAGTCACGCAGCACCGATCTGCCCGACGATTCGTCCCTCGAAACCCCCGGTTCGGTAGACGGAGCGACCGCCGACGCGAGCACTGCACCCTCGACCGGTCAGGCCACCCCCGGAGAGACCGCCGGAGACCTCACCGTCGATGAACTGCGTGACTGGCTGCGCGACTGGGTGTCGCAGGCGACCGGTGTCCCGGTCGGCCAGATCGACGTCGACCGGCCGATGGAAGAGCTGGGACTGTCCTCGCGCGATGCGGTGGCGCTCGCCGCCGACGTCGAGGACAAGACCGGGGTCATCCTGACCGCGACGGTGGTCTACAACCATCCGACGATCGCATCCCTGGCCCAGCGCATCATCGAGGGCGATCCCGACGAGGGCCTCGACGACACCGCCGACACGTTCTGGCGGCGTGATCGCAGCGCGGACGACGACATCGCGATCGTCGGCTTGTCGACCCGTTTCCCCAAGTCCGGCACCACACCGGAGTCGACCTGGGACGCGCTCATCGGTGGCGTCGACGGCATCTCCGACCTGCCGGAGGGCCGCTGGACCGAGTTCACCTCCGATCCGCGTTTCGCCGAGATCCTGGAGTCGTCGAACATCAAGGGCGGCTACCTCGACGACGTGCGGTCGTTCGACGCCGACTTCTTCCAGATGAGTCCGCGTGAGGTCGAGATGGTCGACCCGCAGCAGCGGCTCGCCCTGGAACTCACCTGGGAGGCGCTCGAGCACGCGCACATCCCGCCGAGCGACCTCAAGGGTGCGCCGGTGGGAGTGTTCATCGGTTCGTCGACCAACGACTATCAGCTGCTGGCGACCCTCGGCCTCGGTGAGGGCGCCGAGGACACCGCGGCCTATGCGCTGACCGGTACCTCCACGGCCATCGTCGCCAACCGCGTCTCCTACTTCTACGACTTCCGTGGACCGTCGATCGCGATCGACACCGCGTGTTCGTCGTCGCTGGTGGCGATCCACCAGGCGGTCCGCAGCCTACGTACCGGCGAGTCCGACGTCGCCCTCGCCGGTGGCGTGAACATGCTGATCACGCCTGCTGCGACCCTCGGTTTCGACCGGATCGGCGCGCAGGCCAAGGACGGCCACATCAAGGCCTTCTCCGCCGACGCCGACGGCATGATCCGCGCCGAGGGCGGCGGTCTCGTCGTGCTCAAGCGGATGGCCGACGCCCGCCGCGACGGCGACGAGGTGCTCGCGGTCATCGCCGGTTCGGCCGTCAACTCCGACGGTCGGTCAAACGGTCTGCCGGCCCCGAATCCCGAGGCCCAGGTCGAGGTGCTGCGCTCGGCCTACACCGACGCGTCGATCGACCCGCGCACGGTCGACTACGTCGAGGCCCACGGCACCGGCACCATTCTGGGTGACCCGATCGAGGCGGACGCTCTCGGGCGCGTCGTCGGACGCGGCCGGGCCGCCGACAAGCCGATGCTCCTCGGTTCGGTCAAGACCAACTACGGCCACATGGAGTCGGCGGCCGGAGCCGGCGCGATCGCCAAGGTCGTGCTCGCGCTGAAGCACGGGGTCATCCCGGGTTCGCGCAACTACAGCGGCCCCAACCCGTACATCCAGTTCGACGCCAACAACCTCAAGGTGATCCCGGAGTCCACCGAGTGGCCCCGCTACTCGGGCCACGCCGTCGCCGGCGTCTCCGGCTTCGGCTTCGGCGGCACCAACGCGCACGTCGTCGTCCGTGAGGTCCTGCCGAGCGACCTGAAGCCGGAGACGGCTCCGGTCGACGCCTCGGCTTCCGAACTCCCGGCCACCGAATCGTTGCCGGGGGAACCGGATCTCGAAACCGAGGACGAATTCCTGACCGAGGCCGAGCGCGCCGTGCTGGCCGCGCGGGCGCGGAACGTCGAGCCGGTGGTCACCGAGACCGCGGTGGACCCGGCCGAGGGCTTCGCACCGTGCGCGGTCGAGGGTTCGGTCGTACCGCTGGTGATCTCCGGCTTCCTCCCGTCGCGGCGTCGCAAGACCGCCGCCGACCTGCTCGAGTGGCTCGAGTCCGACGAGGGCCGGGCGACCCCGCTCGCCGACATCGGCCGCGCCCTCGCGCACCGCAACCACGGCCGCTCTCGGTCCGTCGTGATGGCCCGCTCGCACGAGGATGCCATCACCGGTGTCCGGGCGATCGCCGACGGCAAGGGCAATCCCCTCGTGTACTCGGCGGATTCGCCCGACGCCGCCTCGGCGGTGTGGCTGTTGTCGGGCTTCGGTTCGCAGCACCGCAAGATGGCCAAGCAGCTCTACACCGAGAACCCGATCTTCGCGAAGTACGTCGACCGCGTCGACGGATACGTCCAGAACGAACTGGGTTACTCGATCGCCGAGATGTTCCTCGACGACGAGCAGACCTACGGCATCGAGACCAGCCAGGTCGGCATCTACACCATCCAGGTCGCGCTGGCCGACACTCTCCGCCACCATGGTGCGGAACCCGGTGTGCTGGTGCCGCATTCGATGGGTGAGGCGTCGGCCTCCTACATCAGCGGCGGACTGTCGCTGGAGGACGCGACCCGCGTCATCTGCCAGCGTTCGCGCCTGATGGGCGAGGGCGAGTCGATGCTGCAAGGCGACGACATCCGCCTGATGGCGCTGGTCGAGTACAGCGCCGAGGACATCAACGACGTCCTCGTCGACTACCCCGACCTCGAGATCTGTGTCTACGCGGCACCGACGCACACCGTCATCGGCGGCCCGGAGGCGCAGGTCGACGCGATCGTCGAACGCGCCGAGGGCGAGGGCAAGCTCGGGCGCAAGCTGGCCACGAAGGGCGCGAGCCACACCTCTCAGATGGACCCGATCCTGGGCGAGCTCGCCTACGAGCTCACCGGTATCGAGCCGCAGCGCCTCACCACCGGTTTCTACAGCTCGGTCGACCGCGAGGTGTTCTACCGTGCGGGACACGAGCCGGTCCACACCATCGACTACTTCCTCAAGGGTCTGCGCCACAGCGTGTGGTTCAGTCAGGCCATCTCGAAGGCCGTGGAGAACGGTCACCGCACCTTCCTGGAGCTGTCGCCGAATCCGGCGGTCCTGATCTCCGTTGCGGCCGTGACCTTCTCGGCCGGCCTGCACGACGCCGAGCTCATCGAGACGCTGCGTCGCAAGGAGGACGAGAGCTTCGGCCTGGTCAACGCGCTGATGAAGCTGTACGTGCACGGCCACCCGGTCGACGTCGCGTCGCTGTTCGGCACCGGCGACTATGCGGCGGTCCCGCGAACCCGCTTCGAGCGCAAGGAGTTCTGGCTCAAGGCGCAGGTCTCCTCGGGCGGCTCGGCCGGCTCCGTCCCGGGTTCGCATGTCGCGCTGCCCGACGGACGCCACGCGTGGGAGGTCAACGCCGCAGCCGTCAGCGACCCGCGCGCGCTGGTGCACGCCGCCGCCGCACAGGTGCTGACCAACGCCTCCGTCGGTGCGGCGGTCTCACACGGCGAGATGCCCACGACCGGCACCGTCACCACCACGCTGAGCCCGCATCCGGGCGGCGCGTCGGTGAGCGTGCATGTCAAGGCAGGCAATAACTTCCGTCTGCTCTTCGAAGCCGTCGTGACCGGCGACCTCGACGAGGCCGCGGGTTCGGTGTCCACCGCGCCGGCGGCGTCCCCGGAGTCCGGTCCGGCCGTCTTCGCCGACGACAAGGTGGTCGTCGAGGACGAGGTCGTCGACGACATCGGCAACAGGTGGAATCCGGAATCCGGTGAGAGCGTGGGGGATCGCCTCGCGATCATCGTCGGCGAGTCGATGGGTTACGACCCCGAGGACCTGCCGCGCGAGATCCCGCTGATCGAGCTGGGCCTCGATTCGCTGATGGCCGTGCGGATCAAGAACCGCGTCGAGTACGAGTTCGACATCCCGCAGCTGCAGCTGCAGGCGATGCGCCAGGCGAACCTGGCCGATGTCCAGAAGTTCGTCGAGTTCGCGGTCACCCATCGCGACCAGCTCGACGACCTCGCCGAGAATGCCTCCGGCGGAGGTGAACTCGACACCGCAGCGCTCAACGCCTACATCGACGAGCAGAACGCCAAGGATCAGACCTCGGACGTGCCGGTCGTCGAGGAGTCCCCGGAGCCGAAGCAGGAAGTCGCCGAGGACGTGGTTGACGTGGAGGATGCGGTCGCCACCTCGCCTGGCACCGAACCCGAACCGGTGAAGGCGCCGGAGCCCGTCAAGCCGGCCACCGACATCACCTCGCAGAAGGCTGTCGCGGAGGCCGCCGGTTCGGATGTCCCGCCGCGCGATGCGGCCGAGCGGTTGACGTTCGGCACCTACGCGGTCGTGACCAAGAAGTCCGCCGGCGGCATCTTCAACAAGCTGCCGGTGCTGTCGGAGGAACTGGCCCAGCAGCTGACCGATCGTCTCAACGAGCGGACCGGTGGCGACATCGACGTCGAGGACATCCTCGACTCGGAGACCATCGAGGAGATGTCGAACTACGTTCGCGATCACCTCGATGCCGGGGCGTCGACCGACGGATTCCTGCGCTACCTGCGTCTGGTTCCCGAGGGCAAGAAGGTCTACGACCCGTCCGCGGGCGACCCGACCCCGATCCTGCTCTTCCACCCCGCGGGCGGCAACACCTCGGCCTACGAGGCCCTGCTCAAGCGCCTGCCCGACGACCAGCCGGTCGTCGGTTTCGACCGCGGCGTGGAGGGAACCATCGAAGACCGTGTGCGCGAGTACATCCCGCGTCTGCGTGAACTCCAGCCGCACGGCCCGTACGTGCTCGTGGGCTGGTCGTTCGGCGGTGCCCTCGCCTACGGCGTCGCCCAGGTTCTCCGGGAAGCCGGTGAGGACGTGGCCTTCGTCGGTCTCATCGACGTCGTGCGTCCGCGCGAGGACATGACCGAGACGCCGGAGACCAAGCGGGCCCGCCTGGAACGGTGGAAGGACTTCGCGATCCGCAACTACGACCTCGACCCGGATGTGCCGATCCCGATGGAGCGGCTCGTCGAGGCCGACGACGAGGGTCAGTTCGCGATCATCATGGAGATGATGTCGATGTCGGGCACCAAGATCCCCGGCGGCATCATCGAACACCAGCGGACCTCGTTCATCGAGAACCGGGTGCTCAGCAACATCGCGCCGGAACCCTACGACGGCAAGGTCGTGCTGTACCGCGCGGACAAGATGCATGCGGGTGCGATCGAGCTGGAACCGCAGTGGGCCGAGATCGACGAGGACGGCCGGTGGGGTGAGGTCGTCGACGACCTGGAGATCATCCACATCGGCGGCGACCACTTGTCGATCGTCGACGAGCCCTACATCGCCAAGATCGGCGCAGATCTGGCCACGCGTCTCGGCGAGCTTGGTAAGAAGTAGCTTCAACGAGACATCGTGGTCGCGTAGAAAGTGAAGGACCGTGACTGACACCACCGCAGGCAAGCTCGCCGACCTCCGGCAGAAACTGGAGGCTGCTCGCGAACCGGGAGGGGAGAAGGCACTCGCCAAGCGTGCCGCGAAGGGGATCTGCTCCCCACGCGAACGTCTGGCGATGCTGTTCGACCCCGGGACGTTCGTCGAGATCGGTGCGCTCGCCAAGATGCCGGGTGCCGCGGAGAGCGGCTACGGCGACGGTGTGGTCACCGGCCACGGCCTCGTTCACGGTCGCCCCGTCGCTGCGTTCTCGCACGACCAGACCGTCTTCGGCGGCACCGTCGGCGAGATGTTCGGCCGGAAGGTGGCCTCGCTGATGGAGTGGGCGGGCAAGATCGGCTGCCCGATGGTCGGCATCAACGACTCGGCCGGCGCCCGTATCCAGGACGCGGTCACCTCGCTCGCCTGGTACGCCGAGATGGGTCGCCGCAACGACCTGCTCTCCGGTCTCGCCCCGCAGATCTCGGTAATCCTCGGCAAGTGTGCGGGTGGTGCCGTGTACACCCCCGCCAACACCGACATCCTCGTCGCCGTCGAGGACAAGTCGTACATGTTCGTCACCGGCCCTGATGTGCTCAAGCAGGTCAACGGCGAGGAGATCTCCGCCGAGGACCTGGGCAGCGCGCACAACCAGGCCCGCTGGGGCAACATCCACCACATCGCGCCCGACGAGAAGGGCGCCTTCGAGTGGGTCCGCGAGTACCTGCAGTACATGCCGTCGAGCGCGTATGAGGAACCGCCGGTGATCAATCCGGGCCTCGAGCCGGAGATCACCGAGTCGGACCTGTCGCTCAACGACTTCATGCCGGACAACGACAACGCCGGTTATGACATGAAGGACATCATCATCCGGCTGTTCGACGACGGTGCCTTCCACGAGGTGGGAGAACTGTTCGCGCCCAACATCATCACCGGGTACGCGCGCGTCGACGGCCGCTCGGTGGGCATCGTGGCCAACCAGCCGAGCGTCATGTCCGGTGTGCTGGACACCGATTCGTCGGAGAAGGCAACGCGTTTCGTCCGGATCTGCAACGCCTACAACATCCCGCTGGTCTTCCTGGTGGACACCCCGGGCATCCTCCCCGGCCTGGCCGAGGAGCAGAAGGGCACCATCCGGCGGTCCGGACGCTTCCTCTACGCCTACGTGGAGGCCGACGTACCCAAGGTCACCGTCGTGCTGCGCAAGGCCTACGGCGGCGCCTACGCGGTGATGGGCTCCAAGCACCTCGGTGCCGACATCAACTTCGCGTGGCCGACCGCCAAGATCGCCGTCATGGGCGCCGAATCGGCGGCCGCGGTGCTGACCCGTCGTCAGACCGAGGGACTCTCGGCCGCGGAGGCCGACAAGGTCCGCCGCGAGTTCATCGACTTCTACAACACGATGATGGCCACGCCCTACCTCGCGGCCGAACGCGGCTACGTCGACGCGGTCATCGAGCCCGCCGAGACCCGGCTGCAACTCCGGAAGGCGTTGGCGCAGTTGCGCGACAAGCAGGTCCTCAAGACCCCGCGCAAGCACTTACTGATGCCGATCTAGCGCAGGCCCACCCCTTTTCGGCAAACCCAGCACCTCTCGGGGTGCTGGGTTTGCCCATTTGTGGTGGATCTACGGACCCCTAGTTGCCGATCGCCCGCATCGGGCCCGGCGTCCAGAGCCCGTTGTGGGTCTCGGTGGACAGGGTCAGCTCGGCGTCGGTCTGCGGCAGGATCGGGGTGAGGGCCTGGAGCGAGCCCCAGTCCTTCGCCCAGTCGTTGCGCAGATACGACGGGTAGACGCGACCGCGCATCTCGTTCTCGATGATGCCCAGCGGACCACCGGCGTCGCCGGACATCCAGCGCTGCGAGTTCACCCGCTCGCCCTCACGGTCCGGGGAGATCCGCCAGGCCGGTGTCTCGAGGACGCCGTGCTTGACCTGAGCCGGCCGCTGGCACGGGAACGCGAGTCCGGCCTCCCAGTCGATGAGGACCGGATCCTCGCTGCCCACGAGCGAATCGAGCGTCTCCATCGACGAGACCCGCGGCGGCGTCACCGCGAGCCACTGATCGCGCAGCGGCGAGGTGTCCTCGGCGAGCACCCGGACGACCGTGGCGCCCGGAGGTGCCTGGTCCAGCGGGAAGCGCAGGTTGCGCCACTCGGGAGCGCCGCCGATGTCCAGCGGGACCATCTGGCCGGCGGGGGCGACCGTGCCGTCCGGCGCGACGCGGCCGAACTGCAGCCTGACCTTCTGGCCCGGCCGGACCACCGCGAGGTCGTCGATGTACTCGACGTAACCCGCGACGGACATGGTGATCAGCGGCTGGTCGTCGGAACGCTTCCCGGGCAGCTGATACCACTCGGAGGTGAGGCTGCCGGTTCCGGTGGGGGAGTTGTAGGTACCCAGCACCGGGGTCTTGGCCGGTGACAGTCCGAACGGCAGCTTCACCGTCGAACCGTTGACGCCCGCCTGAGCGGTGCGTCCGCCACTGGTGTCGCTCGACGCCGTGGTGTCGTCGGAGCTGCTGCTGCTGTCCTCGGTCGGATCGGACTGTGTGCGATCGACTTCGGCGGTCGACGTGCCGGCGGAGTCGTCGGACTCTGCCTCGGTGTCCTCGGAGAGGTCCGAGGCGACGCCGTTGGGATCGAAGCCCACCGCGCCGGCGCCCGTGAGTGCGGAACCGGGCGACGGGTTGTTCTGTCCGGCAACGCGTGCCGGAGCCAGTAGCCCGGCGGTCGGATCGCCCTCCACCAGCACGGCGTCGGCGAGCGCACACGGCTCACCCTTCAGGGCGTTCACGTTGGAACTGAGCCACGACCATGAATTGCGCTGCGTCCAGTCGGCTTTCGCGAACGAGACCAGGGTGAAGCCCAGCATGATGGTCGACACGACGATGATCGACGGGCTGCGCAGGCGCGCGAACAGCGACGTCGACGCACCCGCGCGGAAGGTCTCGTCGACGTAGTCGTCGCGGAAGTGCTGCCACAGGCCCAGCAGCGTCAATGCGACGGCAACGGCGAGGATGCCGGTCCACAGCGGGATTCCCTTGACGTCGGGAACCGCGTCGCGCCAAGGGATTCCGTAGCTGCCGACGTACCACCACTGGTTGCGTCCGGAGAACGCCAGCGCGAGGACGTAGGCGCAGGCGGCGGCGAACAGCGTGCGGTTGCGGCGGCGCCGCATGATCGTCCGGTCCGCGCAGGCGGTGGCCACCGCGGCCAGCGCACCGCCGATTGCCGCATACACACCCATCTGGTGGGTCCACTTGGTCGGCAGGAACGCCATCAGGACCGCCGACCCGGCCACCATTGCGAGCAGGCGCCAGGTGGGCGCGGTGGCGATCCCGGGCAGCCGTCGGCGGTTGAGCAGCATGATCACCACGAGGATGAAGCAGGTGAACACGATCAGGACGCCGAATCGCCGCGCGATGCCGCCGTCGGCGGTCGGGTTCATCAGCATGTAGTAGCGCATCGGCTCTTCCCACCACTTGTTGGTGGGACCGACCTGGCCGTTGACCGACACCGCTTCCAGGATCGGTGCGAGCGGCTGGTCGGCGAAGATCTCGAACATCACTGCCAGACCGGCGGCCAGGATCGGGAGCAGCAGGGGCAGGACGCCGTCGCGCCTGCGGCGCACCACGAACCGCTTGAGCAGCGGGCGGATACCGGCGACGAGTGCGATCGCCGCGATGACGCCGGTGGGATGGATCGTCAGCGTGAACGCCGCCGAGATGATGGCGACGGTCAGCGGGAAGAACCGGCCGGTGGCGATGGCGCGTTCGACGCAGACCCACGTGAAGAGAGTGCCGAGCGCGATCAGCGGTTCGACGCGCAGGCCGTTGTTGTAGGGCATCCACACGGCGAGGAAGACCAGCGCGGCTGCCCAGATCGCGGGTGTTGATTCGCGGACCGCACGTCCCAGCCGGGGGATCGCGGCACGGGAGATCAGCCACCACGACGCCATGGCGAATCCGAAGGGCAGCAGGCGGAGCCACGGAGTGGCGGTGCTGATGTCCATCCAGACCGACAGGTACTGGTAGTGCCAGCCGAACGGATCCTGCGGCACACCGAAGTAGCGGTAGTAGTTGTCGAGATAGCCGGCCTCCCGGGCGATCCGGCCCACCGTCACCTGATATCCGTCGTCGGCGGTGTTACCGCCGACGAACAACCAGATCAGCAGGATGAGGGTGACGAACCCGTCGACCGGACGCACACGCCACCAACCGGCCGGGAAGACCTTGTGGTGTCCACGCGCATCCCGGGCGTCGAGGACGGCGAGGGCGACGAGCGACAGGATGGTCGACGCCACGCCCAGCACCAGCAGCCAGAACTTGAGAGTCGTGGGGGTGGAGACGAATCGGGTGTCGATGGTCGACCGGAAGGACAGGCCCTCGGTGGACACATTCGACGGGAGCCCCGAGTAGACGCCGATGATCTGGGGCCGTGCGTTCGGGTCCTTGAGGTCGAACTCGTGGATCGCACCCTCGGCCTCGGGCACGCCCTGGATGGAGCCGCGACTGCCGTCGGTGTCGGCGTCGACGACGATGCGGCAGCCGGGGGCGTTCTGAGCGGCGGCACGAGGAGTGTTGAGCAGGACCACATTTCGTTGAACGACCTGCAGGTTGTCGGCGGTGGCCCGGATGAACAGGCCGACCTTTCCGGCTTCCGCACCCCCCTCGGGCACCGTGGACAGCAGGACGCCGCCGTCGCGCGGGAGCGACGCACCCAGCGCACAGGGGACGGAGACCTCCATCGACACCGGCACGAACGACACGCTCGGTGCCGCGACGTTGGCGACCGAACCCTGTTGCGGCCAGGCGAGCTCGGACTTCGTGTAGTCGACGGGCAGGAACGGGCTCAGCAGCGCCAGCAGGATGCCGAGTGCACCCGCCGCCATCGCGACGATGCGGGCCTTCCCGGCGTGACGCTCGGAGAAACTGTCCCGGCGTTCGGTCACCGGTGGGTCGTCGTGTTCCGTCTCGACGGGAACGTCAACGCGGTCAGTCATCTTCGGGCACCACCCTGATCGGGCCGGGTCGTGACCAACCCCAGTTGGTCGACGAACCGGTCATCACGTCCGCGGGCCGCGCCTGCGGCACCAGCGGGTTGAGTCGCTGCAGGTTGCCCCACTCGCGATACCAGTCGTTGTCGAGATATGTCGCCACCGTCGACGGCCGGGTCAGCGCCTCGACCGTCGTCAGCAGGCCGCCGTCCTCGGTGGCCATCCAGGTCTTGGACTGCGAGTTGGCAATCCACGACTCCGGCAGGATTCGCCAGTCGGGGATGTCGAACACGCCCTCGTGGGCGGTCATCGGCCGCTGACACGGGAACCAGGCGCCGGCGGCGAAGTCGATGAGAACCGGATCGGTCGATCCGACCACCTGCTGCAGGGTCTCGAGGACCGGTGCACGCGGAGGCGTGATCGCCAGCCACTGGTCGGCGTCGAGGTTGTTGTCCTTGGCGACGATCCGCATCGCGGACGCGTCGGCGGGCACGCGGTCCATCGGGATGCGGAGGTTGCGCCACGGCTGGTTCGAACGTTCCGCGTCGATCGGGACCGCCGGTGCGCCGACCTGGACGAACTCGCCGTCGACCTCGCGACCGAACTCGACCTGGAGTGACTGTCCGAAGATCGGTACACCGTCGCGGTCGTAGGTGAAGACGGCACCCGCGGCGGTGATGACGATCAGCGGCGAGGCAGCGCGGTCCGGCAGGCGGTACCACCCGGTGGTCAACGTGGCCTGTCCGTCGCTGGTCTCGTGACTGCCCATGACGGGGGTGGTCGCGGGGTCGAGGCCGTACGGGAGCGCGGCGGTGCTGCCGTTGACCCCGCGCGGGCCGACGCCGCCCGCGGTGCCGGGATTGGAGCCGTACACGATGAAGGTCTTGGACAGGTCCGCCGAGGTGTTCATCGCGCCGGGCTTCTGGGCACCGGCCTGCGGTGTCAGATCGGGTTTCACGCCGTTCGGGCTGAAGCCGTGCGAGTCGCCCGCCAGCGTCTTGGACGCCGACTGGCCGGACGCCGGGGCGAGCGTCCCCTTGTTGGGGTCGGGTTCGACGAGAACGGCGTCGGCCATCGCACAGGTGTTGCCGCGCACGGAGTCCAGGTTGGCCGACAGCACGGTGAACGTGTCGGCCCGGCTGACCGCGGCCTTGGCGAAGACCGCGAGTTCACAGGCGACGATGAGGACGGCGATCGCCGCGATCGGTGCCGAGGCGACCCCGATACGCCAGCCCGCGGGTGCGGCTCCCTTCTCGTGCGCCAGACCGGTCTCGTCGACGAAGTCCATGCGCAGGTGCTGCCAGATCGCGAACACCAGCGCGACGACGGCCAGCGCGAGCAGCACCGTCGAGACCTGCATGCCCGCGACGACCGGCGCCTTGTCGAACCAGGCGATGCCGAAGTCGTACGGCCAGGGCCACGCGTTCTTGCCGGCTGCCGCGGCGGCGCACGCCACCAGCAGTCCGGCGATCAGGATCGACAGGTTGCGCAGCGTTCGACGCGCGGCCTGGCCGATCGCGACACAGGCGACGGCGGCCAGTGCCGCGCCCAGACCGGCGAAGATGCCGAACTGGATCGTCCACTTGGTCGGGGTGAACGACAGCAGCAGGATCGTCAGCAGCGACGCACCCAGGACGCGCCACACCGCGCCGGGATCGATGCCATCGATCCGCTTGCGGCGCAACATGATAGCCAGTACGAGGAACATCGACACGGCGAACAGCAGCACCGGGATGCGTCGTGCGAGCGCACCGTCGGTGTGGTTGACGGCCAGGAAGTAGTAGCGCAGCAGCTCCTGGTACCAGGCCAGCGTCGGCCCGACCGAATAGCGGATGCGGATCGCCTCGAACACCGTCGCGAGGGTCTGGTCGCGGAACACGACGATGACGACGAGCGCGCCGGCGCCGAGGACTGGTGCGAGTAGCGGCAGCAGACCGTCCTCACGGCGTCGGCGGACGAGGATGCGCAGCATGGGTCGTGCGCTGGCGATCAACAGTGCCAGCGCGACCAGACCGTGCGGAGCCAGCGCCAGGGTCAGCAGCGCGGTGAGCGCGGCGAGTGCCGCGGGGAGTATGCGGCGCGTGGAGACCGTGACCTCCACCGCCCACCAGGTGAGCAGCGTGCCGAGCACGATGATGCCCTCGCTGCGCAGGCCCGAACACATCGGCAACCAGAACGCCAGGAACA
The DNA here is from genome assembly GCF_024733855.1 of Gordonia sp. GONU. NCBI lineage: Bacteria > Bacillati > Actinomycetota > Actinomycetes > Mycobacteriales > Gordoniaceae > Gordonia > Gordonia sp. GONU. Next base: position 62,036 of record NZ_JANRHB010000022.1, read on the forward strand.
CCGCGGCGCCGGTCAGCATCGCCCACTGCGACCGCCGGACGGCGCGACCGAGACGAGGCAGCAGCACCCGGCTGAGGATGAACCACGCGGCGAGGCCGGCGATCAGCGACGGCAGGCGCATCCACAGGCCCGTGGTCGAGATCGTCGACCAGTAGGCGAGGAAGCTGTAGTACCAGTCGAACGGGGCTTCGGGAATGCCGTAGAAGCGGTAGTAGTCGGACAGGTAGCCCGCGTCCGCCGCGTTGCGGCCCATGTTGAGGATGTAGCCGTCATCGGGTGAGCCCGCGCCCAGGAAATGCCACACGACGAGCGTCAGGGTGACGCCGATGTCGGTGGGGGTGGGGCGGAGCGCCGAACGCAGACTCAGCCCGCGCCCGACTCGACGGTGATAGCCGTGGATTCGGTCCAGCCGGCCCACGGCGACCAGCGCGACGATCGCCGCGACGATCCCGACGATCATGACCAGCCACTTGATCACCGAGGGCGACGAGTCGAAGCGGTCGTCGATCTCGATCCGCACGTCGATGCCCGACGCCCGGACCTGCTCAGCGGTGAGGTCGGTGAAGACGCCGGCGATCTGCGGGTTCGACGAGGGTTCGGCCAGTCCGACGTCGCCGCCGCCGGCGGTGGCCGCACCCGGCGGCAGACCGACGAACTGGGCGCCCGTCGTGGTCGCGTCGGAGAAGATGCGCAGCTCGCTGCACGCGGACAGCGCGGAGCGTGGCGCCGATGCGAGGGTCTTGTTGCGGACCGTGACCGTGACGTTCGCGGCGTCGGCAACGACGAAGAGACCGTTCTCACGGGCCTTGGTGGCGTTCGCCGGCATCGTCGAGAGGACGTTGGTGGAGGCGTCGCCGGGGGTGGACGCGAGCACCGGGCACCCGACGGTGATCTGCAGATCACGCGCGGTCTGCGCGACCAGAGGTGCGGCGACCGATGCCGACTCCGGCTTCAGCTCCTGGCCCTGCGGCCATGTGATCGACGCCGTCGACGTGCTGACCGGCAGAAACGGGGTCAGGACACCGGCGACGACCGCGACCAGCCCGGCGACCGCGGCCACGATCGCCACAGTGCGGGAGGAGCGGTCGGAAGGCTGCTGCTCTACAGGGGTATCGGCGCCGACGGCGGGCTCGTCTGTTTCGGACACTCCAGGCGACTTCGGCACAGGCGCATCGTAGTCAGCGATGCTGTGACAAACCCAAATCGTCCCGCTCCCTGAGTGGCCCCGGAGCTTGCGGAGGGGCGGCGCTCTGCTCCCTGAGTAGCCCCGGAGCTTGCGGAGCGGCGGCGTGGTGCTCCCTGAGTAGCCCCGGAGCTTGCGGAGGGGCGGCGCTCTGCTCCCTGAGTAGCCCCGGAGCTTGCGGAGGGGCGTATCGAAGGGTCAGGCGAACCGCGCGAGAATCGAGTGAACGGCCTGGGTGACGGTCATCCGGTCATAGGTCTGGACGAACTCGAAGGTGCGCTCCAGGTCGGGTCCGGCGTCGTGCTGGTCGCGAGCGGAGAGCAGGGCCGCGAAGTGCGGACCGAGAACCGCGACGTTCCATTCGTTGATCAGGTCGTCCTCGGGATCGAGGGGCGCGCGATGCACGTTGCCGTCGCGGACGTCGGGCAGTCCGACCCCGTAGACACCGGCCAGGCCGGTCTTCTCCGACATCTCCCGCCACCGCTTGGCGGTGCGTGGGGTGAAGTGTTCGGCGTACTGGAAGGTGCCCAGGACGATGGCGGCGCCGCCGATCGCAGCCTGGTGTTCCAGCGCCTTGCTCATCTCGATGAGCAGCCGCTTGTTGCCCATCCGCGGTTCGATCGAGCTCGAGGCGATCCGATACGGGGTCGACTTGTCCGGGTCTGGGGTCGTCCACACCGGCATCTCGGGCAGCGGCACGATGGTCCGCGACGCCAGTACGGACGGGTCGGACACCGGCGGGTACAGATCGCCGATACCGAACGCAGCACCCATCGTCTGAGCGGTCACGCGGGACTGCTCGTCGTCGACGCCCTCGGCGATCACCACGGCATGACTGCGCTCGGTGTGCGCGGCCAGCGCGTGCGCGAGCTGGGCGGAATCGGCGGTCGCCTGCTTGGCGAGCAGTTCGGCGCCGGTCACGATGATGTCGGGTTCGACGAGCGAGAGCAGGGTGGCGGCGTGCTCGCTGCGGACCAGGCCGTCGACGCAGATGATCTTGCCGGCGTCCCGCGCCCGGGCGACCCGGGCGAGGGTGCGTTGTGGGCTGCGCTCGACGGCATCCGGCAAGACCACCATCACATGGCGCTCGAGCGTGCGCGTCGTCTCGTCGTCGAGATTGTCGATCAGTTCGAGGTCGAGATTGACCAGCAGCGGGAGGATCTTCGCCAGCGATTGTGCGCGCGGGTCGGCAGCCATCTTGCGTTTGCGTTCGTCCAGGACCGGATGTTCCTCGACGAGGCGCGCGGCCCGCTTGAGGGCGGCGGCGGTGGCGAGTCGGGTCCCGGCGGGGCCACGAAGCTGCAGTTCGACGGCGGCCAACGCTCCGTCCGACAGCCGGCAGACCGGCGCGAACTGCATGTGGAGCTCCAGATCGTTGAACAGCGTGAATGATCGTGTATCAGCCACACGTACCTCCCCGTCAGAGCGAGGACGCCCCGATTGATCCGGTCGGACGCGCTGTCTTCACATCCTGTTCACGGCAAAAGCCTGTGCTCAGAGTAACAAAGCGTCGGTTCCCGGACGTGCGGCGATCACCGCGTCACGTCGAGAGTCGTTCGTGCAACGTGATCGGTTCGAGGGAGGAGAAACCGCGGCCGCGAACTGGGTGGTGTGGGCATTCGCGACCGCGGTTTCGGTGAGGGCCGGGGGACGGCCCTCACCGGGCTAGCGGATTTCTCGGTCAGCGCGCGGCATCGGCGGCTTCCTTCTCGCCACTGGCGCCGGCGTGGGTCAGCTCCCCGGTGTAGCTCTCGAGGTGGGCGCGGACGAACCACTGGAACTTCTCGAGTTCGGCGGTCTGCCCGATCAGGATGTCCTCGGTGATCGGGTCGATCTCGCCGATCTTCTCGATCGCGTCCCGGTGCGAGGTGATGAAACCGTCGTAGACGAGGTCGAGGGCACCGAGGTGTGCCTGCGCGGTGTCCCGTCCGATCGAGTAGTCACTCCACGAGCGGTCGGTCTCGATCGCCTTGGCCGTGCCCCGCGGCGACGATCCGAGCGTCGCGATGCGCTCGGCGACGGTGTCGGCGTAACCGCGCACCAGTTCCACCTGCGGATCGATCATCTCGTGGACGCCGATGAAGTTCGCGCCGACCACGTTCCAGTGGATGTGCTTGAGAGTGAGGTGCAGGTCGTTCAGCGCGCTGAGGCGCTCCTGCAGGATTCCGGCCACCTCGTCTGCCGATTCCGTACTGAGTCCTGGTGCCGTGAATTTACTCATGAACACGACGCTAGGTCCCGATCGCGGCCTGTTCGAGCGTCACCGGGGATGAGTGACGCAACCGAGATTGGAGATCACGGTGCGGTAACGAAGGCGGGTCGCCAGGTTTCGACGGGGCCGTCGTGGGTATCAGCCGCGCGTCCCCGTCTTCCCTGGTCACGATGTGTCAGTACCCGCTGGAACGCATCGGTGCGGGGTCGTACAAACCCGACCGTCGTGCCTCTCCGAGGTCGATCTCGGCCGGTGGCGCCGGGATGATCTCGGTGAACCGCTGCAGGCCGCCCCAGTCGCGTCCCCAGTTGTTGCGCAGGTAGGTCGGCAGCAGGGTCGGACGCAGCATCGCCTCCGTGATGCCGAGCGGACCGCCCGCGGTGCCCGACATCCAGGTCTGGCTGTTCTTCCGGGTGGCCTCCGCGTCGGGCATGATCCGCCACTTGGGCACCTCGAGGACGCCGTTACGCACCTTCATCGGCTGCTGGCATGGGAAGACCAGGCCGGGCAGCCAGTCGATGAACACCGGATCGGTCCGGCCGACGACGTCGTCGAGTGTCGCCAGCTTGCCGACGCGCGGCGGCGTGATGGCCACCCACTCCGACGACGCCGCGGCCGTGTCCTCGACCAGGATGCGCACCACGGTGGACTGCGGCGGCGAATCGGCGAGCGGGAACCGCAGGTTGCGCCACGTCGGGACCTCGCCGATGTCGATGGGGAACATCTGGCCGGTCGGCACCACGCGGCCGTCGGCGCCGAGGCGACCGAACTGGGCGATCACCTTCTGGCCCGCGTGCACGACACCGATGCCGTCGACCGCCTCGACCGATCCGGCGACCGCCATGGTCAGCAGCGGTGCGTCGTCCGAGCGTGCGGGCAGCTGATACCAGTCCGTGGTCAGGGAGGCGGAGCCCGACGGCGCTCCGTAACTGCCGAGAACCGGTGTGGCGGAAGGGTTCAGACCGAATGGCAGGCGCACCGTCGACCCGTTGATGCCGCGTGCGCCCTGGCCGCCCTCGGTCCCGCCCTGCGCCGACGACGAGTTGGCGGACTCGTCCGCACCGGCGCCGGTCTGTGCGGTGTTCTGGGCGCTCGTGGTGGCGGAGTCGTTGTTCTCGGTGGCGTCCACCGACAGCTTGTCGGGGACGCCGTTGGGCGTGAAGCCGGTCGCATCCGGACCCGACAGTGCCTGCGACACACCGGGTGCGGGACGACCGTTCACCGCTGAAGGAGCGAGCAGGCCGGCCGTGGGGTCGGCCTCGACCAGGACGTCGTTGGCCAGGCCGCACGAATTGCCGGTCAGGGCACGAGCATTCGACTTCATCCAGGACCAGGAATCCCGCTGCTCGTAGGCGCCCTTCAGGAACGATGCGACCATGAACAACACCATCAGGCCCGAGATCACCGGCAGCGGTGAGAACTTGAGCTTCGAATACCAGTGGTCACCGCCGCGGGTACGGGTCTGTTCGTCGACGAAGTCGTCGCGGAAGTGGAACCACAGTCCGGCCAGGGCGGTGACGACCGCCGCGAGGAGGATGAACCACGCGACGTTGACCCCGCCGACGGCCGGCGGACGGTCCCACCACGGCACGCCGTAGCTGCCGACGAACCACCAGCCGTTGGTGCCGGCGAAGGAGATCCCGGTGATCGCGAGAACAGTGGCCGCGAAGAAGGTGCGGTTGCGGCGTGACCGCAGCACCGCCGGTGCCATCATCGCGCCCGCTGCGGCGGCGAGACCGGCGGCGATACCCGCATACACACCGAAGTGATGGGTCCACTTGGTCGGGGTGAACGCGATGAAGAACATCGTGCCCAGGGTGACCGCGACCAGACGCCAGATCGGAGCGCGCGCAACCCCGTTCGGATGCTCGCGACGCAGCAGGCGCAGCAGCACGACGAACAGGCACAGGATCATTGTGAGCACGCCGAAACGACGGGCCAGGGTGCCGTCCGCGGTGGGCAGGATCAGGTAGTAGTACCGGATCGGTTCCTGCCACCACTCGAGAGTAGGTCCGACGTCGGAGGCGACCTTGTTGCCGGCGATGAGCGCGCCGATCGGCTGGTCGAAGAAGATCTGGAAGAGGACCGCGGTGCCCGCCGCCAGGATCGGCGCGAGCATCGGCAGCAGGCCGTCGCGGTTTCTCCGGGACACCAGGGTCTTGACGATCGGCCGGATGCCGGCGAGGAGGGCGGCGACCGCCATCAGTCCGCCGGGCGCGAGGGCCAGCGTGAACGCCGCGGTCACCACCGCGATCGCGTATGGCAGCAGACGTCTGGTGGCGATGGCCCGTTCGACGCAGCACCAGGTGAGCAGCGCACCCACGGCTTCGGCGGGTTCGGGACGCAGACCGTTGTTGAACGGCAACCAGATCGCGAGGAACACGAAGGCGGCCGACCACACGGCGGGGGTGCTGTTGCGGACCGCGCGTCCCAGGCGCGGGATCACCTCGCGGCTGATGAGCCACCAGCCGAGGAGTCCGAGCAGGAAGGCCGGCAGGCGCATCCACGGCGTGGCGACGCTGACGTTCGTCATCCACGAGATGACCTGGAAATGCCAGCCGAACGGGTCCTGGGGGACGCCGAAGTACCGGAAGTAGTTGTCCGCGTAGCCGGCCTCGCTGGTGATGCGGCCGACCGTGAAGTTGTAACCGTCGTCGGAGGTGTTGGCACCGGCGAACCACCAGAAGGCGAGAATCGCGACGACTGCGACATCCGGAGGGCGGATCGTCCACCAGCCGGTCGGCAGGAATCGCTTGTGCGCGCGACCGTCCCGGCGGTCCAGGACGCCCAGTGCGATGAGCGAGAGGATCGTCATCACGATGCCGACGACGATCGCCGCGAGCTTGAGGGGCGTCGGCGAGCTGACGTAGCGGGTGTCGATGGTCGCGCGCAGCGACAGTCCGTCCCGGGACGCGTCGGCGGGCAGATCGCTGTAGATGCCGACGATCTGGGGGCGCATCTCGTGGTCGGGGATGGCGAACTCGTGCAGACCGCCGGTGGCGGCGTCGGGCGCGGGCAGGCCCTCGAAACGGCCGTCGACGCCCTCGCCGTCGGCGTGCATCACGATGCGGCAGTTCGGGTTGGCCTGCGCCGCCGCACGATCGGTGTTGAGGAGCACCACGTTGCGGTCGATCATCGTCAGCGTGTCGGCGGTGGCGCGGACGAAGAGACCGCGGGCGGAGTCGTCCTGGCCGCCCGCCGGCGTCGTCGAGAGAAGGACCCCGCCCTGCGCGGGTAACCGGGAGGCCAGCGAACACGGCACGGACATGTCCATGTCGATCGGGACGAAGGCCACCAGCGGCGCCGCCACATCCGACACGGAATCGCCTTGTGGCCATTTGAGTTCGGCGGTGGTCTGGTTGACCGGCAGGATCGGCGTGACGATGGCGAGCAGGAAGCCCAGCAGGCCCGTGACGACGGCGACGATCTTCGCGGTGCGGTTGGATTCACTCATCGGATTGGGGCTCCACCCTGATCGAGCCGGTGCGTGACCAGCCCCATTGCGTCGTCTGTGCGGTGTCGATCTGTGCATTCGGTGCACCGGGCACCAGCGGCGTCAGCTTCTCCAGCGCGCCCCAGTCGCGGGCCCAGTCGTCCTCGAGATAGGTCGACACGGCCCGTGCCGAGGTCGTCGCCTCCGAGATGCCCAGCAGGCCGCCGTCGACCCCGGCCTGCCAGGTCTTGGACTGCGAGTTGGTCAGCGGGTAGTCACCCAGGATCCGCCACTGCGGCACCTGCGCGACGCCGTGCGAGACACCCATCGGCTGCTGGCACGGGAAGTGTGAGGCCACCCCGAAGTCGATCAGGGTCGGCGCCGACGATCCGACGACCTCCTGCAGAGACTGCAGCTGCGGAGCGCGGGGCGGGGTGATCCCGATGAACTGCTGGTCGCCGAGGTTGTTGTCCTGCAACGACAGTCGCATCACGGTCGCCGCGGGCGGGGCCGCCGACAGCGGTATACGCATGTTGCGCCACGGACGGTTCAGGATCACCGGTCCGGGATCGATGGGCAGCATGTCCGGGCCGACCTGTTCGAACGAGCCGTCCGGTCCCGGACGGCCGAACTGCACGACCATCTTCTGCCCGAAGTTCCGGACCCCGAAGGTGTCGATGGTCGAGACGGCGCCCGCGGTGCTGAACACGAGCAGCGGCGAGGCGGCACGGTCGGCGGGCAGGTCGTACCAGCCGGTCGTCAGACGCGCCTCCCCGTTGTAGCCGTGGCTGCCGAGCACCGGGGTGGTGGCGGGATCGAGTCCGAAGGGGAGTTTGGCGGTCGAACCGTTGACGGTCTCGGGTCCGCGGCCACCGGTGGTGCCCGCACCGAGTCCGCCGGTGATGGCGAACGGGCGTGCCATGCTCGCCGAGACGTTCATCTGGCCCGGTCGCTGACTTCCGGGTTCGGGCTGGAGGTCATCCGGAATGCCGTTGGGGGAGAAGCCCACCGGGTTCTCGCCGCGCAACGCCGCGGTCGCCGACGCACCACCCGCGGGGGTGAGCATCCCGGTGTTCGGATCGAGTTCGACGAGCACCTCGTCGGCGAGGCCACACGGGTTGCCGCGCAGGGTGTTCAGGTTCTCGGCGAGCACCGTCGGCGCGGGATACCGGGTGACGGCCGCCTTCACGAACAACAGCATCTCGACGACGACGAGCAGGCCGGCGATCACCGCGATCGGGGAGGAGGCGAGGAACAGGCGACGTCGGTCTGCCCGGGTTTCGCCGGGACCGGTGTCGCTGTGTGCGAGTCCACGATTGGTGACGTAGTCGAGCCGGAGATGCTGCCACACCGCCAGCGCGGCGGCGAGTACGGCGAGGATCAGGAACAGCGTCGACGCGCCGTATCCGGCGATGACGGGCGCCCGGTCGAACCAGGAGATGCCGTATTCGTAAGCGAACGGCCACGAGTTGTAGCCGGCCATCGCCGCGGCCATCGCGAAGAGCAGACCCGAGACGAAGACGGTCAGGTTGCGAGCCGAACGCGCCGCCGACTGCACGACGGCGATGGTCGCGGCCGCGGAGATCGCGGCGGCGAGACCCGCGAGCACGCCGAACTGGATCGTCCACTTGGTCGGGGTGAACACGAACAGCAGCAGGGTGACGCCGACGGCCCCGACGAGACGCCACACCGGGCCGGGATCGATGCCGCGAATGCGGGTGCGCCGCAACGTCACCGCGACCACCACGAACAGGCCGGCGAGCAGCAGGAGGAGCGGTACGCGTCTGGTGAGCGAACCGTCGTCGGTGACGACCGAGATGAAGTAGTACCGCAGGAACTCCTGGTGCCAGGAGATCACCGGACCGACGGTGTAGCGGAGTTTGATCGCCTCCAGCACAGTCGCGAGGGTCTGGTCCCGGAAGACGACGACCAGGACGACCATCCCCGCGGCGACGATCGGCGCGACGAGCGCCGCGGTCGCCGTCCACCGCGAACCACCGAGTTCGTTGCGGCGGCGGAGCAGGATGTGCAGCAGGGCACGCGCCGCGACGAGCAGGATCGCGATACCGACGACACCGTGCGGCGCGAGCGCGAGGGTGAACCCGGCGAGCCCGGCGGCGAGTGCGGCGGGAAGCAGACGACGGGTGGAGATGGCGTGCTCGGCTGCCCACCAGGTCAACAGGGAGCCGAGGACGATGATGCCCTCACTGCGGAGTCCGCTGCAGAACGGCAACCAGAACGCGGTGAACGTCAGGGCGGCGGCCCACGTCGCCCATGCACTGCGGCGCACTGCCGGACCCAGGCGTGGCAGAAGCACCCGGCTGAGGACGTACCACGACACGAGGCCCGCGACCATCGCCGGGATGTGCATCCAGAGGATCGACGAGGAGATCGACGACCACACCGAGAGGAAGCTGTAGTACCAGTCGAACGGCGCCTCGGGGATGCCGTAGAAGCGGTAGTAGTTCGCCAGGTACCCGAATCCGTCGGCCGTGCGGCCCATGTTGAGGATGTAGCCGTCGTCGGGCGATCCGGCGCCGAGGAACAACCAGATCAGCAGGATGGCGGTGACGACCAGGTCGGTGGCCCGCGGCTTGAGCGAGTGCCACCAGGCACGGGTGCGCGCCCCGATCCGGCGGTGGTACCCGAGGATTCGGTCGAGTTGGGCGAGCGCGATGAGCGCCACGATCACCGAGATCACGGCGAGGACCATCACGACGATCTTCAGCACCGTCGGCGACGACTCGTAGCGGTTGTCGACGCGGATCGAGACCGACATCCCGTCGGCGGCCGCGGCGCGGACCCGCTCGGGGCTCAGGTTGCTGAAGATCCCGGCGACCTGCGGGCGCTTCTCCGGCGGGAGCACCGTCGAGTCGCCGAGACCGACGAACTGGGCGCCCGGCCCGCTCGGTGCGGAGAATATGTGCAGTTCACGGCAACGGTCGAGGTCGGCACGTGGCGCCGTGGCCGCGACACTGTTTCGGAACGTGACGGTGACGGCCTGATCGGTTCCGGTCACCCACAGCGACGAACCCTTCGACGTCGGTGCGCTCACGGGCATGGTCGCCAGGATCACGCCGGTCGGGGCACTCGCCAGCGTCGAACACGGTATCCGGGCGTCGAGAGTCTGCGGGGTCTGCGCGATCAGCGGCGCCATCACCGACGACGTCTCGGCGTTGAGCTCCTGACCCGCCGGCCAGGTGATGTCGGCGTCGGTGGCCTTCACCGGGAGCAAGGGCGTGAGTGCGCACAGCACCACGCCGAGGACACCCGCGACGATCGCGATCAGACGGGCGGTACGTGCGGAAACACGAGACGTCGGGGCTGTCACAGGCACGGTGTTTGATCGTATGCGACCGGCACCCGCTCACCTACCGCGCACCCTGACCTTGGACTGAAGTGTCCGCTCGTCGTCAGTATCTGATCGGCGCGGGACTCCACAGACCGCTGCGGGTCTGCGTACCGGTCTCGATGTCGGCGAGGGTGTCCACGCCGCCGTACGGTTCGTAGCGTTCCAGCGCGCCCCAGTCGCGACCGATGTCGGCCATCAGGTACGTCGGCAGGGCGGTCGCCTGCTGGGAGACCTCGATCCAGCCGAGCGGGCCGCCGCCGAAGCTGTTCTGCCACGCCGACACGGCTGCGGCGAGATCCGACCCCGGCTTGATGCGCCACTTGGGGATCTCGGCGACACCCACGTCGTGGGTGAAGGGCCGCTGGCAGGGGAACCCGAGCCCGGACGTCCAGTCCACGTGCACGGGGTCGGTGCTGCCGACGACGTCCTGCAAGGTGTCCATCTGCGGAACCCGGGGCGGGGTCAGCACGATGAAGCGGTCCTCGTTGAGGTTGTCGTCGGTGGCCACGATGCGGACCGCAGTGGTGTCGGCGGGCAGCTCGTCGGTGTTGTAGCGCAGGTTGCGCCAGGCCGGGCGGGGCCCGGGGTCGATGAGTTCGGTCTCATCGGCGGCGGTCAGGTCGGCGTCGGTGGTGTCCGGCCGGATCGGGTCGGCGGTGTATTCGAGCATCACGTTCGGGTTGTCGTACTCGCCGGCCACCGACATCGTCAGCAGCGGACGGTCACGCCAGTTCTTCGGGAGCGCGTACCAGCCGGAGGTGAGGCGGGCCGGAACCTGGTCGAACTTGGAGTAACTACCCATGACCGGCGTCGTCGCGGGGTCGAGGAAGAACGGTAGTGCCGCGGTGCTGCCGTTGACGCCGGGGTCGGGCAGTTCACCGCCTCCGGTGCCCCCCGGGTTGGAGTTCAGGATCTTCGGGTCCGCCCAGACGTTGCCGGACAGCACGCCCAGCGAGCCCTCGCTGGCGGTCGACGCCAGGTCCGTCGGTACACCGTTCGGGGAGAAGCCCGAGGTGGCGGGCGAGGCGCCGGGGGCGGGGGCCGGACCGCCGAGCGGGTTGGTCAGCGACGAGTCGACGGGACGCAGCATGTCGCGGTTGGGGTCGGACTCCACCCACACCTTGTCGGCCATCCCGCATGGCTCACCGGCAACCGCCGCGAGGTTGGACCGCGGCACCGAATACGAGGAGCTCTGGTGGATGCCCGCGAAGATCGCGGTGATGATCTGGAAGAGGACGACGGCCATCGCGAGATAGGCGAGGGGTGCGGCGGCCACCGAGGCGAACAGTCGCCGGTACCAGCGTTGGTCGGACGTGTAGACGGGTGCCTTCGGATCCACGTCGGTGACATGCGGATCCGCGGAATGCGGGTCGGTGCCGGTGAAGGGTTCACGGAAGTGGAACCACAGCGCGACGAGGAGAAGTGCGAGCGACGCGTAGAGCAGGACGCTCCCGAGCATCAGGCCGCCGATCGTCACCTGCTGGATCCCCCAGGGCATTCCCCAGGAGGAGTAGTAGTAATAGGAATTCGGGCCGGTGAACGCCAGACCGCCGATGAACAGGACGAGCGCACAGAACAGGGTGCGATTGCGTCGTGAGTGCATCGACTGCTGACTCGCGGCGATCGCGGCGATGGCCGCCAGCGCGGCGGCGATACCGGCGAAGACACCGAAGTGATGGGTCCACTTGGTCGGTGTGAACATGAGGAACACCAGCGAGGCGAAGGTGATCGCGACGATGCGCCGAGTGGGTCCGATGGCGGTGCCGGGGATCCGGTTCTTGCGGATCAGGACCGCCGCGGACACCACGAGGCCGAGGATCATCGCGAGGACCGCGAAGCGTCGTGCGATCGACCCGTCGGCGGAGAAGGCGAACAGTGCCGAGTATCGCCCGAGCTCGTTGTACCAGTTCATCGACGGCCCGAGCGCGGTCTTCATGCTCGACGCCTCGGAGAACGAGCGCAGGGTCAGGTTCGAGAACACCACGAAGACCACGAAGCTGCCGGCGGCCAGGATCGGGGCGATCAACGCGACGAACGACCATCTCAGCGCGTGACGCGAGGTCGAGTCGCCGGTGATCACCCGGGCGCGCTTGATCAGCGCCATGATCATCGGTCGTGCACCGGCGATCAGCGCCGCGACCGCGAGCACACCGGTGGGACCGGCGGCGATGCTGAACGCGCCCACCAGACACGCCACCGCGGCCGGCAGCAGCCGACCGGTGGCGATGGCGCGTTCCACCGAACACCAGGTCAGCAGGGCGCCGAGGCAGATGATCGGCTCGGGACGCAGTCCGTTGTTGAACGGGAACCAGCAGGCGAGGAAGGCGAAGGCGGCGGTCCACGCGACCATCGGGCGGGTGACCGCGGCACGACCGAGCCGCGGGATCACCTCGTGGCTCACGATGAGCCACACCAGGATTCCACAGGCGAGCGCCGGAAGCCGCATCCACGGACTGGCCACCGAGACATGACTGAGCAACCCGAACACCTGGTAGTACCAGCCGAACGGCGCCTCCGGGGCGCCGTACCAGCGGAAGTAGTTGGCGGTGTAGTCGCTGTCCTGCGCGACCCTCGACATCGTCAGCAGATAGCCGTCGTCGGAGGTGTTGGGGCCGATCATGTGCCAGAGGATCAGCGCGCCGATCACCACATAGTCACGTGTGTTGAGGCGCCACCAGCGGGCCGGGAAGATGCGCCGGTGCCGACGACCGTCGGTCGAGTCGAGGACTGCCAGTGCGGCGAGCGAGAGCAGCGTCGAGCTGACACCGACGATGACGACGAGCAACTTCGAGATGGTCGGGGCGGTGTTGTACCGGGAGTCGACGGTGACATGCGCGTCGAGGCCGGCGACATCGGACGCCGGACCCGACAGGTCGGTGAAGAGACCGGTGACCTGCGGGCGCTGATCGGGCGAGTTCTTGAAGGCCTCTTTGTCCTCGGTGGTTCCCGCGAGCGGATCGCCCGCGTCGTCGGTCATGCCGACGAATCCGGCTGTCACCGCGCCGGAATCGGCGTGGACGACGATCTCGCGGCAGTCCTGCGTGCGGATGTCCTGGAGGCTCGCCGAGACCAGCGGGACGTTGCGGATGACGACCTCGACGCCCTGGCGGTCGGCCGGGACGTCGGCGGCACCGGTCTTGCGGATGAACAGGCCGCGCTCGGCGGACTTCTCCGCCTGCTTCGGTGTGGTCGAGAACAGTACCGAACCACCGGGCGGCAGGTCGTCGACCGCCGTGCACGGGATGGTGACGTCGAGGTCGACGGGGGTGTAGCCGATGAGTGGGGAGGCGACCGAACCGATCTGTCCGTTCTGCGGCCAGTTGATCTCCGCGGTCTTCTGTTCGACCGGCATCAGCGGCGTGGCCAGCGCGAGAAGGAACCCGAGCAGGCCCGTGACTATGGCGACGATCCTCGCTCGTCGAACGGTCTGCGCTGGCACAAAGAGAGATGGTAGCCGCTGAGGTGTCTCGCCCCGGTCGGCGAGGCGGCGGAGACTATGGTGAACCCATGTCCGACTCCACGTCCGATGCCGCCGGCGTCGAACCGTTGCCGATCCTGCTGCTCAACGGGCCGAACCTGAACACACTCGGCACCCGGGAGCCCGCGATCTACGGGTCCGAGACACTCGACGACGTCGTCGACCTCGCCGAACGGACGGCATCGGAACTCGGCTTCGGTCTGCGCGCCGCGCAGACCAACCACGAGGGACAGATGATCGACTGGATTCACGAATCGGTCGGGAAGATCAGTGGCATCGTCATCAACCCCGGCGGGTGGACCCACACGTCCGTGGCCCTCGCCGACGCCCTGGTCGTACCCGGCGTGCCGATCCTCGAGGTGCACATCAGCAACGTGCACCAGCGCGAGGCGTTCCGGCACCACTCCTACGTCTCGCCCATCGCGGCAGGCGTCATCGCGGGCTATGGCATCCGTGGATACGAGTTCGCGATCCGGAGACTCGCCGAGTTGGTCGACTGAACGTCTTATTGCAACCGGAGGGTTGCAAGTCGTGGGTCATGGTGCAACCATTGAGTTGCATCATTCGAAACGGCCCAGGAGGCGTCATGAGTGGGACCGATCCCCGATCCGAAAACGAAACGACAACCACCGCAATCGATGACGAACTCGATCGGATCGAGCGGGAGATCGCCATCGAGGCGACCGCCGAGCGCGTCTGGCAGCTCGTCAGTGAACCCGGCTGGTACATCAACGACAGCGTGATCACCGATCATCGAATCGACCGCGACGGAGATCTGTCGACCGTTCACGATCCGGTTCACGGCGCCTTCGTCTTTCGCACCGTGAAACTCGACGAACCGCGATACGCCGCCTTCCGGTGGCTGGCCGACGCATCCGATCCCGACTCGGAGTCGACGCTCGTCGAGTTCTAGATCACCGACTCCGGGTCCGGAGTGATCCTCAAGGTCGTCGAGTCGGGATTCGCCTCGCTGTCGGGTTCGGATGCGGATCGGCGGGCCAAGTTCGACGGCAACACCGAAGGCTGGAAGATCGAGCTCGAACTGGCACGCACTCACCTGGCGAGCGGTTCTCGTGCCTGACGTCGCCCCGGTCGAGGTCTTCGGTGCTCTCGCCGACGAGAGTCGCTGGCACATCCTCGTCAGATTGGGAACCGAACCCGCGTCGGCGTCGACGCTCGCGACCGAGTTGCCGATCAGCCGTCAGGCGATAGCCAAACACCTCAAGGTCCTGACCGATGCGGGCCTGGTCACGGCGTCACGGGCCGGTCGTGAAATCCGTTACGAGGCGGTCGGTTCGGAGCTCTCGCGCCTCGCCCGGCACCTGGACACCATCGCGCGAGGATGGGATCGTCGTCTGGCAGGCATCAAGAAGGCTGCCGAGGGAGACTGACCCGTCAGAACGGCGGCGGGTCTGCCTGGTCGGTGAGGCGCTGCTTCTTGTTGCGGGCACGTTCGGCCCGCCGGCGTGCGTGTTTGTTGGCAAGCCGGTTGGTGGGCGGCGGGGCGTCGTCCCCGGTGATGACCCTGGGTGTGGGTGGTGCCTGGGGTGGCTGTTCGTAGCGGATGCGTCGCAGGTTGGGGAAGAAGTCTTCGAGGGTTTCGGCGTCACCGGGAATTACCACGCCTTCCGGGGTGCGGTATTCGGTGACCAGGTGGCCGTCGTCGTCGCGGTACTGGACATCGATCCAGTCGCCGAAGGTTTTGTGCAGATGCCCGAACCGGCATTTGGCGTTGAGGTTTTCACTGGAGGTGTCCCCGCCTTGGGTGGGGTTGGTGTGGTCGTACTCGGTGACGTGGTCGAGGTCGCTGTCGAATGACGAACCCGCGCAGCCGGGTTCGGTGCAATAGCCGTCGCGCACGCGCACGAAGTCGGCGCACGCGGTGGTGG
>NZ_JANRHB010000023.1:0-75739 GCF_024733855.1 Gordonia sp. GONU
CGATCGCCGGCCCCTTGCGGGATGCCCTGGGCGGCAACGGAATCGACCTCTCTCCGCGGTTCGACGTCGAACCGCGCTTCCGTTTCGTCGGTTTCGTCGCGGCACTGCTGGCGGTGTTCGGCGCACTGACGCAGGTCCGTGTCACCGGCCCGACGCCCGTCCTCGACGACCTGGCCGACGCGCTCGACGCCGAGGCCTCCGGATCGCATCCTTCCCGCGAGACCTTCCACAATCGCGCCAAGTCGCTGGCGGTCCGCGTGCAGGGCCGTCCCGCCGTCTGGACGTCGGATTCGCCGGCGGGTTCGGTCCTGGCCGCTCACGCCGCCTCCAGCTTCGTCGGGTTCGCCGGGATCATCAGCGCAGTCGCCGAACTCGGCGACGTGGCGAGGATGTCCCGGCTCCTGGAGTCGCGGCCGGGCGGAGCGCCGGCCGCCGACACGATCTTCTACGACCCGGAGTTCGACGGTCCGGCACAGGAGCCGGCTCCCCGCATCATGGTGGTGTCGACTCCCCGGCGCGAGTGGTACACCCGGCAGCGAGTGATGGGATTGGGCGACGTCGATCTGGTTGTCGGTGCCGACGAGGCAGGCGGGGTGCCGCCGGGTGGCGGCCAACCGTGGGACGACCGGCGTCCGGCACCGGGTGAGGACCCGGTGGCCGACGGCCCGGGGGACGTTCTCGGTTTGTTGGTCGTGGCGTTGCGGGTCGAGATGGCGGCGGTGTATCTCCGCCTGATTGGGAACACGGTGCAATGAGGATTCTCGACGGAGTGGTGCGCCCCTACGCGTGGGGTTCACGGACGGCCATCGCGTCGATTCAGGGCAGGCCTGTCCCGTCGGCCCATCCGGAAGCCGAGCTGTGGTTCGGTTCGCACCCGGCAGGTTCGGCGCGATGTGTCGACCCCTCCGGTCCCGAGCAGGACCTCGGCGAGGTGATCGACGCCGATCCGGTGGCGACACTCGGCACGGCCAGTGCGGCCGAGTTCGGCAATCGGCTCCCGTTTCTGCTGAAAGTCCTCGCCGCCGAAGAGGCCCTGTCGCTGCAGGCGCACCCCTCCGCGGAACAGGCGCGAGAGGGGTTCGAACGGGAGAACGCGCGTGGCCTCGCCATCGACGCCCGCGACCGCAACTACCGCGATCCGTGGCACAAGCCGGAGCTGATGGTCGCCACCACGCCCTTCGATGCGCTGGCCGGTTTCCGCGATCCGCACGAGACCATCGCCCTGCTTCGCGAACTTCAGGTCAGCGAACTCGACCATTATCTGGGAATGCTTGTCGGGCAACCTGATTCAGAGGGGCTCCGGGCGGTGTTCACCACCTGGCTGACACTGCCGGAGTCGCTGATACGTCAGCTCGTGCCCGCGGTACTGCACGGCGCGATCGAGGTGCTGAGCGCGGGGCGCACGGAGTTCGCCGCCGAACTGCGCACGGTGTGTGAACTCGGTGAGGACTATCCGAACGATCCCGGTGTGCTCGCCTCGTTGCTGCTCAATCACGTGCACCTCGAGCCGGGGCAGGGTCTGTACCTGCCGGCCGGCAATCTGCACGCGTACCTCCGTGGCACCGGCGTGGAGATCATGGCCAACTCCGACAACGTCTTGCGCGGCGGCCTCACGCCCAAGCACATCGATGTGCCCGAGCTGTTGCGCGTCCTCGATTTCACCCCGGTCGACTCCGCCCAGCTGGCACCGCCGGTGCGCATGATCGGCGCGGAACGTGTGTACCTCACCCCCGCGCCGGAGTTCCGGCTGTCCCGGGTCGAGCTGGACGGCACCGGGCTGCATCATTCGTCGTCGATCTGTTTCGACATGCCGGGGCCTCAGATCCTCGCGGTGCTCAGTGGTGCGATCGAGGTTCGTCCCGCGGGTGGCGCGCCGCTGACAGTGCAGTCCGGTCGTGCCCTGTGGATCACCGACGACGACCCGGACGTGATCGTGCGGGCCGCCTCGGCGCGCGCGGTGTTCTACCGGGCGCTCGTGCCGGTTGCGGTGTCGGCTGCCGACGGGGTGTCCGCGTCCGCGCCGGCCGCGGCGACAGCCGCTGAGTGATACCGCGGCGACAGCGCTCAGTGATACGGGCTTAGCGCCGAACGGGTCCGGCGGGTGTGTGGGCCGCGGGTTCGGGGTAGCCGCCGATCAGGTTCCACTCGTCCGGGGTCGCGACCATCGTCACCAGGATCGGTTCTCCGCCGGTGTCGAGTGAGAGGTCCTGTGGCGCACGCGGATTCTGCATCAGAGCGACGGTGTGCCCGCCGGCCGGGTCGTCGACGCCCGGTGCGGACACGATCATCCGCGTCGTATCCGGTTGGGGGGATGGAGGACTGACGCCGTCGACGATGACCAGCGCCGGTCCCGGACGGGCCGGTGTGCGGTCGCCGGCCAGTGACAGTGCGCTCGGATCGGCGACCGCGGTGACCAGTGGCGCCCAGCGATGCGGTCGGTCGGTGTGGACACGGACCGAGGCACCCACAGCCACCGCGCGCAGTGCCATCTGCGCGACGACGTGGATTCCGGCGGCAACGGAGACGGTGGCGATGCCGGGGCCGACGAGTCGGGTGGCGACGGCGCGGCCCGCGTGGTCGGCTCCGATGAGCTGACCGCACCCTCCGGCGGGGAGGCGAACCGATCCCAGGAAAGCCTGGGCCGCGTCGCCGGTGAGGGTCGGCAGGGCCCGGTCGAGGCGGGTGGGCGTCGCGATCGGAAGGCTGACCGCGAGGGCGTCGAACTGGCGTCCGTCGAGCGGTTGCAGGCCGGCCGGCCACGACGGCACCGACCGGCGCGCATCCGGGAACTCGTTGAACCGGACGAACGCGGACACCTCGACCTCCCGTCGTCCCTTGCGGTGACGGCGGTCGGCGGTGATGTGCCGGAGTCGGATGGTGAGTGTCGTCGAGACGGCCGAGTTGACCCAGACGTCGCGGACGACGGCGGGCAGCGCTTCCGATTCGACTGCGGCACTCCGGATGCGGAGCCCCGACACCCCGACCGATTCCCACTCCTCGGCCAGGGAGTCGAGGCCGGCTCCCTCGGTCAGCTGGGTGGTGACCGAGGTGATCTGTGCGGCGGACAGGATGGTGGTGGTCAGCCCGTGCTCGGCGAGGCGTTTGGCGACGCGGCGCGTGGTGACCGTCGCGGTGCGCAGGGCACCGGTCGCGCCGCCGCCGCGCCGCGCCACGGCGTCGGGGCACTCGAGTGGATCGAGCCGGAGCACGACGAACACCGAGCGCTGGGCGGTCGCCGACAGCGGTCCGAGGGTGCGGTCATAGGTCGCTGGTGCCACACCGGAACCCCACACGCGCACACCGTGACTGATGACCTCGATGGAACTGAGCGCGATGTCGTAGCGGTCGATGCATTCGGCGAGGACGTCGAGCGGAACCAGTTGGCCCGTCTCGCCGGCGAGCGTGCTGTTGCCGGGGGTCAGGTAGGTGACCGCGGGGCCGCCGGGGTCGACCCGGACCACGGTGACCAGGGTGTCGCCCACCCAGCGGGCGCCGATGGTCGTGGGTGCCGACGAGCGGCGTGCTGATGGACGAGTCGACGATCCGGACAGCGGGACGTCGAAGGGGGCCGGGTTGAGGTCGGCGGGGCTCCGGCGCATCCGCAACCAGGAGAACGACATCCGTGCGCCGATCCGCCCGAACAGAGACCGGCCGCCGACGCTGACCAGTCCGGCTGCGACCACCACGGCCACGATCAGTGCCGACGAACCCCACACGCTGCCGGACAACGCCCACACGACGAGGCCGAGAGCCACGATCACCTCGATCACCAGGAGTGTGCGAAGCCCCGTCGCACGCGTGTTCCGATCCACGATCCCCCCTCGATCCCGGTGCCGCGTCGAATGCGGCGCCGCCCGTCGGTGTGTCCACAGGCGGCTGAGCCCCGCACGTGAGGGGCCTGATTGTCGGTTAGGCTACTACCGCGCGGCAGGGGGTATGCCGCAGGAGATCACAACCGGTCCACAGCGGTGCCCGTTCGCGGGCGGGTGGGATCGGTGCGGACAGGGGGAGTCGTGGCACGTCAGCTCACGACCAAGGCGCAGGTCAACGGCTATCGTTTCCTGATCAAGCGGCTCGAGCACGCGCTCGTGCGCCGCGATGTGCGAATGCTGCACGACCCGATGCGATCCCAGTTGCAGGCGTTGGTGGTCGGCACGATTCTGGGCCTGCTCGTTCTCGGCGGTTGCGGGGTGTACGGTCTCGTCCGGCCGCAGGGTTCGGTCGGGGACGCGACCATCATCGTCAGCAAGAACAGCGGCAGCACCCATGTCCTCGTCGAGGACACGCTGCACCCCGTGCTCAATCTCGCCTCGGCCCGGCTGATCACCGGGAGTTCAGAGAAGCCGACGTCGGTGGCGGACACCAAACTCAAGTCCTATCCGCGTGGCCCTCTGCTGGGAATCCCGGGTGCACCCGCGTCCCTGCCGGGTTCGGCGCACCAGGGCAACTCCGTGTGGACGGTGTGCGATTCGTCGACCGTCGCGTCGGATTCGTCGAGTGAGTCGATCCGGCAGACGGTCATCGGTGAGAAGCCCGCGTTGGGTTCGTCGACCGTCGAGACCGCGCGCCCGGCCGACGCGGTGCTCGTCCGTGCCGGTGACGAGATCTTCCTGGTCTATCAGCTGTTCCGGGACGGTGCATGGAGCCCGGTTCGCGCGGAGGTCGACACCGGCAGCGCCCCGGTCATGCGGGGTCTCGGACTCGACGGAGTGACGCCGCGGCGGATGACCCCCGGCCTGCTCAACAGCTTTCCGCTCGTCGATCCGCTGACGGTGCCCGCCATTCCGGGCGCCGGACAGCCGGGCGCGGTGGACTCGGCGACCGTCGGCTCGGTCGTGAAGTCGGTCGGCGTCGACGACGAGACGACCTATCACGTCGTGCTCCGCGGCGGTGTCCAGGAGATCAGTGCCCCGACGGCCGAGATCCTGCGTCTGGCCGACCGCGACGGCGCCGCGCCCGTCAGAACGGTGGCGCCCGGCGAGCTCGCGACGTTGAAGGTGGTGGAGGAGTTGCCGATCGGCGACTTCCCGCAGGCCGACCCGTCGTTGCTCGGTCTCGCTGCCGATCCGACGCTGTGCCGCAGCTGGTCTCGTGGCACCGACGAGCCGCGGGCGGAGACAGCGTTGCTGGCCGGGCGTGCCCTTCCGCTCGCGTCCGATGCGGTGCCGGTCCGCCTCACTTCGGCCGACGGTGCCGGACCCGGTCTCGACGAGGTCTATCTGCCGCCGGGGTCGGGGGAGTATCTGCAGGTGACCGGTAACGAGGCCGACAGTGCCCGCACCGAATCGCTGTTCTACGTGAACGATTCGGGTGTACGGTTCGGGATTCCCGACCTCGAGACCGGAGGGATCCTCGGGCTCGGTGACTCGCCGGCGCGTGCACCGTGGTCGGTGGTGTCCCTGCTCGCGCCCGGTCCGACGCTCTCCCGGGAGGCCGCGCTGGTCGCTCACGACGGATTGAAGACGGCCGAGATCGGCCGGGACGGCGAGTAGTTCGGATTCGGGCGGAGCCTCAGGACGTGAGCGGACCGCCGACGATGTTGCCGACGATGCCGCGGATGATGTTGGTGCCGTCCTCGCTGCGCAGTTCGTCGTACCAGGCGGCGGTCTTCTCCGGGTCCTTGCCATGGGTGACGTCGCTGCGCTTGCGGGCGCGGAGCACAAGATCGCCGGCGCGTTCGGTGCGCGAAGCCTGGTAGGCGTCCAGGGCGGCGATCGGATCGTCGGGGTGGTCGCGGAAGGCGAACTGCAGTGCGACCGCGTCCTCCATCGCCGAGCATCCACCCTGTCCGATGTCGGGCGTGGTGTTGTGCGCGGCGTCGCCGAGCACGGCGACGCGTCCCTTGACCCAGGTGTCGAACGGGTCGAGGTCGAGGATCTCGACGCGATTGGTGGTCGCGGGATCGAGTTCCGCGATGAGGGTCTGGACGCCGGGCGTCCAGTCGGCGAACTCCGCGGCGAGCAGCTCGCGCGCGGTGCCGCGTTCGAACGGAACGCCCTCGGGCATCGGGACGTCGAAGAAGAAGTAGAAGCGGTTGCCCGCCACCGGCATCACCGACACACGCCGTGAATCACCCACGTAGGTGGTCCATTCGGTGGCCGGGCCGATCTTCTCGTCGACCTCGACGAGTCCGTTGAAGTTGACGTACCCCGCGTAGCGGCGCGCAACCGGGCCGCCCAGGACATATTCGCGGGCCAGTGACCTCGCGCCGTCGGCGCCGATCACGATGTCCCCGGAATCGGTGGTCCCGTCTGCGAATTCGACGGTGGCACGATTCTCGTCGCTGCGGACCGCCACCATCTCCTTGCCGAAGTGGATGTCGTCGAATCCATACGCGTCCATCAACATCTGCTGCAGTTCGGCCCGCGCGATCGGGTACGGACGCTGACCCACCTCGTCGATGAGTGGCTGCATGCTGAAGCGGCACATGGTGTCACCGGTGAAGCCGTCGACGTAGCTCATCGAGTCGAGGATCCCGCCGATCTCGGCGGTCTCCTTCTCCAGCCCGAGGTGGTTGAGGCACTTGACCCCGTTGGACCACACCGAGATCGCGGCACCGACGGGCTTGTTCTCGGTGACCTGCTCGTAGACCTCGACCTCGATTCCCAGCTGCCTGAGAGCGATGGCCGCCGACATACCGCCCATACCTGCGCCGACGATCACTGCCTTCACGCTCACCACCGCTTTCTCCGATGTCACCCGCCGGCCGCTTCTCACCGACACGACACAAGGCTAAGACGCGACCGACGCTGGTGCGCGACCAAACATCTCGTCCGGCCTACGAGAGGACAGTGGGGGTGGGGATCACTGCGAACGGCGGGAGGCCACGAGAGCGGTGACCATCTCCTGCCACTGTGTGGTGATGGTCTCGAGATCGAGGCCGACCTCGACCATCAGATACCGGACCGACCCGGCGGCCAACGGTGCCTGCACGGCCAGCGACATGAAGTCGAGCTCGTCCACGAAACCCAACTGCCGCAGCAAGATCTGTACGTGCTGGGTCGACGCGCGACCCACCGGGTGGGTCATGAAGTCGTCGGCGGCCGCCCCGGCCTCCAGCAGGATGTCGAGGTGGTCGCAGGTGAGTTTGAGCCGGGCGCGGCCGTAGGCCAGCAACCGGTCGAGCGGGGGCGCGCCGGGACCCAGGGGTTCGGGTCCGGACAGGTAGGCCTGCTGCATCTCGGATTCGGAATGGTCGAGCAGTGCGAGCATCAATCCGGTGCGGTTGCCGAAGCGTCGGAACACCGTGCCCTTGCCCACACCTGCCTCGCGGGCGACCGCTTCCATGGTGACCGCCGCCGCGCCGTGGTGATCGATCAGGTTTTTGGCGGCAGCCAGCAACAGACGCCGATTTCGTGCGGCGTCGGCACGTTCGGTCCCCGAGTTGTTGAAGGAGATATGGAGCGGGGAGTGGTCTGGCCCGTTCGGCACGTGATGAGGGTAACTCTTTACCTCGGCCCGGAATCAATCGGACCCGGGTCCGGTTACTTGATGCGTATTCACGGTCCCCTCCGGGCCGATGCCCTCGTCGAAAGGAATGACATGTCGGATCGAACTGTCGAATTGGTTGCGCTCGTCGGAAGCCTTCGTGCTGCCTCCGTCAACCGGCAGCTGGCCCAGGTCGCTGCCGACAATGCTCCCGCCGGGGTCGACATCACGGTCGTCGACGATCTCGGTGCGCTGCCGTTCTACAGCGAGGACATCGACGTCGAGGGCGCCCTCCACGACGGTGTGGTCGCCCTTCGTGAGTCCGTGGCCAAGGCGGACGGAGTGCTCATCGCCACCCCCGAGTACAACGGCACCATTCCGGCCGCGCTCAAGAACGCCATCGACTGGCTGTCGCGTCCCTACGGCGCCGGGGCGCTGGGCGGCAAGCCGGTGGCGGTGCTGAGTGCGGGCCTCGGCCAGTACGGCGGACAGTGGACCCGTGAGGACACCCGTAAGTCGGTCGGCATCGCCGGCGGTCGCGCGATCGAGGAGGCCGACCTCGGTCTGCAGATCCCCGCGCTCCCGGAGGGTGGCCTCACCGATCCCACGATCGTGGCGAAGGTCGTCGCGTCGGTCGCCCGCCTCGTCGACGAGGTCGCCATCAGCGCCTGACCTGTTCTCTGGTTCTTCGACGCCGCACCGGGCCACGCCCGGTGCGGCGTCGTCTTGTCGGCGAGCTGGGGATTGTGGACATCCGGTGCACATGTTGTCGAGCAGTCCTGGACAACCTGTGAGCGACACGCCGTACGGGCCCGTGACACGCCGGAATTTCGAATCCTGCACCCCTCCGACCTGCATGTCTTCCACCGATGTTATTCACAACCCCTTGTGGTGACCAGAAATGTCAGCCACTAGGTGTAGTGTTTGCGGTACCAGTCAGGCGGACAAGAGGAAGCGGATCTACTCCTCCGGAAACGCCAGGGAGACGGTGACGTAGGTCACCATCTTCACGCTGGGAAACTGCACGTCACTGGCGATTCCAACGACCGAGGAGAACCTCTCGATGTCTTCCATCACCGTCTACACGAAGCCGGCATGTGTCCAGTGCAACGCCACCTACAAGGCCCTGGACAAGCAGGGTCTGTCCTATGAGGTCGTCGACATCAGCCAGGACCCGGAAGCCCGCGACTATGTGATGGCGCTCGGTTACCTCCAGGCCCCGGTCGTCGTCGCCGGCGACGAGCACTGGTCGGGCTTCCGTCCCGACCGCATCAAGGCGCTCGCCACTGCTGCTGCCTGATCTCCGCAGTCTGCTGTCACCGTCGACCCGGGCGCGGGTGCGATCCGAAGGGGAAGCCGGATCCGCCGCGTCGGGATGTGACAGCCGAGAGTGACCCCGGTCTCGGATCGGGAAATGGTCACGAGGGTTCCGGTGTTGGAACCAGATGGCGTCGGTGATCGGCGCCGTCGATCAGAACGCAAACGAACAGACGTTCCACACGGTCATCGTCAGCAGGGTTGGAGGGAGACATGTCGGCCACGTCGCCGTTGATCGTCTACTTCTCCTCGGTCTCCGAGAACACCCACCGATTCGTCGAGAAGCTGGATATGCGCTCGGTGCGTATCCCGCTGACCGGAGCGGCCGGTGAATTCCGTGTCGATGAGCCCTACGTGCTGATCTGCCCGACCTACGGGGGAGGCAAGGCGACGGGCAAGCCCGGCGGTTTCGTCCCCAAGCAGGTCATCCGCTTTCTCAACGACGAACACAACCGATCCCTCATCACGGGGGTGATCGCGGCCGGCAACACGAACTTCGGTGAGGAGTTCTGCTACGCCGGCGACATCATCTCGCGCAAGTGTCGCGTGCCCTACCTGTACCGATTCGAATTGATGGGCACCACCGACGACGTCGACCGCGTGCGTGCGGGACTGGCCGACTTCGCCCAGAGTCCCGCGTTCGCGGCAACCGGTTCGCTCCACGCCGCACCCGCCTGACAGTCGGCCGGGCGCGCCGCCACCGGACTGTCACACCCCGCCCATACTCTGCCCATGAGGCACTTGGTAAGCCCACCACTATCCGCAGGAGTCATCTGTCGTGTCGCCCACCGCCGCCGTCTCGGACACCTCTTCAGCAAGTAAGTCGGGCGTGCATGCCGGCCCGTCGGGCCATGAGCCCGGCGAGCTGGACTTCCACGCGCTCAACGCGATGCTCAACCTGTACGACGCCGACGGGAAGATCCAGTTCGACAAGGATCGTGAGGCCGCGCGCCAGTACTTCCTGCAGCACGTCAACCAGAACACCGTGTTCTTCCACGACCTCGACGAGAAGCTCGACTACCTCGTCGAGGAGAACTACTACGAGCCCGAGGTCCTCGCCAAGTACGACCGCGAGTTCGTGAAGGGCCTGTTCAAGCACGCCTACGACAAGAAGTTCCGGTTCCCGACGTTCCTCGGGGCGTTCAAGTACTACACGAGCTACACGCTCAAGACCTTCGACGGCAAGCGCTACCTGGAGCGCTTCGAGGATCGTGTCTGCATGGTGGCGCTGACGCTGGCCGACGGTGACACGGCACTGGCCCGCGACCTGGTCGACGAGATCATCTCCGGCCGCTTCCAGCCGGCCACGCCGACCTTCCTCAACTCGGGCAAGAAGCAGCGCGGCGAGCCGGTCTCGTGCTTCCTGCTCCGCATCGAGGACAACATGGAGTCGATCGGCCGCTCGATCAACTCGGCCCTGCAGCTGTCCAAGCGCGGTGGCGGAGTTGCGTTGCTGCTCTCCAACATCCGTGAGCACGGCGCTCCGATCAAGAAGATCGAGAACCAGAGCTCGGGGGTCATCCCGATCATGAAGCTGCTCGAAGACTCCTTCTCCTACGCCAACCAGCTCGGTGCGCGTCAGGGCGCGGGTGCGGTCTACCTGCACGCCCACCACCCCGACATCTACCGCTTCCTCGACACCAAGCGCGAGAACGCGGACGAGAAGATCCGCATCAAGACGCTGTCGCTCGGCGTGGTCATCCCGGACATCACGT
Organism: Gordonia sp. GONU; assembly: GCF_024733855.1. Lineage (NCBI taxonomy): Bacteria > Bacillati > Actinomycetota > Actinomycetes > Mycobacteriales > Gordoniaceae > Gordonia > Gordonia sp. GONU. Next base: position 10,461 of record NZ_JANRHB010000023.1, read on the forward strand.
TCCAGCTGGCCAAGGCCAACGACGACATGTACCTGTTCAGCCCGTACGACGTCGAACGCGTCTACGGCGTGCCGTTCGCCGACATCAACGTCACCGACCGCTACCACGAGATGGTCGAGGATCGTCGAATTCGCAAGACCAAGATCAAGGCCCGCGAGTTCTTCCAGACCCTCGCCGAGCTGCAGTTCGAGTCGGGTTACCCGTACATCATGTTCGAGGACACGGTGAACCGGTCGAACCCCATCGACGGCAAGATCACCCACTCCAACCTGTGCTCGGAGATCCTGCAGGTCTCGACGGCGTCGACCTTCAACGACGATCTGTCCTACTCCCATGTGGGCAAGGACATCTCGTGCAACCTGGGGTCGCTCAACATCGCCAAGACGATGGACTCGCCGGACATCGGCCAGACCATCGAGACCGCGATCCGCGGACTCACCGCGGTGAGCGATCAGACCTCGATCACCTCGGTGCCCTCGATCGAGCACGGCAACAACAACTCTCACGCCATCGGTCTCGGCCAGATGAACCTGCACGGCTACCTGGCCCGCGAGCGCATCTTCTATGGCAGCGAAGAGGGCATCGACTTCACGAACATCTACTTCTACACGGTGCTCTTCCACGCACTGCGCGCGTCGAACCGGATCGCTCGCGAGCGCGGCCAGGCGTTCACCGGCTTCGAGAAGTCGAAGTACGCGTCGGGTGAGTTCTTCGACAAGTACACCAACAAGGCATGGGAGCCGGAGACCCAGAAGGTCCGGGACATCTTCGGGCAGGCGGGCATCCACATCCCGACCCAGGACGACTGGCGCGAGCTGAAGGAAGCCGTGCAGCGCGACGGCATCTACAACCAGAACCTGCAGGCGGTTCCGCCGACCGGTTCGATCAGCTACATCAACCACTCGACCAGCTCGATCCATCCGGTCGCGGCGAAGATCGAGATCCGCAAGGAAGGCAAGATCGGTCGCGTCTACTACCCGGCGCCGTACATGACCAACGACAACCTGGAGTACTACCAGGACGCGTACGAGATCGGGTACGAGAAGATCATCGACACCTACGCGGCGGCGACCCAGCACGTCGACCAGGGCCTGAGCCTGACCCTGTTCTTCAAGGACACCGCCACCACGCGCGACGTCAACAGGGCGCAGATCTACGCATGGCGCAAGGGGATCAAGACGCTGTACTACATCCGTCTGCGCCAGATCGCCCTCGAGGGGACCGAGGTGGAGGGCTGCGTGTCATGCATGCTGTGACCCCTGCTCCGCAATGCCTTTCAGCAATCCCGGCCCCCACACGACCCGTTAGACGAGGAACAGTCACATGACCTCCACCGAAAGCCACAGCCCCGCCGACGGCGCGCCCATCAAGCTGGTCAGCCGGGTCTCGGCGATCAACTGGAACCGCGTCCCCGACGACAAGGACGCCGAGGTGTGGGATCGCCTCACCGGCAACTTCTGGCTGCCGGAGAAGGTGCCGGTGTCCAATGACATCCCATCGTGGGGGACGCTGACCGAGTACGAGAAGCAGCTCACCATGCGGGTCTTCACCGGCCTGACGCTGCTCGACACCATCCAGGGCACCGTCGGCGCGGTGTCGCTGATCCCGGACGCCACCACTCCGCACGAGGAGGCGGTGCTCACCAACATCGCGTTCATGGAGTCGGTGCACGCCAAGTCCTACAGCTCGATCTTCTCGACCCTGTGCTCCACCAAGGAGATCGACGAGGCCTTCCGCTGGTCGGAGGAGAACGAGCAGCTGCAGCGCAAGGCGCGCATCGTCATGGACTACTACCGTGGCGAGGACCCGCTCAAGCGCAAGGTCGCCTCGACGCTGCTCGAGTCGTTCCTGTTCTACTCGGGCTTCTACCTGCCGATGTACTGGTCGAGCCGCGCCAAGCTCACCAACACCGCCGACCTGATCCGCCTCATCATCCGCGACGAGGCCGTCCACGGTTACTACATCGGGTACAAGTACCAGCGCGGTCTGGAGACGCAGTCGCCGGAGCGTCGTCAGGAACTCAAGGACTACACCTTCGAGTTGCTGTTCGAGCTGTACGACAACGAGAGCGACTACACCGAGACGCTCTACGACGAGGTCGGGCTCACCGAGGACGTCAAGAAGTTCCTGCGCTACAACGCCAACAAGGCGCTGATGAACCTCGGCTACGAGGCGATGTTCCCGAAGGACGAGACCGATGTGAACCCGGCGATCCTGTCGGCACTGTCGCCGAACGCCGACGAGAACCACGACTTCTTCTCGGGGTCGGGTAGCTCGTACGTCATCGGCAAGGCCGTCAACACCGAAGACGAGGACTGGGACTTCTAGATCCCACCCGATCTATGGCCCGGAGCCGCGCTCAGCGCGGTTTCGGGCTATGAATCTGTGGCGGTCAGGCGGTCGTAGAGATCGCCGAGTTCGTCGATCGCCTCGGCGATGTCGACCGGCGCCACGCCGGTGGCACGCAGCGCGGCGCGCAGGTCCGAGCCGTCGAGCGCGATGAGGGGATTCATCGGTGGGACCGCGGGCAGCGGCGGCCGCGTCGACGCGGTGCCGTAGAAGTCGTCGGGCCGCAGCGTTCCCGACGATGAGTCGTCGTCGGCGGCGACGGGGGAGGGCGCGGGGCGCGAGTCGATCTCGGCGAGCAGGTCGCGCAGGTCGGTACCCATCACGGTCAACAGCGTCAGCGGCGACCGGTCGATCTCAGCGGCGATCTCATAACTGGTCACCAGGGCATGGACGCACCTCGGCGCCTCGTCCGGACAGGTGCAGTCGGTCGCGACGTCCGCCGATTCGGTGGGGACGAGCAGCTCACCGAGGATCGGTGGCTGCTCACCGCGGGTGAGTCGCATGAGTTCTTCGACGCCGCCGCGGTCACGGAGCAGACCGGCGAGAGTCGGGGTGTCGACGGTCCGGGTGGTGATGATGACGTCGAACGGTTCGAGTTGGGTGCCCTCCACCGATGCCGTCACCTGGCCTGCCCCGATCCGCAGACCACGTACATGCCGGTCGCGGAAGTACCTGCGCGCCTTGGTGACATGTCGGCTGTCGGCGACCGCTTCACCGTCGGCGCCACGGCCCTCGACCACGTCGACGAACGCTCGCGACCACGGGGTGAGGCCGTACCCGCGGACCGCGATGGTGCCCCGTTCGCCTTTACGCTGAGTGCCCTTCTTGCGCACGGTCATTCGCTCACCGCCTCGTCGCGGAGCCGGAACAGTTCGAAGAGTTCGTCATCGGCGAGATCGGACACCCAGTTCTCGCCGGCCGCGACGGTCAGCCGGGACAGTTCGCGCTTCTTGGCGATCATGTCGTCGATCCGTTCCTCGATGGTGCCGACGCAGACGAAGCGGTGCACCGAGACCTTCTGGTTCTGGCCGATGCGGTACGCGCGGTCGGTGGCCTGATCCTCGACCGCGGGATTCCACCAGCGGTCCACGTGGATGACGTGGTTGGCAGCGGTCAGATTGAGACCGGTGCCGCCGGCCTTGAGGGTCGCAAGCATCACCGGGGCGCCGTCGTCGGACTGGAAGTCGGCGACCAGACGATCGCGTTCGGTGCGGCCGAGACCACCGTGCAGCAGCGGGATCTCGGTGCCGAACTGTTCGCCGAGCCAGCCCGACAGCATCTCGCCGAAGGCCGCGAACTGGGTGAAGACGAGTGCGCGGTCGCCCTCGTCGGCGACGGTGGAGACGATGTCGGCCAGCAATTCGACCTTGCCCGAGCGGTGTTCGCCGTCGCGGACGAGGTCGGTGCCGTCGGCGAGGTAGTGCGCAGGGTGGTTGCACACCTGCTTGAGCCGGGTGAGTGCGGCCAGCACGTTGCGGCGGCGCAGCGTTCGCTGTTGTTTGTCGCGCAGTGCCTCCATGAGTTCGTCGATGACGGCACGGTAGAGCGCGGCCTGTTCGACGGTGAGGTTGGCGCGCACCGCGAAATCCGCTTTCTCCGGCAGGTCGGCGGCGATGGCCGGATCGGTTTTCTCGCGCCGCAGGATGAACGGCCGCGTGATCGCGGACAGGCGTCGGAGGGCGCCGGGGTCGCGGTCCCGCTCGATGGGTTCGGCGTAACGGGCCCGGAACACCGACGCGGACCCCAGGAGGCCGGGGTTAACCAGGTCGATCACCGCGCGCAGATCCTCGAGCCGGTTCTCCACAGGAGTACCGGTGAGCGCGAGGCGACGGTCGGCCGGGATCGTCCGTATCGCCTTGGAGGCAATGGTGTTCACGTTCTTGAGGTGCTGGGCCTCGTCGACGACGATGCGGTGCCACGGATGTGCAGAGAGCAGCTCGAGGTCGCGGCCCGCGATCGCGAACGTCGTGATGACCACGTCGACGGAGTCGCGGATGCCGGTGAAGGTGGCGCCCGATGCCCGCGAAGGACCGTGATGGATGGCCACCCGAAGGGTCGGCGCGAAGCGCGCGAACTCACGAGACCAGTTGCCGACCAATGACATCGGGCAGACCACGAGGGTCGGCCCGGGTGTCTCGGCATCGTCGGCGACGACGCTGCGTTCGTGACACTCGAGCGCGATCACCTGCAGGGTCTTGCCCAGACCCATGTCGTCGGCGAGCACACCTCCGACGCCGAGGTCCGACAGGTGCGCCAACCAGTCCAGGCCGCGCTGCTGGTAGGGACGCAGGATCGCTTCCAGATCGGCTGGGGGCGTGACGGGTTCGGGTCGGATGACACCGCCCTCGGCGACATCGTCGAGCCACGAGAGTCCTTCGACCCGGGTGACGGGCACCGGGAGTCTGTCGGACTCGCCGGTCACGAGTCCGAACAGTTCGCCGAAGTCGGCAGGTGGCGCAGATGCGGCGAGCGCACGCTGGGTCGCGACGAAGGCGGCGGCACGCGTCAACGCCGAACCCTCCGCGCGGACCCACACGCCGCGGACCCGCACCAGATCACCCTTCTGGCCGGACAAGTCGTCGAGATCCGCATCGGTCAGGGTGATGGCGTCGGGCGAATCTCCCAGTGCCAGTCGCCATTCGAATTCGCGGATCTCGCGGAGTCCGACCATCGCCGCCGGTGCGCCACCGCCGGGCGGCGCCAGTGCACGCAGCGTGAGGCTCGGCCGGACCTCGGCGATGGTGCGGGGAAGCAGCACCGGAATCCCGGCGGCGCCCAGGGCTGCAGCGCCGGTGGCGAACAGTTCGGCGGCGACGTCGGTGGGCAACAGGAAGTCGAGGGAGCCGCGGTCCGGGTCGGCTCGATCGAGTTCGGGGAACTCCCGTACCGCGGCGGCCAGTGCCGTGGTCAGCTCGTCGAGTTCGTGGGCGTCCAGGCGATGGGGTGCGACCGGCTCGATCTGACCGTCGATGCTGCGGCGGCAGACCTCCAGCCGCCATCGCGAGGCGTCGGCGACCTCGTCGCGGGTCGGCAGGTCGAACGTCTCGTCCTCCCACGCATCGTCCCAGTGACTGTCGGTGAGGTCGTCGTACTCGGGCTCGTGGAGACGGAAGATGAGTGACTGGTCGTCCCGTGGCACGCCGGCATTCCATCGGGACCAGCTCCCGGCGGCGGCCGAGAGTCGTTCGGGGGAGCAGGGCGGACCGACGTCGGTCCCGGGTAGGAGTGCACGGACGACCGGCGACGCCGGACGAGGTTCACCGAGCCGGGGGATCGAGCGGGCGATCGTGGTACGGCACTCGTGATCGACGAGCTCGGCGAGGAAATCGTCGAGCGCGGCGTGGGAGCCGTTGTGCAGCAGTGCATCCGGCGCGCTACCGAGCACGACGGCGTGCCAGCTGCGCCACGTGGGCGTCGGGATGGCGACCCAGCGGAGCAACCATTCCCCGGCGACCGGCTCGGCCGACGGCGCGACCGCACCCGCGGTGACGAAGGTGCGCACGCCGTCCAAGAGGTATCGGTACCACCGGACGTCGCCCGGGACCGTCACCGACCTCGACGCATCGAGCAGTGACACCGCCGAGGTCAGACCGAGTGTCGCCGCCCGGACGAATCGTCGCCGGTTGCCGTCGTCGACGATCGGGATCTCGCTGCGGGACCGGCGGCCGGACACGGCGTCGCGAAGCGACTCGGGAAGGTCAGCCGGTTCGCCATCGATCCACACGGCCATACCGACACCGGGCCGCCACAGGACGTGGAGGGGTGCGAGGGAACGGGGGGACGAGGCGGAGTCCGGCGGAGTCGGCCCACTGAGCTGCGGTTCTGATGGCATCGAGGATCGCCCGCTAGTCTAACGACGACCCACGACAGTGCCGGTTTCCGCATCGTTCGGCGGGGGTATGGACGAGAACTGGAGATCCGGCGCAGAGGTATCCGGCCGTGGCACGAGGAGGACGCGATGGGGCAGTCGAAGGACAGCAGGAAGTCCGAACACGAGGCGGGCACCGCCGAGGTGCGCCAGGACCCGCCGGGGCCGAAGGACCACGGACGCGAGGGCGGTATGGCGACCAGGGAGAACGCCCCGGACGCGGTTCAGCGCTCGGACGACTCCGCGGAGGACTGATCGCAGACGAACTGACCGGGTATGCGGCTCGAGCGCGTACCCGGTCAGTTGTGTCAGAAGGTCAGGAAACCTCGCGCAGCAGACCCGTCGCGACGTCGAAGACGAATCCGCGCAGCGAACTCGTCTTGGTGATGAACGGGCTGTTCTTGATACGGGTGAGTGACTGGCGGACGTCCTCGTCGATGTCGGTGAACGACTCGGCGGCCCACTCCGGCTTCTGGCCGATCTCGGTCTGGATCTCCCGCTTGAACTCGTCGTCGGTAAAGGTCAGCATGCCGCAGTCGGTGTGGTGGATGAGGATGATCTCGGTGGTGCCGAGCAGTCGCTGACTGATCGCGAGGGAGCGGATCTCGTCGTGGGTGATGACGCCGCCGGCGTTGCGGATGACGTGGGCTTCGCCTTCGTTGATGCCGAGGACGCGGTAGACGTCGAGGCGGGCATCCATGCAGGCGACCACCGCGACGTGCTTGCTCGGCGGCAGCGGCAGGGGCCCGGTGAAGGTCTTGGCGTATTCGGCGTTGTTCGCCAGGTACTGATCGGTGACACTCATGCGTCAACAGTGATGGGTTGCGGCGCCACGGGCGAGGGTTTCACCTGGCCTGATCGAAACGGTGGACTCGGTCGACAGTGTCCTCGTCGCAGAATGCGTGGTCAGTGCCGGAAAAGGGCACTCACGACGCACTCTCGCGGCCGGGCGTGACTCACGAGTTCCCGTCGAGCGAACCCTTCACGTCGTTGAGGACCAGCCACGCGGCGGCCAGGCCCGACGAGTCGTACCAGACGGCGTCGTCGACGGCCAGGACGCGCTTCCACATGGAGGCGCCCAGATTCAGCCACTCGTCGCTCAGCAGGACCTCTTCGCCGTGCTTCCGACCCTGCTCGCCCTCGAAGCTCACATAGATGAGGTCGCCCTCGGCCGCGCGGAAGTTCGCGTCGTCGACGGGGAACGAATCGGGGACGCGCTGCGGGCCGGGTCGCTGGACACCGATCTCGCCGAGGATCTGCCCGGCGAAGGTGTCCATGCCGGCGATGGTCTCGGAGTCGTCGCCGAACCGGACCAGCGACACCTGGGTGTGCGAGGCGTCCATGCGCCGGCCGGTCTTGGTGGCCTCGGTGGTGAACTCGGCGAGCCGCTGACGGCCCGCCTCGCTGCGGTTCACCGCGTCGGCGACTGCTCGGAACTGCTCCTGCCAGTCGCCGGCCGGGATCGTCACGGAACGCACTGCACCGAAGGGTTTCGACGACGGGGCGGTCCCGGGAGTGGTGAGGACGAGGTCGGCGTCGGCCTTCGACACCGCTGCGGCGTCCGGGGTCGTCCCGATCGCCGGCACGGACGTCAGCTGCGGTCCCAGATAGGCGGGCACCGAACCGGGTACCGCGGTCACCGCCGTCACCTTGTCGCCGATACCGAGTGCGCACAGCGCGTCCAGGAGCGCCGGATCGGTCACGACGATGCGGGCGGCGTCGGTCGTCCCGGCGTCGGCCGCCGTGGGAGCGAGACATGTCTTCGAGAAGTCGCGGTCGGCGGAGACGATGTTGACCTCCGCGACGCGTGTCACGGTGGTCGAGATGGGGGAGCCGTCGGGAGTGGTCAGCGGTTCGTCGCCGGAACAGGCGGCCGACGCGAGGGCGACCACACCGAGAAGGGCTGCCCAGACCGGTCGGCGACCCCGAATACGACGAACACGTACATCCGTGGCACCGTTACCCCTGCTCTGCACCCGCCCAACCTAGCATCGGCCCACTCGGGTCGAGCGTAGGCTCGGATGGGGCCGCGAGACCGTCGGCCGCCGACGCCGCCCAGGCTGCCCGGAACGCCTGGCGCGTCGTACGGAAATGGGTTTGAGCACGGCCGATGTGGTGTGTCGGGCGTCGAATACGACAGATCGTAGGACCCGCTCGGCTCGGGCGCCGGTGAGGGTTTAGGATCAGTATTCAGCGCTCGGTTTGTTCATGTGCCGACCGACGTCCGAAGGGGTTCGGCGTCGCGCTCGGGCAAGAGGAGGATCTGTGACCGCGGTAGACCAACCCACCACGCAAGTGGCTCCAGTGCGTCCGTTCCCGGAGCGCTATCAGCCCAAGGGTTCGTTCATCTACAAGCTGCTGACCACGACCGATCACAAGTTGATCGGCATGATGTACATCTCTGCATGTTTTGCGTTCTTCCTCATCGGTGGCCTCATGGCGCTGCTGATGCGTGGCGAGCTCGCACAGCCGGGCATGCAGTTCTTGTCGACAGAGCAGTTCAACCAGCTCTTCACGATGCACGGCACCGTGATGCTGCTGATGTATGCGACCCCGATCGTCATCGGCTTTGCCAACTTCGTGTTGCCGCTGCAGATCGGTTCGCCTGACGTCGCCTTCCCGCGACTCAACGCGCTCGGGTTCTGGCTGTTCGTGTTCGGTTCGACCATCGCCCTCGCCGGCTTCATCACCCCGGGTGGTGCTGCCGACTTCGGTTGGACGGCGTACACCCCGCTGACCGACGCGGTCCACAGCCCGGGCCTCGGCGCCGACCTGTGGATCATGGGTCTGGGTGTGTCCGGTCTGGGTACCATCCTCGGTGCCGTCAACATGATCACCACGGTGGTCTGTCTCCGTGCCCCGGGTATGACCATGTTCCGGATGCCGATCTTCACCTGGAACATCCTGGTGACCAGCGTGCTCATCCTGCTGATCTTCCCGCTGCTGACCGCCGCCCTGATGGGCCTCGAGGTCGACCGCCAGTTCGGTGCCCACATCTACGACCCGGCCAACGGCGGCGTGATCCTGTGGCAGCACCTGTTCTGGTTCTTCGGACACCCCGAGGTGTACGTCATCGCGCTGCCGTTCTTCGGCATCGTCTCGGAGGTCTTCCCGGTCTTCTCGCGTAAGCCGATCTTCGGTTACTCGGGCCTGATCTACGCGACCCTGGCCATCGCCGCCCTGTCGGCGGCCGTGTGGGCGCACCACATGTACGTCACCGGCGCCGTGCTGCTGCCGTTCTTCTCCTTCATGACGTTCTTGATCGCGGTTCCGACCGGCGTGAAGTTCTTCAACTGGGTGGGAACGATGTGGCGAGGTCACATAACGTTCGAAGCGCCGATGCTGTTCGCGGTCGGCTTCATCGTGACCTTCCTCTTCGGTGGTCTGACCGGTGTTCTGCTCGCGAGCCCGCCGCTGGACTTCCACCTCTCCGACACCTACTTCGTGGTCGCCCACTTCCACTACGTGCTCTTCGGCACCATCGTGTTCGCCACCTACTCGGGTATTTACTTCTGGTTCCCGAAGATGACCGGACGCATGCTCGACGAGCGCCTGGGCAAGATCCACTTCTGGCTGACGTTCATCGGTTTCCACATGACGTTCCTGGTGCAGCACTGGCTGGGCAACGAGGGCATGCCGCGTCGTTACGCCGACTACCTGCCGTCGGATGGCTTCACGACGCTGAACGCCATCTCGACCGTGGGCGCGTTCATCCTCGGCCTGTCGACCCTGCCGTTCCTGTGGAACGTGTTCCGCAGCTACCGCTACGGCGAGGTCGTGACCGTCGACGATCCGTGGGGCTTCGGCAACTCGCTGGAGTGGGCGACCTCGTCGCCGCCGCCGCGCCACAACTTCACCGAGCTGCCCCGCATCCGTTCGGAGCGTCCGGCCTTCGAGCTGCACTACCCGCACATGATCGAGCGGATGCGTGCCGAGGCTCACGTCGGTCCGGGTCACGACGCGGGCAAGGATCGCCAGATGGAGGAGGCTCGTCGCGAGCCGTTCACCGTCGGATCGCACGAGGGGTCGCCGGATCCCGATCCGCGCTGACCGGTGAGCAAAGACTCAACAGGCAGTACCGGCACGACCGTTCTCTTCACTGTCACCGGTCCCGACCGGCCAGGTGTCACCTCCGTTCTGATGGGTGCCCTGGCCGGTCAGGCCGTTGCACTGCTCGACGTCGAGCAGGTGGTCATCCGCGGTCAGCTGACGCTCGGCGTTCTCGTCTCGGCAACCAGGGACCCTGAAGGTCTCCAAGAGGTCGTCGAACAGGCCATGGCCTCCATCGGGTTCGACGTCCGCGTGGAGATCGGTGTCGGAGCCGGCAAGAGCTCGCCGTCTTCGCACGCGGTCGTCATCCTGGGCAGCCCGGTCACGGCCACCGCGTTCAGCGCGGTCGCCGCGAAACTGGCGAGCCAGGGTGGCAACATCGATTCGATCCGTGGCATCGCCGACTACCCGCTCACCGGCCTCGAACTGATGGTCAGCGTCGCGGGCCGGGGCGGGGTCGCTGCCGACGCCGCGCTGCGTAAGGGACTGGCCGAAGTCGCGGCCAGGCACTCGGTGGACATCGCCGTCGAACGGGGCGGTCTCGCCCGACGCGCCAAGCGCCTCATCGTCTTCGACGTCGACTCCACGCTCATCCAGGGCGAGGTCATCGAAATGCTGGCCGCACATGCCGGCCGCGAGGCCGAGGTCGCCGCGGTGACCGAAGCTGCGATGCGCGGTGAACTGGACTTCGCTCAGTCGCTCCACGAACGGGTCAAGGCATTGGCCGGTCTCGACGCGAGTGTCCTCGACGACGTTGCCAAATCGCTGGAGCTCACCCCGGGCGCGCGGACCACGATCCGGACGTTGCATCGTCTCGGGTTCCATTGTGGCCTCGTCTCCGGTGGCTTCCGGCAGGTCATCGACGGTCTGGCACACGAACTCGAGCTCGACTTCGTGCGTGCCAACACGTTGGAGATCGTCGACGGCAAACTGACCGGCCGCGTGATCGGCGAGGTCGTCGACCGGATGGGCAAGGCGCAGGCGCTGCGCTCGTTCGCCGACCAGGTCGGCGTGCCGATGGAGCAGACGATCGCGGTCGGTGACGGTGCCAACGACATCGACATGCTCAGCGTCGCCGGACTCGGCATCGCCTTCAACGCCAAGCCCGCGTTGCGAGAGGTCGCCGACGCGACGCTCAACCACCCGTTCCTCGACGCCGTGCTGTTCATCCTCGGGGTGTCACGCGACGAGATCGAGGCCGCGGACGCCGCCGACGGTGTGTACCGACGGGTCCCGCTGGGCTGAGATCAGGTCTCGAGGGGCCCGATCCGTCGGGTTCGTTCAAGGCGGGGGTCCGGATGGCGAGAGACGATGGACATCCATTCGTCCCTGCCATGAAAGGACCTCCGATGACCATCTCGACGAGTGTCGCGAAGCTCGCCATGATCTCCCTCGACTGCGCCGATGCCGGTGCGTCGGCAGCCTTCTGGTCCGAGGTGCTCGGCTGGAAGATCGGCGCATCGGGCGAGGGGTACGCCATGATCGTCGGTGACGGTCCCGCCGTCGGCTTCGGCACGGTGCCCGACTATGTTGCCCCGGCGTGGCCGAATGAGCACGGCTCCAAGCAGTTCCACTTCGACCTTGCCGTCGACGATCTCGACGCCGCCCAGACGCGCTGCGTGGAACTCGGCGCCACCGTACCGTCGGAGCAACCGGGGGAGACGTGGCGTGTGCTGCTCGACCCCGCCGGACATCCGTTCTGTCTGACGAAAGCCGAGAACTGGGGATGATGCGTGACCGATGACCTGACACCGACAGCCGAACGGTCGCCGTCCGAGGAGGTCGACGATCGGCCGGTGCCCCTCCCGGTGGTGCCGGAAGCGATCGTCGCCGACCACCGACGTCTCGTCGGGTACGTCGGCGGCGGTGAGGATCCCGAGGATCCCGCCGATGTGCTGGCGATGGCGATGGTGCTGCGCATCGAGAAGAACGACCCGCCGAATCGCACCGATCTGCTGGCCGCAGCTGCGCGGGCCGTCGCGCTGCTGTGCCTGGACCACCGCGCCGCCGGCGACGGACCGTGGGCATCGGCGATGGACGACTGGTGCAACGCCCGGATTCGCAAGATCGCCCGGCGCGCCCGTGGAGCGCAATGGGCTGCGGCGCAAGAGGTGTGGGGTGTCACCGCGACCGAAGGCGACGCCGAGGCGCGCGCTTTCGTGCCCGGTCGTGTCGGCGATCTCGACCGCCGGGTCAAGAAACTGCAGATCGGCGGGACCGAGGTCGACGGCGACATCCCCACCGAGGCGCCGGAACACGGTGTGGTGCTGTGGACCAACCCCGGACTGGACATGACGGTCGGCAAGCTCGCCGCGCAGGTCGGGCACGCGTCGATGCTCGCCGCCAAGCTGTTGACCGCCGACGAGGCGATCCGGTGGCGGCTCGACGAATGCCGGCTGGCGGTGCGTCGGGCCACGCCCGAACGATGGCGAGAACTGCTCGACGCCGATGCCGCCGGAACCGCGGTGGCGGTCCGCGATGCCGGGTTCACCGAGATAGCGCCCGGTTCGGTCACCGTCATCGCCGAGGTCATCGGAGACCTGATCACGAGACAGGGGAGCAGATGAGCGCGACGGAGTTGCCGGACTGGGCGAAAAGCCTTGACCTTCAGCCACACCCGGAGGGCGGCTGGTATCGCCAGACCTGGCGGAGCGAGGTCGGCCTGCCGCAGGCGGTGCTGCCGGCCGGTTACACCGGTGACCGGGCCGCCGGGACCGCCATCTACTTCGTCCTGATGCCCGGCGAACAGTCCGCGTGGCACACCGTTCGCGGGACGGAGATCTGGCTGCACCACCGCGGGGCGCCCGTGCAACTCGACCTCGGCGGAGACGACGATGCGCCGGGTGATCCGACCCCGCTCATGGTCGGACCCGACATCGCCGCCGGACATCAGCCGCAGGCGCTGGTCCCTCCGGGCGTGTGGCAACGGGCGCGGCCGATCGGGGACGAGGCGGCGCTGGTCAGCTGCATCGTGGTGCCCGGATTCGACTTCGCGGACTTCCGGCTGGCTTGAAACAGACTGTCACGCCGTGAGTGTGGCTTCAGCGCCGTAGGGGCAGCGGGCGATGTCGGGGTGCGGGCCCATCAGGTCGTCGAACGTGCCGACGGGACAGGTCCCCGCCTGGCTGTCCATGTCACCACGAACTCCTTGAAATAGGTGAGGGATGAAAAATCCATTCCTAGACTATTCTGATGGATCGGTGATGTTCATCAGACGAGGAGGAAATTCGTGCTGAGTCCCTACGACGAACTGCCCGTGCATCAGACGTCGCAACCGTTGTCGGTGGTGAGTGACACCAACACCGGCTTCGACGACGGGTACTACTTCGGTGCATTCTCCGCGGAGGCGAAGACCTTCTGTTTCCAGGGTCTGCGCATCTCTCCGAACACGGATCTGATCGGGGGGTATGTCGGTCTGAACCGGGATGGCCTCCAGCGCACCGTGCGATTCAGTCGCACGTGGCGGGAGAAGTGTGAACTCGAGGTCGGGCCGTATCGCATCACCGTGGTGGAGCCATACCGCCACATCCGGTTGGAGCTCGCGCCGAACGAATCCGGTCTGTCGTGTTCGCTCGACTGGTTCGGTATGTCGCCGGCCTATCTCGAGGCGCATCACCTCGCGACCAATCGGGGCCGCCCGACCACCGACCAGTCCCGCTACTCGCAGCCGGGAACGGTGGAGGGGTGGATCGAACTCGACGGTGAACGGATCGAGGTGGGTGGGCCGAATTGGTATGGGAGCCGCGATCACTCATGGGGTGTCTATTTCGAGCGCCCACCCATCGCCCCGAATCCGCAGCTCCTTCCTCCTCCCGCGCCGGAAGGTGTTCCGCGATCGCTGCGGTTCTGGACGCTGTTCGGGTCGGGGGATCTCTCCGGTTTCTACGCCATCCACGAGGACGCCCGGGGGCGTCAGGTGCCCATGAACGACACTTTCGGAACCCCCTTCGAAGGCCGGCTCGTCGTCGGATGGGACCAGGAGACCTACGAGTTGGTCAGCGGGCGTTGTGAACTCGAGCTGGTGCCGGGTACCCGGCTCCTGCGGCGAGGTCGAGTGATCCTGCACGACGCCGACGACGGCGAGTGGGTGCAGGAAGTGGAACCTGCTTGCCCGCCGTGGATCACCTCGACGATCGGATACCAGGCCGGTTCCTGGAGGGACGGAGGCTCGATGCGGACCTACCACGGACCGGGGGTCTCGCTCGAGTGGGACGACGTGGACGCACGAGACCAGCCGTTCGACCATGTCCGCCATGACGGCGTCGTCCAGCGGGATCTCATCGGGAAGGAATATCTGGTGCGCACCAGGACAATTGCCCCGGACGGGCGCGAGTGGTCGGGCGCGGGTCAGACCGAACTGTTCCTCGATGGCCCCTATGCGCCACTTGGCCTATAGGTCAACGGAGCCTCATGTCGATAGGTCATTACTGCCGATGAATCGACCTCAGTGGTGTGCTCACGCCGTGAGTTTCGCCTTGAGGGCATCGATGGTGTCGGGGGACAGGCCCAGCCCGCTGCGGGCGTACTCCTCCATCGATCCGTATTGTCGGTCGACCTCGTCGAGTCCGGCACCCAGCGCCTCCGGGAAGACCCCGGACACGACCCGTACCGCCCCGCCGGTCCCCGGTCCGGCTTTCGCCGCCGCGGCCGAGGCCGCCTTGTCGATCGACGCGGCGGAGTATTCGTTGGTGAGCAGGTAGTCACGCATCACGTCGGCGCGGTTCACCCCGACGAGGGTCTGGACAACCGCAGAGATCCAGCCCGTACGGTCCTTGCCCGACGTGCAGTGGAAGAGTTGAGGACCTTGGCCGGCGGCGATGTCGCGGATGGTGGCGGCGATCTCGGCTCGGTCGTCGGGGTCGGTGACGAAGTTCTTGTTCGCCAAGATCAGGAGACCGCGGGCTTCGTCGGCGCTCCGCAGACTCGACAGGCCCATCGCGGCAGATCCCTGGTCGTCGCCGACGATGTTGTGTCGCACGTACGCCGCGCCGGTCGGGAGGACGTCGGGTTTGGCCTCGATCTCCAGGGTGGTCCGCAGGTCGTAGACCCGGCGGATGCCGAGTGCGGACAGCGAGGCCAGGTCGTGGTCGTCGGGTGTCAGCGCGTTCGATCGGTAGAGGACCCCGCGACGCATGTGGCCACGGTCGACAGGATAGCCGTCGCCCGTTCCTGCCACATCACGGAAGTTGTCGACAGAGGCGAGCCGCGGAGCCGGAGCCGGTGCAGCGACGCTGGACTGCTCGTCATGCTTTGGCGGACTCTGTGTCGCGCTGCAGCCGGCGACGAGACCGGCCGCGATTGCGATGGCGGCCAGGGTCTTCCATACCGTTCGTGTTGTTCTCACGGTCGGATCGTTCATCGGCCGAATGGACTGCGGACTGTTGTGCGGTGAACGGACAACCAACTGCCCGCGGCGAGCAGGTGACTCGTGGGCGCTCAGTCGAGCGTGGCGACCGGCGAAATCGCCGGGGCGAGGTGTCCGAGGGTGCTCAGCGACACGGCGCGACTGGGCGCCAGCGAGGCGACGATCAGCTCATCGGCGTCGGCGTGTCCGGCGAACCAGGTCAGGTACTTCCGCACCTCGTCGGGCGTCCCGACACCGGCGTAGGTGAGCATCTCGTCGATCTGCCGGCCCTGAGGCATCGAGAGCACGGCGTCGGCTTCCTCGTCGGTGAAGGTCCGGCCGCGACCGTAGAGCAACGAGACACGCTGGCGTCGGGCGATCTGCAGTTGCTCCTGAGCGACGTCCGGGTCGTCGTCGGCGATCACACCGACGCCGGCGATCACGTACGGTTCGGCGAGGACCTCCGACGGCCGGAACTCGCGGCGGTACAACTCAACTGCCTGAGTCAGTGCCTGCGGAGCGAAGTGCGACGCGAAGGCGTAGGGGAGTCCCAGAGCGGCGGCGAGCTGCGCACCGAAAAGGGACGAGCCCAGGATGTAGAGCGGCACATGGGTACCGGCGCCCGGCGTCGCGCGCACACCTTCGATACGTGACTCGTCGCCGAGGAACGCCTGCAGTTCGAGAACGTCATGCGGGAACCGCTCCGCCGACGCGTGCGTGCGACGGAGCGCCTGGAAGGTCTGCTGGTCGCTGCCCGGCGCGCGGCCGAGTCCGAGGTCGATGCGGCCGGGGTGGAGTTCGGCGAGCGTGCCGAACTGCTCGGCGATGGTGAGCGGGGCGTGGTTGGGCAGCATGACGCCGCCGGCACCCAGGCGGATGGACGAGGTGTGGGCGGCGATGTGCGCGATGAGCACCGCCGGCGCCGACGACGCGATAGCCGACATGTTGTGGTGTTCGGCGTACCAGATCCGCTTGTATCCCCACTTCTCCGCATGCTGCGCGAGATCGACACTGGCGGCGAGACTTTGCGCGACCGTTTCGTCGCGGCCGACGGTGGCGAGATCCAGGATGGACACGGGAAGGTGTTGAGCGGTCACGTAGTCCCTCAACCCGGCGAACCGGTCCGAGTATTCCCGCGCCCGTCTCCGACACGGCTGATCCGAGCCGGTCGACTCCGCTGCCGTGAGGCAGGATGGGGGCGTGACCGAATCCGATCCCGACCTCTTGATCGACTTCCGCGACGTCGCGATAGTCCGCGGTGGCAAAACGCTTGTCGGCCCGCTGTCCTGGCAGGTCGAGCTGGACGAACGCTGGGTCATCATCGGCCCGAACGGTGCCGGGAAGACGACCCTGCTGCGCCTCGCCGGTGCGGAGCTCCACCCGACGTCGGGTACGGCTTTCGTGCTGAACGAGAAGCTCGGCCGGATCGAGATCCGGGAACTCGCGACTCGGATCGGCGTCGCCAGTCCCGCGCTCGTCGATCGTGTGCCCGACTCCGAAGTCGTCAGCGACGTCGTCATCTCGGCCGGTTACGCCGTGCTGGGTCGCTGGCGCGAGGCCTACGACGAGATGGATCGGGACCAGGCGGTCGAGTCGCTGGAGTCGATGGGCGCCGAGCATCTCGCCGAACGCACCTTCGGCACCCTGTCGGAGGGTGAACGCAAACGTGTGATCATCTCCCGTGCGCTCATGACCGACCCCGAGCTCCTGCTGCTCGACGAACCGGCCGCCGGTCTCGACCTCGGCGGGCGCGAGGAACTCGTCGATCGTCTCGCCACCCTTGCCGCCGACCCCGACGCTCCGGCCATCGTGCTGATCACCCATCATGTGGAGGAGATCCCGGAGGGGTTCACGCACGCGCTGATCCTGTCCGAGGGCGGCGTCGTCGCACAGGGCCTGCTCGAAGAGGTGCTGACCAGCGAGAACCTGACGGCCGCCTTCCGGCAGCAGATCATCCTCGACAAGGTCGACGGACGGTACTTCGCTCGACGCCGTCGCCGCGCGGGCGGTCACCGTCGAGCAGGAGGCAACCGATGACATCCACCGATCAGGGACCCGAGGTCGTGTCCGCACCGATCCGCGACGCCGCGACGGTGGTCCTGGTCCGGAACTCCGCCGACGGCATCGAGGTGTTCCTCCAGCGTCGGGTGAAGCAGATGGCGTTCGCCGGCGGCATGACCGTCTTCCCGGGCGGCGGCGTCGACAAGCGTGACGCCGGTGCCCACGTGGCCTGGACCGGTCCGGACGCGGCGTGGTGGGCCGACCGGTTCAACACCGATGACGAGCTGGCCCAGGCACTCGTCTGCGCGGCCGTCCGCGAGACCTTCGAAGAATGCGGCGTCCTGCTCGCGACCACCGCCGACGGTGTGTTCGCCGATCCGGGAGCACTCGCCGAGGATCGACAGCGGCTCGTCGAGAAGTCGCTGTCGTTCGCGGAGTTCCTCACCGCGCGGGGCCTCACCCTGCGCGCCGATCTGCTGAGTCCGCTCGCACACTGGATCACCCCGGTCAACGAGAAGCGCCGCTACGACACCCGCTTCTTCCTCGCCGCCATGCCCGAAGGGCAGGAGGCCGATGCCGAGACCACCGAGGCCGAGGTGGCGCGCTGGGTCAACGCCCGAGGCGCGATCGACTCGTGGGCCGACGGCAAGCACTTCCTGATGCCGCCGACCTGGGCGCAGCTGCACTACGTCAGTGGCTTCGCGACCGTCGACGAACTGCTGGCCGCCGAGCGGGCCATCGAATGCATACTTCCCGACACCACCCCGGGTGCCGGTCTGTCCGGCCTCGGTTTCCCGGGCTCCGACGAGTACTTCCGTACGCTCGGCGACCAGACGCCGCCCGACATCACTCTCTGACGGATCACTGCTCGTCGAGGTCGACTGCCTCGACGGAGTCCTCGTCCTCGCCGATGTCCTCGCGATCAGCCCATTCGAGCAGCGTGTCGAGACGGTGGGCGACGTCGTCGATCTCGGCGTGCAGATCGCCGAGTTCGGCGAACCGTGCGGGCACGGTGGCGATCGTGAAGTCGTCGGGTGCGATGTCGTCGATCTCGTCCCAGCGCACCGGCGTCGACACCGTCGCGCGCTGGTTGCCGCGTACCGAATAGGCCGACGCCATGGTGTGGTCGCGCGTGTTCTGGTTGTAATCCACGAAGACGGCGGCCGGGTCGCGGTCCTTGCGCCACCACGTCGTCGTCACGTCCTTCGGGGCCCGGCGTTCCACCTCGCGGGCGAAGGCGAGGGCGGCGCGCCGGACTTGCGGAAAGCCCCATTCCGGTGCGATCCGCACGTAGATGTGGAGACCGCGCCCGCCCGACGTCTTCGGGAAACCACGCATGCCGAGTTCGTCGAGTACCTCCGCGACCACGTGTGACACCCGCTGGATGCGCGAGAACGGGCAGTCGGGCATTGGATCGAGGTCGATGCGCCACTCGTCGGGGGATTCGGGGTCGGCGCGGCGCGAGTTCCAGGGATGGAACTCGACCGTCGACATCTGCACGGCCCAGATCACCGACGCCAGCTCGGTCACGCACAGTTCGTCGGCGGTCCGTCCGTAGCGGGGGAAGTAGATCTCGGTGGTCTCCAGCCAGTCGGGTGCGCCGGCCGGGACACGCTTCTGATGTACCTTGTTGCCGCTGACGCCCTTGGGGAAGCGGTGCAGCATGCAGGGGCGGTCGCGCAGCGCCCGCACGATGCCGTCACCCACCGACAGGTAATACTCCGCGAGGTCGCGTTTGGTCTCGCCGCGTTCGGTGAAATAGATGCGGTCCGGACTCGACAGGCGGACCGTTCGGTCGCCCACCTGCAGCTCGATCGGCTCACCTGCAGAACCCGCACCCTTCGCCATGCGCCCACTGTAAGGCGCAACCGCGCGTGAGCGCGGTTGTCCGGCCTGGGACACCGGGCAGACTTACCAGACGGTAGCCTTCGAGGATGCCTGAGTTCGTGACACTCGAGACGTCCGACGACCATCCCGGCGTGGGCACCATCCTCCTGGCCCGCCCGCCGATGAACGCGTTGAGCCGCCAGGTGCAGGCCGAACTGGCCGCAGCTGCCGAGGAGGCGACACTGCGCGACGACATCAAGGCCGTCGTCGTCTACGGCGGACCCAAGGTCCTCGCCGCCGGCGCCGACATCAAGGAGATGAACGACCTCACCTACGCCGAGATGAGCAAGGTCGCCGGTCGCCTGCAACGCGACCTGGGCGCCATTGCCTCGATCCCGAAGCCGACGGTCGCGGCCATCACCGGTTACGCACTGGGCGGCGGCCTCGAGGTCGCACTCGGCGCCGACCGCCGGATTGCCGGCGACAACGCGAAGCTCGGTGTGCCCGAGGTCCTGCTGGGCCTCATCCCCGGTGGCGGCGGCACGCAGCGTCTCGCGCGGCTCATCGGCCCGGCCAAGGCCAAGGACCTCATCTTCACGGGCCGTTTCGTCGGTGCCGAGGAAGCACTCGCCATCGGTCTGGTCGACGAGGTCGTCGCCCCCGACGAGGTGTACAACGCCGCCCTCGCCTGGGCGGGACAGTTCACCGACGCCGCGTCGGTTGCCATCGCCGCCGCCAAGAAGGCCGTCGATCAGGGCCTCGGCGTCGACCTCGACACCGGCCTCAAGATCGAGGAACAGCTCTTCGCCGCGCTGTTCGCCACCGACGACCGTGCCATCGGCATGAAGTCGTTCGTGGAGAACGGCCCCGGTAAGGCGAAGTTCACCGGGCGCTGAGCGGAGCGAACTCCATCGGGGCGCTGAGCGGAGCGAACCTCACCGGCCCACAACGACATCAGCAGTGACCGACCCACGCGACAAGGAAGCGATCATGACCACCGACGCCACTCCGGGTATCGATCCGGCGCCGAATCCGCATGCCACCGAGGAGCAGGTGCAGGCCGCACTGAAGGACACCAAACTCGCCCAGGTGCTGTACCACGACTGGGAGGCCGAGACCTACGACGAGAAGTGGTCGATCAGCTTCGACGAACGCTGCATCGATTACGCGCGTGGCCGTTTCGACGCCATCGCCGCCGACGAGCCACTGCCGTACGGGCGGGCGATGGAACTCGGTTGCGGGACCGGCTTCTTCCTGCTGAACCTCATGCAGTCCGGTGTCGCCGAGAAGGGTTCGGTCACCGACCTGTCGCCTGGCATGGTCAAGGTCGCGCTGCGCAACGCCGAGAATCTGGGCCTCGATGTCGACGGCCGGGTCGCCGACGCGGAGAAGATCCCCTACGATGACAACACGTTCGACCTCGTCGTCGGACATGCTGTGCTGCACCATATCCCGGATGTCGAGCAGGCGCTGCGCGAGGTGCTCCGGGTGCTCAAGCCGGGCGGCCGTTTCGTGTTCGCCGGTGAGCCGTCGACGATCGGCGACTTCTACGCACGCTGGATGAGCCGCGCGACGTGGTTCGCCACCACCAACGTCACCAAGTTCGGTCCGCTCAAGAGCTGGCGGCGCCCGCAGGAGGAGCTGGACGAGTCCTCGCGCGCCGCGGCGCTCGAGGCCGTCGTCGACATCCACACCTTCGATCCCGACGAGCTGGCCGGTATCGCCCGTTCCGCCGGCGCGGCCAAGGTCTCCACCGCCACCGAGGAACTGGCCGCGGCGATGCTCGGCTGGCCGGTCCGCACCTTCGAGGCCGCTGTCCCGCCGGAGAAGCTCGGCTGGGGCTGGGCGCGGTTCGCCTTCGGCGGCTGGAAGCGTCTCACCTGGCTCGACGAGAACGTCCTGCGCAAGGTCGTGCCGCCGAAGTTCTTCTACAACGTGGTCGTCACCGGCACCAAGCCGGAGTAACCGGACCATGATGTAGAAAGCGTGGGGCCATAGCGCGCATTCTCGCTACCGATCGGCTCGCCGCGTGCCACCATGGGCTATGGCCACGCTCCTCACATCCGACGAGTTCGACCTCCGATTGCTCTTCGCCGAGCCGGTGGCGGAGGTGAAGAAGTTCCTCCGGGAAGTCGTCGACAAGCGGGAACCGATCGCGCTCGAGGTCGAGGGCACGGCCCACTTCCTGAATCTCGGCAACGTCAAACACTTCACGCTGGTCGACCAGGATCCCGGCGACGAGTCGCTGGGCACCGATGACGGCAAGACGGTGGTGCTGGCGATCTCCGAAGTGCGCGGGTAGCGCCGACGAACCTGGCCGCGGGTACCCGGGCCCGGCGACGGTAGCCTGCAAGGATCATGGGCTATTCCTTCAGTCTCGACGACGTCGGCTTCCTGCGGTCGCGGCACGGCGAGAAGGCGCTGGAAACGGTGTCGGGTCTCGCGCTCACGTCGTCGTCGATGCTGTCCGACATCACCGAGGTCCGCAGCCGGTATGCACCGCACGACGCCGCGTTGATCGAAACCGTGCGCTGTCGCCGGCGGGCGACGACGAAACTGCGGGATCCCGCCGAGCTGCTGCTCACCGACGACGCTCTGCAACAGGCGACCGCCTCGGTGGTTGCCGAACACCGCGCCGCCGAGATCGCCGGCCGTTTTCCGGCGTCGGTCGTCCACGACATGACCTGCTCGATCGGGGCCGAGCTCCGAGAACTGGTGCGCGCCAGCGGGATCTCGGGAGCTATCGGCAGCGACCTCGACCGGGTCCGGCTCGCGATGGCACGCCACAACGTACCCGACGCGACGCTCCTGGTCGCCGATGCGCTGACCCCGACCTCGAGTGCCGACGTCCTGCTCGCCGACCCGGCCCGCCGCTCCGACGCCGGCCGGATCTTCCGGCTCGACCAGCTGACCCCGCCGCTCCTCGAACTGCTCGCCACCTATGCCGGTCGCGTGCTCATCGTGAAATGTGCTCCCGGACTGGATCATCAGATGCTGCGCAACAGGTTCGGTTTCGACGGTGAGGTCCAGGTGACCTCGCTCGACGGCGGCGTCCGGGAAGCCTGCCTGTGGTCGGGGTCGGGGATCGAGACCCGACGCCGGGCAACCGTGCTGCGCACGCGACCCGACGGGTCGGTGTCGCAGTTCGAGATCACCGACCACGAGGACGACGAGGTGCCGGCCGGCGAGGCGGGGGAGTGGATCGTCGATCCGGACGGCGCCATCGTGCGCGCCGGACTCGTCAAGCATTACGCGCACCGTTTCGGTCTCTGGCAGCTCGACCCGCAGATCGCCTATCTGACCGGCGGTTCGGTGCCGGCCGGGGCACGTGGCTTCCGAGTGATCGAACAGGTCGGGGTGACCGAGAAGATCCTTCGCAAGGCTCTGGCCGCCCATGATTGCGGACCGCTCGAGATCCTCGTCCGCGGGTTGGACGTCGACCCAGACCAGCTCCGCAAGAAGCTCAAACCCAAGGGCGATCGCCCACTGTCGGTGGTGCTCACCCGGATCGGACGCAAGGGGACCGCGTTCATCTGCGAACCGGGGGTGCGCTTCTGAGCGACCACGCACAAACAGAATGCGGGCTGAGTGTCGGTTTCCGGCACTCAGCCCGCATTCTTGTTCGGACGCTTATCCCAGGTTGGCCTTGCTGTCGAAGAAGTACACCTCACCGAGATTGGTCGCGGTGGCGATCTGACCCGAGTAGGAGATCGAGACACCGGTCGCGAAACCCGCGGAGTTCGGTAGCGGCAGAGACCGTTTGGTCGTACCGTCCGCGGTGGAGACCTCCACCAGCGACAGCGTGTCCTTGCCGGCGTCCCGGACAACGCTCCACGCGGTCTTCTGCTGGGTGAGCGCCGACAGGCTCACCGTGGCGAGATCGGTGCGCTGCCAGAGGCGTTCGGCACGGTCACCGGCGTCGCGGTAAAGGGTGAGCGGGGCGCCGAGCGAACCGGTGGGGATGATCAGGCCGTCGGGTGACACGGCCATCGTCGCGAAGCCGTGACCGCCGATGTCCTGCGTCCACTTGGTCGACCCGTCCTCGGTGTTCAGCGCGACGATCTTGCCGTCGCGCGAGAACGCATACAGCGTCGCACCGTCGGCGGACAGGGTCGGCGTACCGACGACTCCGCTCGGGACATCGGCCGTCCAGGCAGTCCGCACCTCGCGCTTGCCGCCCACCTTGTTGTACTTCATCGACCGGATCTGCGACGATGCGGCGCCCTCGGGAAAGAAGTTGAGGTAGAAGCGTTCTCGACCGGTGTCGACGGCGGCGGGGGCGGGAATCGCGCACTGCGGTCCGTTGCGCACACAGTCGCCGAAGCCGAGCAGCGGCTGCTCCGGATCGGCGTCGTCGCGCAGCTTCACCTCGGGGGCGACGAGTTCGTCGCGCTGGGTGTCGATCAGCAGGATCTGGCCCTGGGTCGTGGTCACCAGCACTTCATTCGGCGCGGCGAACTTCGCCGACAGCGGGACGCCGATCACGCCGGCACGCCAGCGGATCGCGCCACCGGCGTTGAACGCCAGGAAAGTGGTCTCCTCGCCGAGGTACGGCTGGTCGTACTGGTCGACGAGCATCGCGTTGATCTCGACCCCTGCGCGCATGTCCTTGCAGAAGTTCTTGCGACCCGACCGGCCGTCGAGCACCAGCACGTTGCAGCCCTGGGCGGCATTCGACGTGACGCCGACATTGCCCTTGCCCGAGATGGTGACGGGCGCGGTGACCGGTCCGCCGGTGGGACGCGTCCAACTCAGGGCGAGGTCGTCGGGGACGTCGGCGTAGGCGAAGTTCGCATTGCCGGCGGCGCCGCCGTAGCTGGGCCAGCCGACGCTCGGGATCGATCGGACGTCGATGTGTCCGTCGGAGCAGCCGGCGAGCACCAGCGAGCACGCGGCGGTGACGGCGACGAACAGGCGGGTCACCGCGGATCTGCGGTGTCGGGACACCTGCGGTCGTGCCAAGGCCATCGCGCTCCTCATCGTCGGTCCTCACGGGCACTGCACGTGCCAGCAGTGAGCCTATCGTGTGCGAAAAACGGGTCGTTTAGGGTTTGTCCCATGACCACCATGTGGAACGCCTCCTACCGGTCCCGGCGCCGCGCGGGCCGTCGCCGCGATCCGGAGCAGGCACGATTCCTCACTCTCGATTCGCTGCGCTGGGTGAAACGCAACCGGGCGTACACGCCGTGGTACCTGGTCCGCTACTACCGCCTCGCGAAGTTCCGCCTGGCCAACCCGCATGTCGTACTGCGGGGCATGGTCTTCCTCGGGCGCAACGTGGAAATCCACTGCACGCCCGAGCTCGCCCGGATGGAGATCGGGCGCTGGGTGCACATCGGCGACGGCAACTCGATCCGCTGCCACGAGGGCAGCCTCAAGATCGGCGACAAGACCGTCTTCGGCTGCAACAACGTCGTGAACTCCTACCTCGACCTCGAGATCGGCGGTTCGACGCTCATCGCCGACTGGTGCTACATCTGCGACTTCGACCACAAGATGGACGACATCACGCTGCCCATCAAGGACCAGGGCATCGTCAAGGGTCCGGTTCGGATCGGGCCGGACACCTGGGTCGCCGCCAAGGTGTCGGTGCTGCGGAACACCATCGTCGGCCGAGGCTGTGTCCTCGGTTCGCACGCGGTGGTCAAGGGGGTGATCCCCGACTACTCGATCGCGGTCGGGGCCCCGGCCCGCGTGGTCAAGAACCGCATGGACGACTGGGCGAAGAACGCCGAGCAGCGTGCCGAACTCGAACGCGCCTTGGCCGACATCGAACGCAAGAAGGCGGCGGCGGAGAAGGCGTCGGCGGAGAAGGCGAAGTAGCGACCGGCCGTCCAGATTGACGTCGCGCGCGACGTCACTTCGGCGCTGCGAGTTCGGGCGTGGTCGCGCCGCCGGATCGACGTCGCGTGCGACATCAGTCCGGTCAGGGGTCGGCAGGTTCGTCCGCCGACGGCACCGACGGCACCGAGGTCGTCGCGGGCGTCGGCGTCGATTCCGACGAGTCGCCGCTCTCAGCTGTCTGTGCGGCCGGCGCCTGAGGTTCTTCGACGCTCGCGACCCACCGGGAACCCTCCCGCTGGACCGTGGTCACCGTGCCGTCGGGGTCGGTGATCTCCAGCGTCGACGTCCCGGGCAGCCACCGCACCGAACTCCCGGACGCATGGCGACCGTCGTACACGACGTCGGTGCTTGTCGTGTCTCGGATCGTCACGCTCGAGCCGTCCTGGTAGTAGGCGAATGCACCCGAATCGTTCAGGACACCACCGGGCGGCAGCGCTGGAGCCTCGGACGGGGTCGACGTAAACGTTTCGGGATCGGCAGTCTCGGCTGAGGTGTCGGTCGTCTGAGGGACAGAGGTTTCGGCGGAGTCGCTCGACTCGCTCGGCGTAGGGGACTCACTCGACTCGGCAAGGGACACAGACTCCGAGGACTCGGTCGCACTCGGCGCGTTGCGCGATCGGGCACCAACGGGCGAGACGCATTCGATGCCGGTGATCGGATCGCCGGGTCTGACCTCGATCTGTAGTGACAGCGAATCCGACACCCAGTCCGCAAGGATGGTCCGGTCGTACGTATTGGTCAGTTCCACGGTCAGCGGCTCAGAGACGAACCCCCCCAGCACCGTGAAAAGATTGCTCGGGAACTCCCATTGGGCGGGGTTGCCGACGGCGGAGGCCGACCGTCGGACGTCGGGCAGCAGCGGGCTGCCAAAGCTGAGTACGTAGGTGTACCGGGAGTTCTCGGGTGGGTTGGGCCAGCTCAGCGTGACTGTGTCGAAGCCGAATCGGGGAATGTTGGTGCAGAGGAAGGACGTCGGGTCGGTGGGTCCGGCGGTCACGGTGCCGGTGGCGGTCGCCATCGCGGTGAGTGCCTTCGCCTCGCCGCCGCCGTGCGTACCGGAGGCAACCAGCGCGACGGCGGTGGCGGCGGCAGTGCCAG
This sequence comes from Gordonia sp. GONU, assembly GCF_024733855.1. Lineage (NCBI taxonomy): Bacteria > Bacillati > Actinomycetota > Actinomycetes > Mycobacteriales > Gordoniaceae > Gordonia > Gordonia sp. GONU. Next base: position 36,842 of record NZ_JANRHB010000023.1, read on the forward strand.
CCAGAATCCGTTGTCCAGCAGGAGAATTGCGCCATCCTCGTTTGGGTGCGAAGGTGACTGCGAGCAGGGCGAGGGCTGCGAGCGCCTGCAGTGTCAGCGTGTACGGGTTTTTGAGCCAGGCCGCGACGTAGCCGAGCACCGGTACGGTGCCGTAGACGCGATCGACCTCGGTCACCACGTACGTTCGCGGATCGGGTGCATCGTTCGCATCCCCGCGCAGAGCGAGAGTGGCCGAGTTGCCGGTGACCCCTTCGACCGCGATGACGCGGTGGGTCACGCGCACGCCGTCGTCACGGATGACACTCACGACGTCGCCGGTGCGCACTTCGACCGCCGGTACGGCCCGGCTGAGGCCGAGCGAACCGGTACTGATGGCCGGGGCCATCGAACCGGTCTCGAAGATAACCGGGCGTACGCCGAGCAGCAGCGAGACGACCGTCGCGATCAGGACAACCACACCGAGGACGGCGCCCGCAGTCAGCGCACGGTCAGCTGGCCTTCGCCTAGTGTGGCGCCCGTGACGCTCAGACCCCACGGCCAGCTCGGTGGCCGGCAGAGCATCCATCATGGCCCCGTCGCGCTGAAAGTGAAGGTCACGGCGCCGGTCGTGCCAGCCAACGTACTCGAAGCGGTTGCTGGCAGGGATAATTGAAAGCACCACCGTTCCACCCCTGTGCCGGCGGCGAGCGGTCCGCGGCTCGCGATCGTCGCCATAGTGGAGCCGATCGCGATCGGGCCGACCGACGTACCACCCGAGCACGAGGTGGTGGTACCGCTGACATTCGCGACCAAGCCATACCGTGCGCTTAGGAGCATCGCTTGCGCCAGGGGCGAAGAGCTAGATCTTGAAGCGGTATAGGAGAATTGAACGCCACCTATGTTCTGCACGTCCACCACGTAGGCGGTGGTGTCGCCCGGCAACAACGTTCCAGGGAACGTGAAGGTGTGTGCTACCTCGCTGTTCGCCCGGATCGCGATGGTCGCGGTGGTGAACTGGCCCGACACCGTGGCTGCGGTCGTCGACCAGAGCGCTGTTGTGCCGATCGCGCCGGTGCCGAGCAGGACGCCGCAGGTGAGCAGAGCCTTCACCCGGCGCGAGAGGCTCGGCGACCACGTAAACCGGCTCATGAGACGGTGTCCGGTCGTGTGACGGGCAGGGGTTTCGTGTCGTCGCCCGGGCCCGTCCCCGATGACGAGGTCACCGACGGTTCGGTCCTCGAGGTGGGCAGCTGTTCGGTCGGGGAGTCGTCGGCGACGGGATCGGCCAGTGTCTTATCGGCGGCGGGCGCGGGCGGCACGGCACCCCCATCGGTGTCGTCAACGTTGTTCGTGTCGTCGTCCGCGGGGTCGTGGCGGGCAGCCCAGAATTGCCACGCGGCATACACGAAGAGCGCGCCGGCGACCGCGAAGATGATCACGGTGCGCTTCTGCGAGGTGACCCAGTTGTTGACGTACCCGATGTAGGGCAACGAATACCAGAGTTCGCCCCGGATCTGTTCGGGACGGACCGTTCCGGGGTCGGCGGCGTTGTTTGCGTCGCCCTGGGTGGTGAAGCGGCGTTCGCCGTCGCTCGCTTGGATGGCCACGTCGATCACGCGGTGGGTGACGACATCGGGTTCGCCGGATCGGATCTGGTAGGTGATGACGTCACCGACACCGATCTGACTAGCCGGCTGCGGCTTGACCACGATGAGAGTGCCCGGCGGATAGTCGGGTCGCATGGATCCGGTCAGCACGGTGTAGGCCTGGGCCCCGGCCACCCGCGGGATGAGGATGACGGCGCAGAGAACGCTGAAGGCCGCGATCAGCAGAAGCCACGAGATCGTTTGCCACACATAGTGCAGGACCCCGTGACGGGGTCCGTCGGAGGTGTCGGCCGAAGACGCGGGCACCGGTGCGCGCTCGTTCATGGTCGGGTCTGCTCCGCTGCGAAGTTGAATGCGATCGTGAACGTGGCCGGCTGGGTGCCATTGACGGACACCAGTCTGGAGCGAATGCACCATGTAGTGGTGGCACCGACGGCGAGCGGGGTCCACGGTGAGTCGAAACCCGTTCCGGCACCGGTGGTGTTCTGTGCCGGGAACGCTCCTTCCAACGACACGCTGGTACCAGGACAGGTTCCGGCGGAGGCGCCCGAGAGATTCACGGTGACTGTCGCTCCGGCCGTTTGCACCGTCGGCCCGGCGGTGGCCAGCTTGAATCGCAGCGGCGTGCTGCCGGTGTTGACGATGTTCAGCACCGCTTGCCGAGAGTCGCCAGGGGCGACGTTGGCGCCATTCAACGCCGGGAACGTGAACGTCGGAGCACTGCCGGACCCCGGTGCGAGACCGATGGTGCCAGTGGTGATAGTCGCGTCCGACACTTCAGCCTCCTCCACCCACAGCGCCCCGGTGGTCCGCACCGACCCGAAGACCAGTGCAGCCACCAGGATCACCAGGGTGCCGAGAAGGATTCGCCGCCGCGTAAACGCTGCGGACATGACCGGCTTACGGTCGCACTTGGTTCAGCGAGACGGCCATCGCGGCGACGTTGACCGAGGTGTTCGTGTCTACTTGACCGGGTGTGCCCTCATCGAAGGTGACCGTGACGGTGATGTCGTAGGCCTGCCCGTTGTTGACGTCGAACGGCGTATTCGGTTGCCCGCCGTCGACCTCTGTGACGACCGTAAAGTTACTTGAGGGTCCGGCGTCGATTCCGGTGACATTCAGCTGTGCCTTCATGTTCTTGCCGGTCGCTGTCACCGTGCAGGTGTTCGTGTACTCCCACACATCGCCGGGAACCATGAAATCCGATGCCGGGTTGATCGTCGTCCCACCGTTCATGGTGGTGGAGACGTCCGTCCAGGTGCCTGTGGTGCCGCACGCGAGATCCAGGTTGCCCGTCGTGATCTGGCCGGGGGCCGTGGTGTCGGTGTCACTCCACAACGCATACGACCCCACGCCTCCGAGGAGTAGTACGGCTCCGGCGCCGGCAGCGAGCGCACCTTTGGTCTTGCGGTTCATGGCTTAGCCTCCTGATTTCATGTGCGCCACAGCGGAGCCGGACTGGCACCTGAGTCAGAACCACTATTTCGCAAGACAAAACCAGATTTGTTATGGGTACACAAAATTCATCATCGAATGTGACGCAAATCACGAAAATGTCGCATTCGGGAGGTTTGTCGCACGCTCCTGCGGTGGGATCTGCTCCTAGGGGTTCCCGGGGTCCCGTTCCGGTAACGGTCGCATCGGAATGTCCGGGCGTCCAACCGGATGACGCACTCGCCGTTTGGCGGCCAGATGCACCGACTCCGTGCGTTCGGCCACCTCGGCCCAGGAGAATTCGGCCGTGAGCCGGGCCCGCGCACGTAAGGCACGTTGCGCTGCCGCATCCGGATCCGACAGCGTCGCCCGCACCGCGGTGGCAAGACCTGCCACGTCAGCCGGTTCGAAAGTGAGGCCGGTATCCGGTTCCTGCACCGCTTCACCCAGACCGCCGGCGGTCGAGACGATCAGCGGGATACCGGTGGCCGCCGCCTCGAGGGCGACGATGCCGAACGGCTCGTACCGACTCGGCAACACGATCGCGTCGCACCGATGCATGTGGGTCACCAGTTCGTCGTGGTCGACGGCGCCGATGAACCGTACCGCCTTGCTCACCCGGTGCTTGCGAGCCTGTTCCATCAGCCAGTCTCGCTGTGTACCGTCACCGGCGATGGTCAGCGTGGTGCCCGGATGGCTGCGCCGGATGCGGGGGAGTGCGGCCAGCAGATCCTGCACGCCCTTCTCGTACTCGAGTCGCCCCGCGAACAGCAGTTCCGCGGGACCGGTCGTCCGCGTTCGTGGCGCGAACGGCCATGTGCGGATGTCGATCCCGTTGTGGATCACCGCGATGTCGGCCGCGTCGTAGCCGAAGAGACGATTCACCTCGTCGCGCATGGACGCCGAACATGTGATGAGAGCATCGGATTCGGCGACGAGCCACCACTCGACCGAGTGCACCTGCCGGTTCGTCCGACCGCTGACCCAGCCGCTGTGCCGGCCCGCCTCGGTGGCATGGATCGTGGAAACCAATGGCACGTCGAAGAATTCGGCAAGAGCAATCGACGGGTGGGCCACCAGCCAGTCGTGTGCGTGCACGACTTCGGGAATCCATCGAGTCGAAGAATCCGCGAATGCCCTTTCACCGGCCAGGATCTTGAGACCGGCTCGGATGAACGAGTGCCCCATGGCGAGAGTCCAGGCCATCATGTCCTGCCCGAACTCGAACTCCGGCGGATCCTCGGCGACCGCGATCACGCGTACACCCTCGACGACGGTGTCGGTCGTCGGATGGCTCACCGCATCGGTCCCCGACGGGCGGCGGGTCAGGACCACCACATCGTGTCCGGCGGCGGCCATCTCGGTGGCGAGGTGATGCACATGCCGGCCGAGGCCACCGACCACCACGGGTGGGTACTCCCACGACACGAACAGCACTCTCATCAGATGCCCCCCTCGGCACTACACCCATCTGCGGTCATGATCGCGTGCAACCGGCGCGCGTCGAGTCCGGGAAAGAGATTGTCGGCCCGCGCCCAGTTCTGCGCGAGCGTCGCCGCCGCGTCGTCGCGACCGCGCATCGCGGCATTGCTGATCTCGCGCGTGGCGTGTGCGTGGGTGTGCGCTCGGGAGACAGCGTACTGCGCGGCGGTGTCCTTCGACACCATGAACGGCCAGTCCGAGGACACCGTCAGCAGTGCCTCCCGCACGATCTGATCGGCGACGCGGCTCCGTTCGCCTCCGTGGGCGAGGAGTTTGGCGACGGCATCGAGAGCGGTCTCGGTGACCTCCGCGTTGAGCGTGACGAGATGCTGAACCTGCGGGCCGTTCCACACCCGCCAGTCCTTGCCCGATCCCCACGACGACGCCGGGAGATCGACCGGCTCGCCGACGAGTCCGGATCGGGTTGCGCCGGCGAGGGTTCCGACCTTCACCCCGACCTCCGGAAGACGGCGTAGGACCCGTTCGAGCCACACCGGACCTTCATGCCACCAGTGTCCGAACAGTTCGGTGTCGAAGGCTGCGACGACGAGTGCGTCCCGGCCGATGCGCGCGGATTCCTCGATGAGGCGGTCGCGGACGTGTCCGACGAAATCCTCGACGTGGCGGTCGATCACGGCGTCGACGCGCGCGGGGTCGTAGGGCTTCTTCTCGTCGCCGGGTACCGAGCGTCCGGTGACGCGGAACCGCTTGAGTCCCGATTCGTGGTCGTAGGTGTGGAAGTCGCGGTAGGCGGCATGGCCGGGGTAGCCCGACTTCGGCGACCACACCCGGTAACTCACGGTCAGGTCACGCCCGTAGGCGATGACGCCCCTGTCGCCGACGGGTCGCCCGAGAGCGGTGTCGCCGTGCAGGGTCGGGCCGTCGACCATGAAATGCCCGACGCCGGCGCGGGCGTACTCGAATTCCATGCCCGGAGCGAAGGCGCACTCGGGCGCCCAGATCCCGACCGGGTCGAAACCCCAACGCGCGCGGGCGTCGGCAAGTCCCTCTCGGAGGAAGAACATCCGTAGGCGAGGATCGAGGAGCGGGGCGAAAGGATGCGCGAGCGGTCCGCCGAGGATCTCGGCGACCCCGCTCGAGGCGACGTGGCGGATCAGCGGCGAGGCCCCGTGGCGCCACTTGGTCTCGAAGGTGTCCAGCGCACGCTGGGCGGCGAGGTACTCGCGGCGGCCGGCGTCGGCGCGGTCGGTATCGCTCGACGTCGCGGCCTGGATCGCCCGCAGCTGCCAGTCGGCGAGCCACTCGTACATCGACGACGCACAGTGCGGATCGTCGAGCTGCGCGACCAGGACCGGGGTGAGGCCGAGGGTCAACTGATCGGTGAATCCGTCGGCGGCCAGCCGCTCGAGCACATCGAACAACGGCAGATACGACGACGCCCACGACTGGTAGAGCCATTCCTCGCCGACCGGCCAGCGACCGTGATTGGCCAGCCAGGGGAGGTGTGAGTGCAGGACGAAGGTGAACTGTCCCGGAACCTCTGTGGTGCTGATGGTCATTCCTCAGTCCCGGATCGCCACCGCGAACAGGTCGAGCGAGGTGTCGATGTCGGAGTCGCGCGCGTCGAGTACCGCGAAGTCCTCCGCGACGACGGCGGCGACGTCGTCGACCAGGTCGGCGGGCCACGGTTGGCCGGCGAGGGCCCGCTCGATCTGGGCGTCGATCAGCGATCCGCCCCACTTGTCGTCGAGTGCGGCCAGGCGGGGGCCGTGGTGCACGCCGAGCATCGCCTCGAGGGTGAACCCGCCCTCGACGATGAGTTCGGTGAGTTCGGCGGCGTTCAGCTCACGGGTGTGGAACGGGTTGAGCGGTGTGTCGCGACCGGGGGAGAAGGTGATCCGGTTGGGGGTCGAGATCAGCAGCTCGCCACCCGGACGCAGCACCCGGCGGCACTCGGCGATGAACGCGGCCTGGTCCCAGAGGTGCTCTATCACCTGGAAGTTCACCACGAGATCCACCGATGCGTCGGCCAGCGGGAGGTCGATCAGATTGCCCTGGTGCACGACGAGTCCGGGGTAACGGCGACGCGTGTGTTCGACCGCAGCGGTGTCGTAGTCGACGCAGACCACAGACGACGCCCCGGCGTCGGCGATCATCGCGGCGCCGTAACCCTCGCCCGAGCCCGCCTCGAGGATCTCGCGGCCCGTGCAGCGGTCCAGGATGTGGCGGTACGCGATCTCGTGGCGGCGAAACCAGTAGTTCTCCGCGGGGATGCCCGGAACCGTCCGTTCACCGGTCAGTGCCAGTTGCCGGTCGGTGTCGAGGGTCTCCAGACCGGTCATCCCGGCAGTCGGCGGAGAACCGAGGTCTGCGTCAGTCATCTGCACGAGCGTAGGGCATGGGGTCGCGGCCTCCCGGTTCGTCCCGGCGCCGATGACCGAACAAGCGATCGGCCGTCGTCGCCGCTGGGCTCACCCGCAGGTCCGGTGCCGCTCCATAGTGTGAGGTAGTCGGTGTTTAGTAGGAACATAGGAAACGCTAAAGTGGGGGAGACCCATGGCCTTACCCGCCGGTAAGTTGCCGAACCCGACGCAGGAGGTCGACGTAGACCCATGACAAACATTGTCGTACTGATCAAGCAGGTTCCCGACACGTGGTCCGAGCGCAAGTTGTCCGACGACGACTACACCCTGGACCGTGAGGCAGCTGACGCCGTGCTGGACGAGATCAACGAGCGCGCCGTCGAAGAAGCGCTGAAGATCAAGGAGGCCGACGGCGGTGAGGTCACCATCCTGACTGCTGGTCCCGACCGGGCCACCGACGCCATCCGTAAGGCACTGTCGATGGGTGCGGACAAGGCGATCCACATCAAGGACGATCTGCTGCACGGTTCGGATGCGGTTCAGACCGCCTATGTACTGGCCCGCGCGCTGGGCACGGTCGAGGGTGTCGAGCTCGTCATCGCCGGTAACGAGGCCACCGACGGCCGTGTCGGCGCGATCCCGGCGATGATCGCCGAGTACCTCGAACTGCCGCACCTGACGCATCTGCGCAAGCTGACCCTGGAGGGCGAGACCCTCAAGGGCGAGCGTGAGACCGACGAGGGCATCTTCCACGTCGAGGCGCAGCTCCCGGCGATCGTCAGCGTCAACGAGAAGATCAACGAGCCTCGTTTCCCGTCCTTCAAGGGCATCATGGCCGCGAAGAAGAAGGAAGTCACCGTCGTCTCGCTGGCCGAGATCGATGTCGAGCCGACCGATGTGGGCCTGGAGAACGCCGGCAGCGTCGTGAACTCCTCGACCCCGAAGCCGCCGAAGACCGCCGGCGAGCGCGTCACCGACGAAGGCGACGGCGGCACGAAGGTCGCCGAGTACCTGGTCGGTCAGAAGATCATCTGATCTTCCCCACCAGACAATCCGGCGAACCCCAGACATTCAGGAGAAAACCAACATGGCAGAAGTACTCGTGCTCGTGGAGCAGGACGCCGAAGGCGCCCTGAAGAAGGTCACCAGCGAGCTCATCACCGCCGCCCGCGCCCTCGGTACCCCGTCGGCTGTCGTCGTCGGCAAGCCCGGCTCGGCCGATGCGATCATCGACGGCCTCAAGGAAGCCGGCGCTGAGAAGGTCTACGTCGCCGAGTCCGACGACGCGGCCACCTACCTGATCAACCCGCAGGTCGACGTGCTGTCCTCGATCGCCGAGAGTGCTGCTCCGGCAGCGATCCTGGTCGCGGCCACCGCCGACGGCAAGGAGATCGCCGGCCGTCTCGCCGTGCGTCTCGGCTCGGGTGTCCTCGCCGACGTCGTCGACGTCAAGGAAGGCGGGGTGGGCATCCACTCCATCTTCGGTGGCGCGTTCACCGTCGAGGCGCAGGCCAAGGGCGACACCCCGGTCATCTCGATCCGCCCGGGTGGTGTGGAGGCCGCTCCGCAGGCCGGTGCCGGCGAGCGTGTCGACGTCGAGGTCCCGGCTGCGGCCGAGAACGCCGTCAAGATCACCAAGGTCGAGCCGAACATCGGTGGCGATCGTCCCGAACTCACCGAGGCCTCGATCGTGGTCTCCGGTGGTCGCGGTGTCGGTAGCGCCGAGAAGTTCTCGGTCGTCGAGGAGCTCGCCGACGCCCTCGGTGCCGCCGTCGGCGCTTCGCGTGCCGCGGTCGACTCCGGATACTACCCCGGTCAGTTCCAGGTCGGTCAGACCGGTAAGACCGTGTCGCCGCAGCTGTATGTCGCCCTGGGCATCTCGGGCGCGATCCAGCACCGGGCCGGTATGCAGACCTCGAAGACCATCGTCGCGGTCAACAAGGACGAAGAGGCGCCGATCTTCGAGATCGCCGATTACGGCGTCGTGGGCGACCTGTTCAACGTCGCACCGCAGCTGACCGAAGAGGTCAAGAAGCGCAAGTGATCTGCTGATCACCTGACAACCCCGGTGGCCCCCGACGTTCGCGTCGGGGGCCACCGTGCGTTCGCGCCCCGTTCACCCGGAATCCCGGTGCGCCTCGTGTTCACCCGGTTCGCCCCGACACGTCACGCCGGCGTGGCCGTGGCGACGCAGACGCTGGCTTTCATTCGGGGCATGAACGCTCTGCAGTCCATCGCCTCGTCCGCTGCAACCGCTTCCGCCGCCTCGACCACCTTGTTGACCGCCGGCCCCGTCCGGGTGCTCGTGTCCGAAGACCCGGCCGACATCGTTGCCGTCCAACGACTCCGCTACCGGGTCTTCGCCGACGAGCCCGGGTTCTCCGATCGCATCGGCGACGCCGTCACCGGACGCGACGCCGATCGTTTCGACGAATTCTGTGAACACCTCGTCGTGCGGCACGACGACCACGGCGTCATCGGATGCGCACGGCTGCTGGCCCCGCCACGCGCGATCGCCGCCGGCGGCTGGTATTCGTCCACCGAGTTCGACCTCGGAGCCGTGGCCGACATCTTCGCGGAGACAGTCGAACTGGGTCGTGCCTGCGTCCACGCCGAGCATCGTGACGGATCGGTCACCGCGCTCATGTGGGCGGCCCTGCTGCAGTACATGGATCAGGCCGGCTACCGCTATCTGATGGGTTGCGTCTCGGTGCCGCTGCACAGCCCGGGGGAGTGGATGCCCGGGTCGGTCTTGCGCGCGGTCCGTGACCGGCTGCGTGAGGACTACACCGACCCCGTCCTGCATGTCTCTCCACTGACGCCCCCACGCATCGGCGGGCGGTTGCTCGAGGACATCACGCCGTCGGACACCGTCGGCATGCCGCCCCTGATGCGCGGATACCTGCGGATGGGTGCCCGTATCTGCGGCGAACCCGCCGTCGACGACGTCTTCGATGTTGCGGACTTCCTCACGGTGCTCGATCGGGAAGGTACCAACCGTCGCTACCTCGAACGCCTGCGATCGAGCGCCCAGCGCCTCGGCTCGGCCGCGCCGTCGCGATGATCCCGCTGTCGGCGGAACCGGCGCGGCACCCGTGGTTCCCGGTCAGCACCTGCGGAGACAGTTGCCTCGGTCCCCGGGGCACGAAGCGTGTCGCCCTGCTCGTCGACGCGCTGGTCGTGGGTCAGCGACTGTGCCGCCTCGCCGCTGTCGTCTGCTGGATAGTCGGGATGCTCGTCGCCGACGAGGCGGTGGCGCGCCTGCGGCATCGGCCACGGCGAGCGCTTCGGGCGCGGGCCTCGGGCCCGCTGCTCGCCGCACTCGGTATCCGGGTCGTCGTCGACGACCGGCGACGCGACCCGCGCGCGACCGGGCTCATCGTCGCCAATCACATCTCGTTCCTCGACGTCCTCGCGCTGGCCCTGGTGAGCTCGGCGCATGTGGTGGCGAAATCGGACGTCGTCGACATGCCGGTCGTCGCGGGGATCGCGCGCAGATTCGGCGTGATCGCCGTCGACCGTGGAACGCTGCGCGGACTCCCGGCGGCGGTGGGCGGGGTCTGCGCGCGCCTGGCCGCCGACTCCTCGGTGATCGTGTTCCCGGAGGGGACCACCTTCTGCGGCCGCACCGGCGGTGAGTTCCGTCCGGCGTTCTTCCAGGCCGCGATCGACGCCGCGGTGCCGGTGCTCCCGGTCCGTCTGAGGTTTCTCGGGCCGGACGGACACGCCGCGACCGACCCGAGTTTCATCGGCGACGACTCTCCCCTGGACACCCTCCGGAGAGTGCTGCGGGCCCGCGGACTGACCGTGGTCGTCCGTCTCGAGCCCGCCGAAGCGCCGGGAACCGACCGTCGCGAGTTGGCGCGTCGCTGCGAACGCGTCCTGAGTTCGGCGGAAAGTGACATCGACTGTTCTCTGATATAGGTTCCTTCGGAGCGGCCGCGCACGCGGCCGAGAAGATCGCCGTATGTCGAAGGAGTCCGACGATGACGTCCACCCTGACCCGGGAAGCGGCCCGCGCCAAGTTCTTCGAGCTGCGGGAAGCGGAAGGGCTCGTCGACGACGCGGTCCTCGACACCGTCTGGGCGGGGCTCGCGACGCTGCGTCCCGAAGAGATGCTGGGGGCGTGGAAGGGTGGCGAGTTCACCACCGGCCACGCCATCAACGGGGTGCTGGGGAAGGCCAATTGGTTCGGCAAGACCTTCACCTCGCGCAGTGATGTGCAGCCGCTGGTCTGCCGCGACGAGAACGGCAAGCTGTTCTCCAACGTCGAACTCGGCAAGGGCGAGGCGAGCCTGTGGGCGATCGAGTTCCGCGGCGAGATCACCGCGTCGATGGTTTACGACGGCCAGCCGGTCATCGATCACTTCAAGCGCGTCGACGACACCACCGTCATGGGCATCATGAACGGCAAGGGCGGCGTCATCGACGGACGCCACCTGTACTTCTATCTCGAACGCGTCTGAGGCAGGCACGCGGTCGCGGAATTTGTCGACGTCGGCCGCGCGTTTATCCTTGCTAGCGATGCCCCTGCCAACCCGAGTGCCTCCGCGCACGTCCGTCTACCTCGACCACGCCGCTTCGACGCAGATGCTGCCCGAAGCCGTCGAGGCGATGACCGCTGTCTTCAGCACGCCGGGTAATGCCTCCTCCCTGCACGGCTCCGGCCGCACCGCCCGACGCCGCCTCGAGGAGGCGCGCGAGGCGATCGCCGCGGCGGTCGGTGCGCGGCCGTCGGAGGTCATCTTCACCGGGGGCGGTACCGAATCTGACAATCTCGCGGTCAAGGGCATCTTCTGGGCCCGTCGCCGCGCCGATGAGCAGCGTCGCCGCATCATCGTGTCGGGGGTCGAGCACCACGCGGTCCTCGACCCCGCGCAGTGGCTCGCCGCCGACGCCGGAGCCGAGCTGGTGGTGCTGCCGGTCGACGCCGACGGCGTGGTCTCACCCGCCGATCTCCGTGCCGAACTGGAGGCACACGCCGACCAGACCGCCCTCATCTCGGTCATGTGGGCCAACAACGAGGTCGGTTCCATTCAGCCCATCGCCGAGATCGTGGCGCTCGGCGCCGAGTTCGGCGTGCCGGTGCACTCCGACGCCGTCCAGGCCGTCGGCCACCTGCCGATCGACTTCGCCGCCAGCGGACTGTCCGCGCTGAGCCTCGCCGCCCACAAGTTCGGCGGACCGCAGGGCGTCGGTGCGTTGCTGCTGGGTCGTGAGGTCGCCTGCGTCCCGCTACAGCACGGTGGAGGCCACGAACGTGACGTCCGGTCGGGCACCCAGGACGTCGCCGGGGCCGCCGGCATGGCCGCAGCGCTGACCTGGTGTGTCGAGCACATGGAGGAGAACACGACCCGCGTACGCGCCCTCGCGTCGCGGCTCACCGACGTCCTGCTCGGCGTCGAGGGCACGGTGCGCAACGGCGCCGATGTGGACGCACGCCTGCCCGGAAACGTGCATGTCTCCTTCGCCGGCTGCGAAGGAGACTCCCTGCTGATGCTGCTCGACGCCAAGGGCATCGAGTGCTCCACCGGTTCCGCCTGCACCGCGGGTGTCGCGCAGGCGAGCCACGTGTTGCTCGCGATGGGACTCGACATGGCCGACGCCCGCTCGTCGCTGCGGTTCTCGCTCTCCCACACGACCACCCACGCCGACATCGACGCGGTGGCCCAGGTCATCGACGAGGTCGTGGATCGTGCTCGCGCCGCCGGCCTCGTCTCCGCACCCGGCGGAAAGGTCTCCTGATGCGCGTACTCGCAGCGATGAGTGGCGGCGTCGACTCGGCGGTCGCGGCCGCGCGTGCCGTCGACGCCGGACACGAGGTCGTCGGCGTCCACCTCGCTCTCTCGACCGCACCGGGAGCACTGCGTACCGGATCCCGCGGGTGCTGCTCCCGGGAGGACGCCTCGGATGCGCGCCGTGCCGCGGACGTGCTCGGAATCCCGTTCTACGTCTGGGATTTCGCCGACCGGTTCAAGGACGACGTCATCGACGAGTTCGTCGAGGCCTACGCCGCCGGACGCACCCCCAACCCGTGCCTGACGTGCAACGAGAAGATCAAGTTCGCCGCGCTCGCCGACAAGGCGATCGCCCTCGGCTTCGACGCTCTGGCAACCGGTCACTACGCCCAGCTCGTCGACGGTGAGCTGCGCCGGGCCGTCGACGACGACAAGGACCAGTCCTACGTGCTCGCCGTCCTCACCCGCGAGCAGCTCTCCCGTGCGCTGTTCCCGGTCGGGGACACGCCGAAGGCCGAGATCCGGGCGGAGGCCGCGCGCCGCGGTCTCGCGGTCGCCGACAAGCCCGACTCGCATGACATCTGCTTCATCCCCAGCGGTGACACCCGCGCCTTCCTCGGTGCCAAGATCGGGATCCGTCCGGGCGCGGTCGTCGACGCCTCGTCCGGTGAGCGCCTGGCCGACCACGACGGTGTCCACGGCTTCACCATCGGGCAGCGCAAGGGCCTCGGCATCGACGCCCCCGCCGCTGACGGCAAGCCCCGCTACGTCACCGAGATCGACCCGGAGTCGGGCACGGTCACGGTCGGCACCGCAGCGGACCTGCAGGTCTGGGGCATCACCGCCACCCGTGCGGTCTGGACGTCGGGCATCACCCCCGACGAGCCGTTCGAGGCCGTGGTCCAGGTGCGCGCCCACGGCGGGCTCGCGCCGGTGACCGCGACGCCGACCACCGTCGACGGCGAACCCGCGATCGACATCGTCCTGCACGAACCGTTGACCGGCGTCGCACGCGGTCAGGCAGCCGTGCTGTACCTGCCCGACGCGGAGCGCGGAGATCAGGTCGTCGGATGCGGACGCATCGCGTCGACCACGTCGCGACCGACCGCTGTCGCGGTTCGGTGACCACACCCGATCTGCCCACCGGCATCGGCACCGGCCTGGGCTCGATGCCCGGCACCGATCCGCGCGCGGCCGCTGCCGTGGTCAACGGTGAACTCGACCTCGCCCATCTCGTCGAACTCCCCGGTCGCGGAGCGGGCTCGGACCTGATCGGCCGGATGGCCGCGATCCTCGTCGACCTCCCGATGGACACCGCGACCTGGGGATACCGGTTGGCGCAACGGGAGTCGCAACTGACCCGGCGAGCGCGTGACTACCTCAAAGAGGATCTCGACGTCGCCGAGGAGCTGTGGGAGACAGCGGGATTCGTCGGTACCGGCCGAGCCTACAAGGTCCAGGTCGCCGGTCCGTTCACGACGTCGGCGTCGGTCGAACTGCCCAACGGCCATCGTGTGCTGAAGGATCCGGGCGCGGTCCGCGACATCGTCGCGTCCACCGCCGAAGGAATCCGCGAACACGTCGGCGAGGTCACCCGGCGCCTGGGCGCACAGGTCGTGGTCCAGATCGACGAACCGATGATCGGCCGGGTCATCGACGGAACCGTCACACCCCTCACCCGATTCGACCCGATCCGGGCGATCCCGGCGGTCGAGGTGGCGCGGGCCCTCACCGAGCTGATCGAGCACGTCGACGCCCCGGTGGTGCTCCACGACTGCAGCCGTCCCCGTTGGGATCTCCTCGAACACCTTCGGGGCGTGGCGTATTCGATAGACGTCACCGCACCCGGCGACGCCGACCTCGACGGCATCGGGATGCTCATCGATCGCGGGGATGTACTGGTTGCCGGTCGGGTGCCGTCCACCGCGCCGAAACAGCCGGTCAACGCCGAGACCGTGGCGACCGGCCTCGCCGCACTCACCGACCGAATCGGCCTCAACCGGAAAGTGTTGTCGGAGAGCGTCATCGTCACACCGACCTGCGGTATGGCCGGAGCGTCGGAGAGCTGGGCGCGCAAGGCTCTCGCGGTGGTTGCCGAAGCGGGTCAGCTGCTCGCCGGCGACCCGACCGCCCTCTGACGACCCGGAACGACTGCGGAACCCGGGCGGCCGGAACTATCCTGCGGGCATGCCGCATCCGATCATGTTCGACGACGCCGACCCGATCCTGGGTCGCGTCCGCGAGATCGCGCTCGCGCTTCCCGACGCCACCGAGGTCGTGGCGCACGGTCGCCCGACGTTCCGGTGCGGCAAGATGTTCGCCAACTACGGCGGCGGTCTGAAGGGTGGCAAGATCCGCTACGACCACTCGGTCCTGTTCATCCCCGACGAGTCGGAGAAGCCCGCGCTCGAAGAGGATCCGCGGTTCTACGTGCCGGCCTACTACGGCCCCTACGGGTGGCTGGCCCTGATCCTCGACGGTGACGGGGACCCCGACTGGGACGAGGTCGCCGAACTCCTCGACGCCAGCTACCGTCAGGTCGCGCCGAAACGGTCGCTGGCGAAGCTCGACTCGACCGCTCCGTGATCCGAGAGCAGCGGCTTCGCCACTTCTCCCCGAGGTGTTGACGTCGCGCGCGACGTCATTCCGTAGGGGCGGTGCAGTTGCCCGGTGAGCTCCGGGCTCGTTGTCCGGGTACTCCGATACCCTCGGTGCGTGGCAGAAACAACGGAGTCGGGGCGGCCGGCGACCGAACAGTCGGGACCCGAGGGAGACCTGCGGGAGCAGTGGACGGAGCTCGCCGAGGAGATCCGCGAGCATCAGTTCCGGTACTACGTGAAGGATGCGCCGGTCATCTCCGACGGCGAGTTCGATGCTCTCCTACGACGCCTGCAGGACCTCGAGGACAGTCACCCCGAGCTCGCGACGCCCGACTCGCCGACAAAACTGGTCGGCGGCGGTTTCTCCACCGCGTTCTCCCCGGTCGACCATCTCGAGCGGATGATGTCGCTGGACAACGTCTTCGACTACGACGAGATGACCTCCTGGGTCCAGAGGGTCAACTCCGACGCCGGTGCCGAGGTCGAGTTCCTCTGCGAACTCAAGATCGACGGTGTCGCCCTGGCGCTCGTATACCGAAACGGAGTCCTCGAACGCGGTGTCACCCGTGGCGACGGCCGCACCGGTGAGGACGTCTCGCTCAACGCGCGCACCATCGACGACATCCCGCACCGACTGACGGCCGCCGACGGCTATCCGATCCCGGACGTCCTCGAGGTGCGCGGCGAGGTCTTCTTCCGTGTCGAGGATTTCGAGGCGCTCAACGCGTCCCTGGTGGCCGATGGCAAGCCGCCGTTCGCCAATCCACGCAACTCGGCGGCCGGGTCGCTGCGGCAGAAGAACCCGCAGGTCACCGCTCGTCGAAAACTGCGGATGATCTGTCACGGCATCGGCCACACCGAGGGGTGGCGGCCGGAGTCGTTGCATGATGCCTATCTCGCGCTCGGCGCGTGGGGACTTCCGGTGTCCACCCACACCACCAAGGCCTCGACCGCCGCCGAGATCCTCGACAAGATCTCCTACTGGGGCGAACACCGCCACGACGTCGACCACGAGATCGACGGCATCGTGGTCAAGGTCGACGACTTCGGCGTCCAACGCCGCCTCGGTTCCACCTCGCGCGCACCGCGGTGGGCGATCGCCTACAAGTATCCGCCGGAAGAGGCCACGACCAAGCTGCGCGACATCCAGGTCGGCGTCGGGCGCACCGGTCGCGTCACACCGTTCGCGGTGCTCGAACCGGTCCTCGTCGCGGGTTCGACGGTCTCTCGCGCGACCCTCCACAACGGCTCGGAGGTCAAGCGCAAGGGTGTGCTCATCGGCGACACCGTGACCATCCGCAAGGCCGGCGATGTGATCCCCGAGGTGCTCGGGCCGGTGGTCGACCTGCGCGACGGTTCCGAGCTCGAGTTCGAGATGCCCGAGCGCTGTCCGGAATGCGGTACGCTGTTGCGTCCGGAGAAGGAATCCGACGTCGACGTCCGGTGCCCGAATCAGGAGAGTTGCCCGGCTCAATTGCGGGAGCGGCTCTTTCATCTCGCCGGTCGTGGTTCGTTCGACATCGAGGCGCTCGGTTACGAGGCAGCCACCGCGCTGCTGTCGGCAAAGGTGATCCGCAACGAGGGTGATCTGTTCTCCATCTCCGCCGACGACCTCGCCCGCACGGAGTTGTTCACCACCAAGGCGGGCGCGTTGTCGGCGAACGGGAAACGCTTGCTGGCCAACCTCGACAAGGCCAAGGACGTGGCGTTGTGGCGCGTGCTGGTGGGTCTGTCGATCCGCCACGTCGGGCCCACCGCGGCGCGCGCGCTGGCCACCGAGTTCGGCTCACTGGAGGCCATCGAGGCCGCCGGCGTCGAACAGCTCGCCGACGTCGAGGGCCTCGGCATGACTCTCGCGCAGTCGATCCACGACTGGTTCACCGTCGACTGGCATCGGGAGATCGTGGAGAAGTGGCGCGCCGCAGGCGTTTCCATGGAGGACGAGCGTGACGACTCGATCGCGCGGACCCTCGAGGGCAAGACCATCGTCGTGACCGGATCGCTGGTGGACTTCTCCCGCGACGGCGCCAAGGAGGCGATCCTGCAGCGTGGCGGCAAGGCATCGGGATCGGTGTCGAAGAAGACCGACTACGTGGTCGTGGGTGACTCGCCGGGGAGCAAGGCCGACAAGGCCGAGCAACTCGGTGTGCCGGTCCTCGACGAGGACGCGTTCAAGCGTCTCCTGGAGACCGGCAGTCCCGAGTGACCCCCTCGCGGCCGGATCGAAGAACGCGGCACGACCCTTCGCTGCCTGAGGTGTGAGGAGCGCAAGCGACGAGCCTCGAAGGCCTGATGAGATCGCCTCGTCGACCCTTCGAGACGCGTCCTCCGCAAGCTCCGGTCGCTCCTCAGGGAGCAGGGATTCCGCTTCGTCAGTCCGCTCCGGTCGCTCCTCAGGGAGCAGGGATCCCGCTTCGTAAGTCCGCTCCGGACGCTCCTCACGAGCGAATTCTTCTCGTTGAGCAGCGCTAACCGTTGAGCGCGGCGTCGAAGGCGCGGTACGCCCGCGGATCGAACAACACGAACCGGATCTCGGTCATCGCGGTGTCCACGGACCGGACGGTGTCGATGGCCCGGCGTGCGCCGTCGGCCATGGGCCAACCGTAGACGCCGGTCGAGATGGCCGGGAAGGCGATCGTCGTCGCACCCAATTCGTCTGCCACGCGGAGGGATTCGCGATAGCAGGCGACCAGGAATTCGGATCGGTCCTCATCGTGGGAGTGCACCGGTCCGACCGTGTGGATGACCCAGCGTGCATCCAGATCGCCGGCGGTGGTGGCAACTGCTTCGCCGACGGGGAGTCCGCGCTTGTAGCGTCCGGCCCGGAGTTCCTTGCACTCGGCGAGAATCGCGGGACCTCCACGCCGATGGATGGCGCCGTCGACCCCGCCACCGCCGAGGAGCGTCGAATTGGCGGCATTGACGATCGCGTCGACCGACTGAAGGGTGATGTCTCCTTGCGCGAGTGTGATGGAGGTCATGCCTCCATCATCCTGCTAACCGTCGGCGCGCAACACCGTACTGACGATCCCGGCGAGGTAGCCGAGTCGGGCGACCTCCGAGGGCCGGAAATCCGGCCCGCCGATGCGGCCGAGCAGGATCGCCTTGTCATTGGAGCCGATCGGCGCCGCGGCGAGGCGGGTGTCCATGTCCTGCCATGCACCCGGCACCCAGTCGCCTTCGGCGTCGAGTTGCGCCGCATGCTCCAGAGGCAGCCAATCAGCCCTGGTGAGTGGGGTTTCCGGGGCGCCGGAGGAGCCGAACAGCTGTAGGACGCCGCCGCTGGCCCTGGTGATGACCATCGCCCACGACACCCGCAGCACGCGCGGGGCGTTGTCGACGAGGACCTGGAGGCGATCCTTGCGCTTCGCGGTGGCGACCTGGTCGACGAGCTCGAGTTCGCGGTGGGTGTCGAGCACGCCGGAATACGGGCGGATCGAATCCACGCGAACGCCGTTGACCTTCTCGGCTGCCGTGATCAGGCTGTCCGGCAGCGCACCGGGTGCCACCTCGACGACCAGGTCGTCGACGGCATAACCGTTGCCGCGTTCGACCACTTCGAGTGACAGGATGTCGGCACCGACCGAACCGAGCTGCACGGCGAGCACGCCGAGACTGCCGGGACGGTCCTCGAGCTGGACGCGCAACAGGTAAGACACGTGGGTCATTCTCGCACCCGTGGCGACGGCGCGCGCAGCGCCGGGGGCGACCGGGTGCGGCCACGCCGGGGCCGGGGCGGGTGTGTCCGGGAGGTGCAACCGGTGGCTGGGGTGAGTGGGGTTGGCGCGTTCCCATAGGCTGGAGAGGCGCATCTGCGTCGCATGGGCGTCGGGTGAGCGACATGACCGAGCAAGTGATGGTGAGAGAGGACGCTGACGGTGGCTGGCGAACCGAAGTCCATATCGCGTGAAGAGGTCGCGCATCTGGCGCGACTGTCGCGACTGGCGCTGAGCGAGGACGAACTCGATGTCTACGCCAAGCAGCTGGACTCGATCCTGACCCACGTCGCGTCGGTGTCGGAGGTGGCCGCCGACGACGTGCCCGGAACCGCGCATCCGGCCGAACTCGCCAACGTGCTGCGTCCCGACGTCGTCGTGCCCGGCCTGAGCACCGACGCCGCGCTGTCCGGTGCGCCGGCCGTCGAACAGGACCGTTTCGCCGTTCCGCAGATCCTGGGAGAAGAGCAGTGAGCCCCGATTCGCACGCCGCAGCTCCTCGTCCCGCCGGTGACCTGACCGGTCTGTCCGCGGCCGAACTCGCCACCAAGATCGCGACCCGCGAGGTCAGCTCGGTCGAGGTCACACAGGCCCACCTCGACCGCATCGCCGAGGTCGACGGCGAGCTGGGTGCCTTCCTGCACGTCAGCGGCGCCGAGGCGCTCGTCGCTGCCAAAGCCGCCGACGACGCGATCGCCTCGGGCGAGCCCGTGTCGTCGCTCGCCGGGGTGCCGATCGCGCTCAAGGACGTCTTCACCACCACCGACGCCCCCACGACGTGCGGTTCCAAGATCCTCGAGGGTTGGGTTCCGCCCTACGACGCCGCGGTCACCGAACGGCTCCGCGCCGCAGGCATCCCGATCCTGGGCAAGACCAACATGGACGAGTTCGCCATGGGCAGCTCGACCGAGAACTCCGCCTACCAGCTGACCCGAAACCCGTGGGACCCCACCAAGATCCCGGGTGGTTCGGGTGGCGGCAGCGCCGCGGCACTAGCCGCGTACGAGGCGCCGCTGGCGATCGGCACCGACACCGGTGGCTCGATCCGTCAGCCGGCCGCGGTCACCGCGACCGTCGGCGTCAAGCCCACCTACGGAACCGTCTCGCGCTACGGACTCGTCGCCTGCGCGTCGTCGCTGGACCAGGGCGGCCCGTGTGGCCGTACGGTTCTCGACACCGCGATGCTGCACGAGGTCATCGCCGGACACGACCCGCGTGACTCCACCTCGATCAACGTGCCGGTACCCGACGTGGTCGCGGCCGCTCGCGAAGGTGCGGAACAGGACCTCAAGGGCGTCAAGATCGGCGTCGTCACCGAACTGCAGGGCGAGGGCTACCAGTCCGGCGTGCTCGACTCCTTTCACCAGGCGGTCGAACTGCTCACCGAGCGCGGCGCGGAGGTCGTCGAGGTCAGCTGCCCGCACTTCACCTACGCGCTCGGCGCCTACTATCTGATCCTCCCGTCAGAGGTGTCGTCGAACCTCGCACGCTTCGACGCCATGCGGTACGGACTACGCGTCGGCGACGACGGTTCGCATTCGGCCGACGAGGTCATGGCGCTGAGCCGCGAAGCCGGTTTCGGCCCAGAGGTGAAGCGGCGCATCATGATCGGCACGTACGCGCTGTCCTCGGGCTACTACGACGCCTACTACGGTCAGGCGCAGAAGGTCCGCACCCTGATCTCGCGCGACTTCACCGCCGCCTTCGAGAAGGTCGACGTGCTGATCTCGCCGACCACCCCGACCACCGCCTTCCCGATCGGGGAGAAGGTCGACGATCCGCTGGCGATGTACCTGTTCGACCTCTGCACGCTGCCGGTGAACCTGGCCGGCATCGGGTCGATGTCCGTGCCGTCCGGACTGTCGAAGGACGACGGCATGCCCGTCGGCCTGCAGATCATGGCGCCCGCACTCGCCGACGACCGGCTTTACCGGGTCGGCGCGTCGTATGAGGCGGCTCGCGGCGCGATCATCTGACGTCACTGCACACCCACCACTTTTGGGCGAACCCACCACCGTTTCAGGTGGTGGGTTCGTCCATCTGTGGTGGGTTTGCGAGGTCACCGCGGCAGGCCGCTGACCGGTCGCGCCTGCTCGGTCCCGTAGCGGTGACCGACGCCCGTCGGTCCGTCGAGCGCGGCCAGCAGGTCGACGCTGGACTGCAGGAATCCGACGACCGGCAGCCAGGGGACCTCGGGTACCCGTCGACCGCCGAGCACGGTGTCTTCGGGATACGCAGGCGGACGCCACAGCGAACCGAGTGACCAGCGGACCACCGGATCGCTGCGATTGGCCATGACGATCCGCGGCGTTCTCGACGCCTGCGCCACCGTCCCCGCGGGCGGTGCGGTCAGGACGGTCTCCGCGAGCAGTGACGGGTGATGGTCCTCGAGCCAGACCCGGGCGGCGTCGGCCCCCACCGCGCCGAGGCTCTGGCCGTAGAGCACCAACCGGGGCCGGGCGCCCGCGGACCGGCTCGCCAGGACCTTCGCGAGTTCGCGGACCAGCGTGATCGACGATTCCGTCGCGGCCGCATCATCGGAGATGAACGCTTTCCACGACGGCACGTCGGCGTAGGGGAGTGTCAGTATCCGGACGTCCCCGTCGAAGCGGTCGACGAAACCGGCGACCGCGGCCGGGTCGACCCAGCCCGACCCGGTGGGGACCGCAACGATCACCGCGCGAGCCGACAGTCCGCCGCTGTGCATCCAGGACCTCACCAACCGTTCTGCCGGACGATCGAATTCCGGTGCGGCGAGTTCTCCTCGCAGCAGAGTCCCGAACTCGGAGACGACGACGGTGCGCGGCAGCGGTTGTCCGCGGTCGGCACCGGCGTCGGCCGGGGCGAGAAGTCCGGCGGTGAGCGCGACCGCCGACGCCGCGATCACCGCGGTGACGCGGGGGATCAGCACGATCGCGGCGACCGCTGCAGCGGGTGCGACCGTGGCCGCAACCCACCAGTCGGGTCCAACGGGTGGCGCCCCGACCGCGGCGCGGATCAAGCTCTGCCACCACACCGACAGTCCCGCACCGCCGGCCGCGATCAGCACCCCGGCACCGAAGACGACGCGACGCGTCTGCGTGTCCGGGTGCGGGCGTCGCCGGGAAGCCCATCGTGACAACAGCATTCCCACGACCGCGCCCACGGCGGCGAAGCCGGACGTCACGACCGCGGTCGTCGCCGCGTCGCGCGGAAGCGTTCCGGGATGGAGCGCCAGGAGATACGAAGCGACGATACTGACCACGAGAACCGGGGGAGGCAGAGCTCGCCCGGCGTCCATCGACACGCGAGCGGCAGGCGCGCTGATCATGAGAGCTCCTCGGTGGGCTGCCGATCGACCAGCGCGCGTTCGACCGTGGTGGACACCAGCTGGGGAATCGATTCCTGTCGGATCGGCGGTCCACCGAACTGGCGCCAGGTGTTCCAGGCCAGACCGATGCGGGCTACGTGGGCCGCGGTCGCGCAGGCGGGATCATCGCAGGAACGCTGCATCGCCTCGATCAGCATGCGGTCCAGGGCGAATCGCGCCCACGATCCCAGCGGTCGGCCGTCTGCCGCGGCAGCACGCAACAGGTCGTAGCCGAAATCGTGTGTGCGGCACAGCGGTGTGAACCGGTCCGGGAGCGGTACCGGCGACGAGCAGCTGCCGTCCGGGTCCGTGGGTACACCGGTCACGACCGTCGGCGTGTAACCCATGTGCATCTCGAAGGATGCGGGCAGGACGTCCATCGTCGTGGCCGGAGCCGGTCCGGTCAGTGCGACGACGGCTGCGGCATATGGATTGTCGGCATCCTCGGGGTGCGGGATGACCGGACCCGCGATGGAACCGTTGTCACCGGCGACTGCTTGCGCCGTCGACATCCATTGTCCGGCAAGGAGAACAGCGAGTGTCAGTGCGGCGACGAGGGTTCGGATCCGGCCCCGTCGGGGCGCCGGGTCCGCGCCGTGATCAAGGTGAGAAGTGTTGTCCGAAGGCCATTTCCGCAGTGGTCCGGGAGGGTTCATGGCCGTTGACGCTAGGGGGTGAAACCGCCGGTCCACATCGCTCCGACGGGCGGTTCGTACTCACCGGCGCGGCGGGGATGCCGGGCGGCGGATACTACTCGGGAACGATGCCGTCTCCCCCGAAAGTATGAGGACTGCCGGGCCCCTCGGAGCCTAGGGTGAACCTCATGTTCGGTTTACGCAAGCATCTGCGCGCGGCCGGCGGTGACTTCGTCGGCTGGGCGTCCACCGCGCCGGTCGCCCAGGACCCCGCGGTGCGTGCCTATTTCTCCTCGCGGGTCAACTGGTTCTTCCTGGTCGTGGCCCTGATCATGTACTCGATCGCCTGGCCGACCCTGCCGGTCACGCACTCCGTGCCGGCGTTCGTCCTGCCCGTCGTCGCGGCGTTCGCCGCGCTCCCCATCGCGCTCGCCTGGTCGGCGCCGCTCGTCGGCTGGGCGGTCTCGGTGGTCTCGGCGCAGGTCATCGGTCTCGTCGTGCCCACGCGCAACGATTGGGAACTCACCATCCAGGTAACCCATTTCATCGAGCTGCTCGTGCTGACGGCCATGGTGATGCTGCGCTGCCCGTTGCGATGGATTCCGCTGGTGTGGCTCACGACCTCGCTCGTCGTCGCCTACGCGGTGCACCCCGCGTGGATCGTCGGGATCTCGGTGCTCGCGGTCGTCGTGGCACTGCTCCGCGGACTGATGGCGTCGCGGCGGCAGCTCGCCGTTCGCACGAGACAAACCGAGGAGGCGGAGGCCGAATCCGCGGTGCTGCAGGAACGCGCGCGCATCGCCCGCGACCTGCACGACGTGGTGGCACACCGCATGTCGATGGTCGTCGTGATGTCGCAGACCGCGCGCTACCGGATCGACGACGTCTCGCCCGCGGCGGCAGCCGAATTCGACGCCATCGCCGATGCCGCCCGAACCTCACTCGACGAGGTCCGCCAGCTGCTCGGGGTGCTGCGGGTCGAGGGCGCCGAGACCACGGCCCCCAATCCGGGCCTGGCGCAGATCGATTCGCTCGTCGCCGCGACCACTCGGGCCGGCTCCGATGTCACGCTGATCCGCGAGGTCGACGATGCCGGGGTGGGGGAATCGGCGGCACTGGTGATCTACCGGATCGTTCAGGAGTCGCTGGCCAACGCCACCCGACACGCGCCGGGCAGCCGCACGCTGGTGAGTGTGACACCGGGTGAGCACGGCACCGTCGAGGTGGCTGTGGTCAATTCGACGCCGACGGCCGAACCCCTCGGGATCGGCGGCAACGGCGTCGGTATTCCCGGGATGCTCGAACGTGCGCAGGCCGTAGGGGGTTCGCTCGTCGCGGCACCGACGGTCGACGGCGGGTTCGCGGTGCGTGCGCGGATCCCGATGACGCCACCACGCGACGGGGTCATCGCCGGCGCACCGTCGTCGGCGACCGTGCCGAAGGTCTCCTCGCCGGTCTCCGACCAGTAGCGTGGCAGGCGTGCCGATCAACGCGGAATCGCAGCAAGCACAGGGCAACACCGGTCCGATCACCGTCGTCATCGCCGACGACCAGGCGATGGTGCGTCAGGGTTTCTCGGCCCTGCTCGCCGCCCAGCCCGACCTGTCCGTGCTCGGGGACGCCGCCGACGGGGTCGAAGCGGTCGAGGTGTGCCGGCGTGCGCGTCCCGACGTCGTCCTGATGGACGTGCGGATGCCGCGCAAGGACGGGCTGTGGGCCGCCGAACAGATCCTGTCGGCCGGGCTGGAACCGCCGACCCGCGTGCTGATGCTCACCACCTTCGACATCGATGATTACGTCTACGAGGCGTTGCGGATCGGTGCGTCGGGCTTCCTGCTCAAGGACGCGCCTGCCGACGAACTCGTGCGTGCGGTGCGCGTGGTCGCCGCCGGCGAAGCGCTGCTCGCGCCGTCGATCACCAAGCGACTCATCACCGAGGTGACCGCACGCCGTCGACGCCCCAGCCGCAACCCCGCACTCGAACACCTCACCCCGCGCGAGCGAGAGGTACTCGATCTGGTGGCCGACGGCAAGTCGAACGCCGAGATCGGCGCCGATCTCTACGTCACCGAACAGACCGTCAAGACCCACGTGAGCAGTCTCCTGGGCAAGCTGGCGCTGCGCGATCGAGCGCAGGCCGTGGTGTTCGCCTACGAGAACGGGATCAAGTGATTTCGTGGTCAGCGGGTCGGGCACGCGGGCACTAGATTGGGGGTGTCCGTCGCGCTCGAGAAGGAGGGTCTCACCACATGGCCAAGAGATTCGGCATTCTGACCTCCGGCGGTGACTGCCCCGGTCTGAACGCCGTCATCCGCGGTGCGGTGCTCAAGGGTGAGACCGTCTACGGTCACGAGTTCGTCGGCTTCAAGGACGGCTGGGCGGGTCTCGTCTACGGCGACATCATGGAACTGAACCGATCCACGGTGCGCGGTCTGTCCAATCAGGGCGGAACGATCCTGGGGACGAGCAGGTTCGGTCCCTACACCGAACCCGACGGCGGCCCCGACAACATCAAGAAGGTGCTCGAGAACCTCGGCATCGACGGTGTCATCGCGATCGGCGGCGAGGGCACGGCGTCGGCGTCGAAGCGACTGTTCGACGACGGCATCAACATCGTCGGCGTCCCGAAGACGATCGACAACGACATCGACGCCACCGACTACACGTTCGGATTCAACACCGCCGTCGAGATCGCAACCGAGGCCATCGACCGCTTACGGACCACCGGCAACTCGCACAGGAGGTGCATGGTGCTCGAGGTGATGGGGCGCCACGCCGGCTGGATCGCCCTGCACTCGGGTATCGCCGGCGGCGCGCACGTCATCCTCATCCCCGAGCACCCCGAGAGTCTCGATCAGATCTGCGCCTGGGTGACCAGTGTCAAGGCGCGCGGTCGTGCACCGATGGTCGTCGTCGCCGAGGGTTTCAAGCTCCCCGAGATGACGGAGGCGTACTCCACCAAGGGGCGCGACGAATTCAACCGGCCACGCCTCGGTGGTGTCGCGGAGGTGCTGGCGCCGCTCATCGAGGAACGGACCGGCATCGCGACCCGGGCCACGGTCCTCGGCTACATCCAACGCGGCGGTGTGCCGTCGGCCTATGACCGGGTTCTCGCCACCCGCATGGGCATGGCCACCGCGGACCTGGTCGCCGAGAAGGGCTGGGGACACATGGTCGCCCTCCACGGGACCCGGATCGACCGGATCACCTTCGACGAGGCGCTCGGGGAACTGAAAACCGTGCCCCTGGATCAGTACAAGGAGATCCGGGTCATCTTCGGCTAGCTAGACCGCGGTGATGGCCGGTGCGGGTTCGCGGGGGATGACGATCCACAGCGCCAGGTAGATGAGCACCTGGGGGCCGGGGAGGAGCATCGACAGCACGAACAGGACACGCACCAGGGTCGGGTCCCAGCCCCATCGTTCGGCGATACCGCCGCAGACGCCGCCGAGCCATGCGTTCGAGCGTGATCGCGTCAGTCGCGGGGCGGGGGAAGCAGGTTGTGCGGTGGTCATCGGGACTCCTCGGTCGGTGAACTGATGTCTTCGACGGTAGGTTCGACGACCGGTTCCCGGCATCGGTGATCACCCTGAACGTATCCCTGGGATATCGCCGCATAAACTGGCAGCCATGACTTCCGCCGCCGTCGAACTGTTGGAGTACGACGAGGTCATCGCCGCTTTCGATCCGGTGATGGGCCTCGAGGTGCACGTCGAGCTGGGTACCGCGACCAAGATGTTCTGCGGATGCCCGACCGAGTTCGGCGCCGACCCCAATACTCAGGTGTGCCCGGTGTGCATCGGTCTGCCCGGTTCGCTGCCGGTCGCCAACGCCAAGGCCATCGAATCGGCGATCCGCATCGGCCTGGCACTGAACTGCTCGATCCGGCCGTCGAGCAAGTTCGCGCGGAAGAACTACTTCTACCCGGACCAGCCGAAGAACTACCAGATCTCGCAGTACGACGAGCCCACCTCATACGACGGTTACCTCGACGTCCTGCTCGCCGACGGCACCACGTGGCGCGTGGAGATCGAGCGGGCACACATGGAGGAGGACACCGGCAAGTCGCTGCACATCGGCGGCGCCACCGGCCGAATCCACGGTGCGAGCCACTCGCTGCTCGACTACAACCGCGCCGGCGTGCCGCTCGTCGAGATCGTCACCCGACCCATCGTCGGAGCCGGCGAGCGTGCACCCGAGGTTGCACGCGCGTATGTGACGGCGCTGCGCGACCTGCTCAAGTCCCTCGACGTGTCGGACGTGCGCATGGACCAGGGCTCGATGCGCTGCGACGTGAACCTGTCGCTGATGACCAAGGGCGCGGCCGAATTCGGTACCCGCACCGAGACCAAGAACGTCAACTCGCTCAAGAGCGTCGAGGTCGCCGTGCGCTACGAGATGCGCCGCCAGGCGGCGATCCTGCAGACCGGCGGCGAGATCGTGCAGGAGACCCGGCACTTCCACGAGGCCGACGGCACCACCTCGGCCGGACGCCGCAAGGAGACCGCCGAGGACTATCGCTACTTCCCGGAGCCGGATCTGCCTCCGGTCCAGCCGGATTCGGCGTGGATCGAGGAACTCCGAGCCACGCTGCCCGAGTTGCCGTGGTTGCGTCGCGCGCGCATCCAGGAGGAATGGGGTGTGTCCGACGAGGTCATGCGCGACCTGGTCAACGTCGGTGCCGTCGACCTCATCATCGCCACCGTCGACGCCGGCGCGTCACCCGAGGCCGCCCGCGGCTGGTGGGTGTCGTTCCTTGCGCAGCAGGCCAATTCGCGTGGCGTGGAACTCGCCGACCTGTCCGTCACGCCGGCGCAGGTCGCCGAGATCATCGGACTCGTCGACGAGGGCAAGCTGACCACCAAGCTCGCCCAGCAGGTCGCCACCGCGGTGCTCGACGGTGAAGGTGAGCCGAAGCAGATCGTGGCCGACCGCGGCCTCGAGGTCGTCCGCGACGACTCGGCCCTGCAGAAGGCCGTCGACGACGCCCTGGCCGCCAACCCCGACATCGCCGAGAAGATCCGCGGGGGCAAGGTCGCCGCGGCCGGCAAGATCGTCGGCGACGTCATGAAGGCCACCCGCGGACAGGCCGACCCGGCACGGGTCAAGGAACTGGTGCTCGCGGCCTGCTCCTAGCGGTGGCGCTTGCTGCCGGCTGAGCCGGTACGGAGCGCAGCGTGGGTGGTGTTTTCCTGTCGGCTGAGCCGGTACCGAGCGCAGCATGGGTGGTGTTTCCTGTCGGCTGAGCCGGTACCGAGCGCAGCGAGGAACCGCGTCGAAGCCCGGTGCGGTCGAAGCCCACTCAGGTCCGGTCGTTGCCCCCACCCTGCGGGAGGAAGCGGAACACGCGGTCGTCGGTCGGCTTCGGATTGCCGACCTGCTTGTTGACGGTGGCCACCTGCAGGAGTCCGTTGGGAAGTGCGGCCATCCGGCCGAGCGCGCCGTAGCGGCGGTCGAGGGCTACGACGGGAGGGGTGATCGTCGGGTCCTCGCGGGTCGGTTCCCGGATGCCCTCGATCCGCTGGGTGCGGGTCGTCGAGACGAAGATGCTGCCGCCGGCCACGCCGCACCCGGCGATCTGCGGCTTGTCGGGCCACGTCCACAGCACCTTGGGGCCACCTTCTTCGATGACCTGCACGCGGTCCTCGGTGGCCTTCTGGTCGGCGACGTAGATGGTCCCGGTGGATGCGTTGGGGCACAGGGCGACCGATGATCCGAAACCCGAGGCCAGGATCTGCGGACGCGGGCTCACACCCGAGGTGAACGAGGTGATCAGCAGCAGCTTTCCGGCCAGAGACGACGCGTCGTCAGCGGCGGCCGGGTTCCCGGCGTCGCCGGTGGCGACCACCAGCTCGGTGGGCGAGCGGAAGTACATCGAGCCCATGTTCCCGGTGGCGCCCTTGGGGATTCCGGTCAGGATCGGCTTCGGCACGTCGCCGGGGGCGAGACGGACGACCCGATTGTCCGACGGCGTGGTGATCAGTGCGTAGATCAGGCGGTCCTGGGAGTAGGTGGGGGAGAAGGCGAAATCGATGAGTCCGCCGTCGCCCGACGCGTCGACCGGGGCCTGACCGAGGACCCGTTCGGGGCCATAGCGCTTGGTGGTGATGATCTTCCCGGTCGTGCGTTCGGCGACGACCGTGACCTCGCCCTGCTCGTCACCGGGCATCACCCCACCCGTCGACGCGAGACAGGTCGCGATCACCGCGGGATCGGGGTCGACGCACGGTCCCGTCGGCGGCGGCTGGGTCTCCCGCGGCGTCTCCGGGGGCGGCGTCGGCTCGGCCTGGCCACTCGGACGGTTGTTGGGACTGAACGCGCCGGCCTCCCGCTGACGGTCCTGTTCGGTGAAGTTCGCGCAGCCGCCCAGAGCGAGCGCGATCACCGCCAGAAACGCCACCAGCATTCGGCCCGTCGGCCGCCCCTTCCACATGGCGTCCACAGTAGTGGTGTGCCGACTCACCCCGTCGGGGTGCGGGGACCGCACACCGCGAGCCTCTAGAGTCGGGCATGTGAGCGAACGCGACACGCCGAGCGACAGGGAGCCCGATACGTCGAGCCCGTCCGCGACCAGCCCATACGACGAGCCGACCGGTCAGATCCCGGTGACGGACCATCCACCGACCCCCGCACCGCCGCCCGCGGTCGACCGGGACGACTTCTACAACCGGCACGCACGGCGTTCACCGGCACCGTATGCGCGGGTCGACGAACTCGACGACATCGATCCCGGCGATGTGGAGACCCGTCAGATCAGGGGCACCGTGGTCAACCCGCCACCGGCACCTGTCCACGAACCCGTGCGCACCCCGGAACCTGCGAGCAGCCCCGAACCTGATCACTCCCCGGAATCTCGGGGCACCGCGGAACCTCGGGGCACGGCGGGACCTGCGAGCACTCCGAAGTCCCGGAGCCCGCAGTCGGACGGCGAACCGACCGTCGCGTTCGGGCGCCGCCCGGTCGCCCAGACCGGTACCTCCGCCGAGATCCCCGCCGACGACACCGCGACCAGGCCCGAACCCGCGTTGCCACCGGTCGGCACCGGCCGCTACGACTTCCTCGACGACGAGGACGACACCGGCCGTTACCGCGCGAACCCGGACGAACCGGGTTCGTCGGACACCGCTTTGCTCGACGACGAGTCACCGGGCCGGCGACTGTTCGGTCGTCGACGGAACCGGGCGCATGAGGACGAGTACGACACGAGGTCGGTGGCCGACGACGAACTCGAGGACGCTGTCGCGAAGTCGCGGCGCGGCACCATCGACCTCGGCCTGTTGCTGCTGCGGATCGCGCTCGGCGCGTTCGTCGGCGCACACGGCCTGCAGAAACTGTTCGGCCTCTGGAACGGGCCGCGGCTCAGCGGATTCGAGCAGATGCTCGTCGACGGCGGGTTCAACGCCGACTACGCGCAGATCCTCGCGATCGTCGGCGCACTCGCGGAGACGGTCGGCGGCCTCATGGTGATCCTCGGCTTGCTGACCCCGATCGGCGCGTCGGCGATCCTCGGCACGATGCTCGTCGCCGCGGCGTACCGGGTGTCCTCGGCCGGCGGTTTCGAATTCTTCGCCGCGGCACAGGGAGCGGAGTACGAGTTGTTCCTCGCGGCTACCGCGGCCGCGGTCATCCTCACCGGTCCCGGCCTGTACTCACTGGACTACCCGCGGGGCTGGGCCCGTCGACCGTTCGTCGGGTCCTTCGTGTGGCTGATCGTCGGCATCGGTGCGGCCGCTGCCGTCTGGATTCTGGCGAACGGCACCAACCCGCTCAACTGAGTCACACGAGGAGCAAGCTCCGACACAGAATGCGGGGTGCGTACCGGACTCCGGTACGCACCCCGCATCTTCTGCTGAGAGGCGTCAGT
Organism: Gordonia sp. GONU; assembly: GCF_024733855.1. Taxonomy (NCBI): domain Bacteria; kingdom Bacillati; phylum Actinomycetota; class Actinomycetes; order Mycobacteriales; family Gordoniaceae; genus Gordonia; species Gordonia sp. GONU. The sequence continues at coordinate 67,570 of NZ_JANRHB010000023.1, forward strand.
CGACCTGACGGACCGCGCCCTTGTCGGCCGAGGTCGCGAGCTTCGCGTACGCGCGCAGCGCGGTCGTGACCGTGCGCTGACGGTCCTTCGGCTGCCACGGACGCTCGGAGGCCTCCATCTTGGCCCGGCGCTCGGCGAGCACGTCGTCGTCGACGAGCACCTCGAGACGACGCGTCTTGACGTCGATGAGGATCCGGTCGCCATCCTCGACGAGTCCGATCGCGCCCCCCGAGGCCGCCTCCGGCGACATGTGGCCGACCGACAGACCCGACGATCCGCCGGAGAACCGGCCGTCGGTGATGAGCGCGCACTTCTTGCCCATGCCGGTGCCCTTCATGAAGGCGGTCGGGTGCAGCATCTCCTGCATACCCGGACCACCCGCAGGGCCTTCGTAGCGCACGACCAGGACCTCGCCGGCCTGGATGGTCTTCGAGAGAATGACCTGGACGGCATCCTCCTGGCTCTCGACCACGCGGGCCGGACCCTCGAAGTGCCACAGGTCCTCGTCGATGCCGGCGGTCTTGAGAACGGCACCGTCGGGCGCGAGGTTGCCGCGCAGCACGCACAGCCCGCCTTCGACGGTGTAGGCGTGCTCGAGGTCGCGGATGCAGCCCCCGGCGGCGTCGGTGTCGAGTGAACTCCACCGGTTCGCCGTGGAGAACGGGGTCGTCGTCCGCACGCCACCCGGCGCCGCGTGGAACAGTTCGACGGCCTCGTCGAGAGCCTTGCCGCCGCGGATGTCCCAGTCGTCGAGGGCCTGCGCCATCGTCGGCGTGTGGACGGTCGAGGTGGTGTCGTCGAGCAGTCCGGCGCGACGGAGTTCACCGAGGATCGCCGGGATTCCGCCGGCGCGGTGGACGTCCTCCATGTGGTAGTCGGAGTTGGGGGACACCTTCGACAGGCACGGGACCCTGCGGCTGATCTCGTCGATGGTCGACAGGTCGAAATCGGCGACCTCACCCTCCTGTGCCGCGGCGAGGATGTGCAGCACGGTGTTGGTCGAGCCGCCCATCGCGACGTCGAGCGCCATCGCGTTCCGGAAGGCGGCCGGGGTCGCGATGTTGCGGGGCAGGACCGAGGCGTCGTCGTCGCGGTACCAGCGGTTCGCGGCGTCGATGACCACCTTGCCCGCGCGCTCGAACAACGCACGTCGTGCCTCGTGGGTGGCCAGCGTGGAACCGTTGCCCGGCAGAGCGAGTCCGAGAGCCTCGGTGAGGCAGTTCATCGAGTTGGCGGTGAACATGCCCGAACACGAGCCACAGGTCGGGCAGGCCGACCGTTCGACCTCGTCCAGCCCGGCCTCGTCGACGTCGCTGTTGGCCGACGCGGAGATGGTGGTGATGAGGTCCGAAGACGGATGAGCGACATCGCCGACGACGACGGCCTTGCCGGCCTCCATCGGTCCGCCGGAGACGAACACGGTCGGGATGTTCAGGCGCATCGCGGCATTGAGCATGCCGGGGGTGATCTTGTCGCAGTTGGAGATGCACACCAGCGCGTCGGCGGTGTGGGCGTTGACCATGTATTCGACCGAGTCGGCGATGATCTCGCGGCTGGGCAGCGAGTACAGCATGCCGCCGTGACCCATTGCGATGCCGTCGTCGACGGCGATGGTGTGGAATTCGCGGGGGACGCCACCGGCGGCGCGCACTGCGTCGGCGACGATCTCGCCGACATCCTTGAGGTGCACATGCCCCGGCACGAACTGCGTGTACGAGTTGGCGATCGCCACGATCGGCTTGCCGAAATCGTCGTCGGTCATCCCGGTGGCGCGCCACAGGGAGCGGGCGCCGGCGGCTTCGCGGCCGACGGTGGTGGTGCGTGACCTCAGGGCTGGCATGGCTTCCTCATATCGATCGTCGGGTCGGGCGGAGTCGTTCCGGCCGAACGCCTTCGGGCTCCTGGGCCGGAGGTGTTCGCCGCGTCGGACTCGTGGCGTCAACACCGCGATCCCGAGGGTGTGTTTCACAGGGCCGTGTGCCCCGGGAACTGGGTTGAACGGGGCGTCGCACGCTGAGGGTGGGCGTCGCGAGTCGCCGAGAGACCAGGCTACTCCGCTGTGACATGCGGAAACAAAACGATTCGGACGTGGACGGACGCTCGCGATGCCGGGTGGCGGCGTCAGATTCCCAAGACCGCCTTGGCGATGGAGAAGTAGACGATGAGACCTGTCGCGTCGCAGAACGTGGAGATGAACGGGGTCGAGAACACCGCCGGGTCCACGCGGATGGATTTCGCGACCAGCGGCATCACCCCGCCGACGGTCGCGGCCATCGTGCAGATCGACACGATGGTCAGACCGATCACCGTGCCGATGTCGACGCCGTACACCAGTGCGGCGACGGCGAATCCGACGACACCGAGCAGCGAGCCCATCGTCAGACCGACCCGGACCTCCTTGCCGGCGACGCGCACGACGTCGCGGGTCGTCACGTCGTCGGTCGCGAGGGCGCGGGTGACGGTGGTCGCGGCCTGCGAACCGGTGTTGCCGCCGATCCCGGTGAGCAGTGGGATGAACAGCGCGAGGGCGACCTTCTGTTCGAGCGTGCCCTCGAAGATCTCCAGAACGTTCACGGTGAGGATTGCCGACACCGCCAGGACGAACAGCCACACGATCCGGGCGCGGGTGATCGACAGTATCGACGCATGCAGGTACGGCTCGCGAAGCGGTTCGCGGGCACCGGCACGGGCTTCGTCGGTGTCGCGGGCCTGTTCGACGACCTCGACCGCGTCGTCGATGGTGAGGACGCCGACGAGTCGGTTGTCGCGGTCGACGACGGGCATCGCGAGGATGCCCCGATCGACGCACCGCTGGGCGGTGGACTCCGCGTCGTCGTCGGAGTGCGCGAACATCGGCTTGCGCATCAGACCGGCGACGGGTGCCTCCGGATCGGCGAGTAGCAGGTCACGAAGACTGACGACGCCGCTCAGCGTGCGGGCATCGTCGAGCACGGGCACGGTGTAGATGGTCTCGGCGGCGTGCCCGCGCTCCTTCACTCGGCTCAGCGCCGCGCCAGCGGTCTCGTCGAGTCGGGCGTGCACGAACTCCGGGCTCATCCGCCGCCCCACCGAGCCGCGGGGATAACCCAGTACGACGGCGGTGACGTCGCGTTCGGCCGGGGTCAGTTGCTGGATGAGTGCCCGGGCGACACCGGCGGGCAGTTCGTCGAGGAGTTCCGCGCGGTCGTCGGGGTCGAGGTGATCGAACGCGGCGACCACTTCGACCGTCCCGAGATCGTCGATGAGCCTGCGCTGGGAGTCGGCGGAGAGATCGTCGAAGACCTCGACGGCGAGATCCTTGGGCAGGAGGCGGAACGCCACGCCCCGCGACTGGTGGGGGAGACGGTCGAGGAGGGCGGCGATGTCGCCGGCGGGGATCGCGGACAGCGCGGTCGCGACCGCGCCGAGCTCACCGTCGGAGATCAGGTCGTCGAGTTGGTTCGCGTCGAGCGTCGCGTACGTCACCCGACGAGCCTAACGGCCTGTCCGTGTCAAAGCCGTTCGCGCAGCGTCGATTCTGTGCCTCCGGGGGTGCCGGTTCTACTCGTCGGGGTTCGCGGCCGCCTCGAACGGATCCGGAATCCGTCCACCGCTGACGATCGACAGCGCGGGCAGGTCGCGGAAACCGATGGCGGGGAGGCGAACTCGCTCACCGTTGTGGAGGACGGCGCGCACCGAACTCCACTTGGGGAACTGCAGGCCGGCGATGTCGGACCAGGCCACCTCGGAGGTCGAGAATCCGACCGCACGCAATCCGTCCTCGGTGACGATCGTGCGCAGACGATGAATCCAGAACCACAGCACGGCCGGCACCACGAAGGCGAAGGCGAACCACGGCGAGGCGCCGATCAGCAGGACCACGACCAGTGCGAGCATCGGCACGGTGAAGTAGGCGAGCCGATTCATCCGGAAGGTCACCGGGTAGGTGATCTCGAGGGAGTCGTCGGCGGCCGCCGCATCGCGTGGTGTCCGGGAGCTGCGCGGAGGCTGGGCGGCAGGGTCGCTGGAATCAGTCGGCACGTCTCCATTGTGCCAACCCGGCCGCGGCGAGTCCGGCGTCGGGTGTACCCGTGAGTAGTGGGTGAGACGTCCGTCACCACCTGCGCCTTCCCATCATGTGGGACGGCATGGTCCGGAGTTTGACTCAGAACGACGCGCGGTCCTACCGTGATCAACGTGATGATTAACGGGATCCTCGTAGTAATCGGCTGGCGCGTCGCCTGACCGGTCACTTCGCAGACCCCTACCGGCATCGACGCGCCACCCTCGAACAGCGGAAGCTGTCGGGGGTTTTTTCATGTCAGGTAGTCACATCACCCCACCACCGAAATACAGACAAGATGAGGATCGTGCAGTGAGCGCACCAACAGCACGCAACGACGCCGGCCGTAGTGAGCCGACGCGTAACGCCGGACTGCGTCAGCAGTCGCCCGCGGCGGGCAACATCCGTGCGGTAGGTCAGCACACCGTCGCGCCGGAGCGCGTCAGCGGTGCGCAGTCGGTGGTCCGATCCCTCGAGGAGCTCGGTGTCGAGGTCGTCTTCGGCATTCCCGGCGGCGCGGTCCTGCCGGTCTACGACCCGCTTCTGGACTCCACCAAGGTCCGTCACGTCCTGGTCCGCCATGAGCAGGGTGCCGGCCACGCCGCCACCGGTTACGCCCAGGTCGCCGGTCGCGCGGGCGTCATGATGGCCACCTCGGGCCCGGGTGCCACCAACCTGGTCACCCCGCTGGCCGATGCGCAGATGGACTCGGTGCCGGTCGTGGCCATCACCGGTCAGGTCGGTCGGTCGCTGATCGGCACCGACGCCTTCCAGGAGGCCGACATCTCCGGCATCACGATGCCGATCACGAAGCACAACTTCCTGGTCAGCCGTGCGATCGACATCCCCAAGACCATCGCCGAGGCGTTCCACATCGCCGAGAGCGGACGTCCGGGTGCGGTTCTCGTCGACATCCCCAAGGACATCCTGCAGAGCCAGACCACGTTCTCGTGGCCGCCTCAGATCGACCTGCCCGGCTACCGTCCGGTCACCAAGCCGCACGGCAAGCAGGTCCGCGAGGCGGCTCGGATGATCAACGCCGCGAAGTCGCCGGTTCTCTACGTCGGTGGCGGTGTGATCAAGGCCAACGCGTCCGCGGAGCTGCTCGAGCTCGCCGAGCTGACCGGCATCCCGGTCGTCACGACCCTGATGGCGCGCGGCGCGTTCCCCGACAGCCACAACCAGCACCTGGGTATGCCGGGTATGCACGGCACCGTGGCCGCCGTCGGTGCGCTGCAGCGAAGCGATCTGCTGATCACGCTGGGCGCACGGTTCGACGACCGGGTGACCGGACAGCTGGATTCCTTCGCCCCCGGCGCCAAGGTCATCCACGCCGACATCGACCCGGCCGAGATCGGCAAGAACCGGCCGGTCGACGTCCCGATCGTCGGCGACTGCAAAGCCGTCATCGCCGAGCTGACCGAGACGCTGCGCGACGAGCGGGCGACCAGTGGAACCACACCGGATCTGTCGGAGTGGTGGACCTACCTCGACGGCATCCGTCGGACCTACCCGCTGAGCTATGACCGTCAGACCGACGGTTCGATGTCTCCCGAGTTCGTCATCCAGGCTCTGGGCAAGGCCGCCGGACCCGACGCGGTCTACTGCGCCGGCGTCGGCCAGCATCAGATGTGGGCGGCGCAGTTCATCTCCTATGAGAAGCCGCGAACCTGGCTCAACTCCGGTGGTCTGGGCACGATGGGCTACGCCGTCCCCGCTGCCATGGGCGCCAAGGCCGCCGCACCCGACACCGAGGTGTGGGCCATCGACGGCGACGGCTGCTTCCAGATGACCAACCAGGAACTCGCCACCTGCGCGATCGAGGGCATCCCGATCAAGGTTGCGCTGATCAACAACGGCAACCTGGGCATGGTCCGGCAGTGGCAGACCCTGTTCTACGAGGAGCGGTACTCCAACACCGATCTGGCGACGCATTCGCGGATGATCCCGGACTTCGTCAAGCTGTCAGAAGCGTTGGGCTGTGTCGCTTTCCGCGTCGAGCGTGAGGAGGACGTCGACGACGTCATCGCTCAGGCACGCGCGATCAACGACCGTCCGGTCGTCATCGACTTCATCGTCGGCAAGGACGCCCAGGTGTGGCCGATGGTCGCCGCGGGCACCGGCAACGACGAGATCATGGCGGCCCGCGACATCCGGCCGCTGTTCGACGACGACGAGTCGGCGTCTGACCCGGTCGAGATCCACGAGACGATGAACGCCCCACGCGGGACTGTGGACCAGAAGGTCGACAACGCTCCGGCCGACCGCGCAGCAGAGAAGGACCAGAAGTGAGCACCACCCATACCCTCAGCGTCCTGGTCGAGGACCGGCCGGGCGTCCTGGCCCGCGTCTCCGGATTGTTCTCGCGTCGCGGGTTCAACATCGAGTCGCTTGCCGTCGGACCGACCGAGCTCAAGGGGATCTCGCGGATGACCATCATGGTCTCCGTCGAGGACTTCCCGCTCGAGCAGGTCACCAAGCAGCTCAACAAGCTGGTGAACGTGATCAAGATCGTCGAGCAGGACCCGGCCAACTCGGTGTCCCGCGAGCTGATGATGGTCAAGGTCCGTTCCGATTCGACGGTGCGCACCGAGGTCATCGAGGTGGTGAACCTGTTCCGCGCCAAGGTCATCGACGTGTCGCCGGAGTCGCTCACCATCGAGGCCACCGGTACGTCGGAGAAGCTCGAGGCTCTTCTGCGGATGCTCGATCCTTACGGCATCCGTGAGATCGCCCAGTCCGGTGCAGTCGCGCTGGGTCGCGGACCGAAGAGCATGTCGGCCAATCGCTGACCGATACACTCCGCTGGAAACAGCGGCGAAGAATTTAGAAGTCCCTCGGCGAGAGAGAAAATCGCGAGGGGCGCCACAAATCGAAGGGAAACAAAGTGGCCATCGAACTGTTCTACGACGACGACGCGGATCTGTCGATCATCCAGGGTCGCAAGGTCGCGGTGATCGGCTACGGCAGCCAGGGCCATGCGCATTCGCTGTCGCTGCGTGACTCGGGCGTCGACGTCGTCATCGGTCTGCGTGAGGGCTCCAAGTCCAAGGCCAAGGCCGAGGAGCAGGGCCTCAAGGTCCTCACCGCAGCCGAGGCTGCTGCCTGGGCCGACGTCATCATGGTCCTCGCGCCCGACACCTCGCAGGCACAGATCTTCACCGAGGACATCGAGCCGAACCTCAAGGACGGCGACGCGCTGTTCTTCGGTCACGGCCTGAACATCCACTTCGGCCTGATCAAGGCTCCGGCCAACGTCACCGTCGCCATGGTCGCCCCCAAGGGCCCCGGCCACCTGGTGCGTCGTCAGTTCGTCGACGGCAAGGGTGTTCCCGCGCTCATCGCGGTCCACCAGGACCCGAAGGGTGAGGGCCAGGCCCTCGCACTCAGCTACGCCAGCGCCATCGGCGGTGGCCGTGCCGGCATCATCAAGACGACCTTCAAGGAAGAGACCGAGACCGACCTCTTCGGTGAGCAGGCCGTGCTCTGCGGTGGCACCGAGGAACTGGTCAAGGCCGGCTTCGAGGTCATGGTCGAGGCCGGTTACGCGCCGGAGATGGCCTACTTCGAGGTGCTGCACGAGCTCAAGCTCATCGTCGACCTCATGTACGAGGGTGGCATCGCCCGCATGAACTACTCGGTCTCCGACACCGCCGAGTTCGGTGGCTATGTCTCCGGTCCGCGCGTCATCGACGCCGACACCAAGGAGCGCATGCGGGCCATCCTCAAGGACATCCAGGACGGCACCTTCGTCAAGCGCCTCGTCGCCAACGTCGAAGGCGGCAACAAGGAGCTCGAAGGCCTGCGTAAGCAGAACGCCGAGCACCCGATCGAGGTCACCGGCAAGAAGCTGCGCGACCTGATGAGCTGGGTTGATCGTCCGATCACCGAGACCGCCTGAGTCTCAGCCACTCTGACGGCAGGCCCGCACCTCTTCGGAGGTGCGGGCCTGCCGTCGTCTGCCAACGACAAACCCACCCTTTTTCGGCATTTCCACCACCCGGCGGCGGAATTTCTCAACCTGTCTGAGACAGGGGCTGGTTGGTTGTTCTTCTGTGGTTGATCCCGACGGTGGTCGGGATTTCCGGGGCCCGGGGTGGGCGCCGGAAGCGTTGCGGGTGGGCCAGG
>NZ_JANRHB010000024.1:0-69156 GCF_024733855.1 Gordonia sp. GONU
CGGGTGACAGTGGGGCGGGCCGCCGGTCGTGGCGAACGAACCGGCGGCCGGCCCGGGTTGGTGAGGATCAGTTGGCGAGGTCGTCGACCGTGGCCGACTCGTTGCGCGACAAGTTGATTCCGAGGTTGGCCGCAGCGCGCTCCAGGTCCTCGTCGTCGGTGTCGTGCATCTCGATGGCGGCACCGTCGGAGCTGAGGACCTCGACGTTCAGGCAGAGCGACTGAAGTTCCTTCAGCAGCACCTTGAACGACTCGGGGATACCCGGCTCCGGGATGTTCTCGCCCTTGACGATCGCCTCGTAGACCTTCACGCGGCCCACCACGTCGTCCGACTTGATGGTGAGCAGCTCCTGCAGGGTGTAGGCGGCACCATAGGCCTGCATCGCCCAGCACTCCATCTCACCGAAGCGCTGACCACCGAACTGCGCCTTACCACCGAGCGGCTGCTGGGTGATCATCGAGTACGGACCGGTCGAACGGGCGTGGATCTTGTCGTCGACCAGGTGGTGCAGCTTGATGATGTACATGTAGCCGACCGACACGGGGTACGGGAACGGCTCGCCGGAGCGACCGTCGAACAGCGTCGCCTTGCCGTCGCCGTTGACCATCACCTCGCCGTCGCGGTTGGGGAGCGTCGAGGACAGCAGTCCGGTCAGCTCCTCCTCACGCGCACCGTCGAACACCGGGGTGGCGGTGTTGGTGTCGGGCTCCGCCGAGTACATGTCCTCGGGGAGGTTCGACGCCCACTCCGGCACGCCCTCGGCCACGTTGATGTTCCAGCCGGCCTTGGCGATCCACCCGAGGTGGGTCTCCAGGATCTGGCCGATGTTCATACGACGCGGCACACCGTGGGTGTTCAGGATGATGTCGACCGGGGTCCCGTCGGGCAGGAACGGCATGTCCTCCTGCGGGAGGATCTTGCCGATGACGCCCTTGTTGCCGTGGCGACCGGCGAGCTTGTCGCCGTCCTGGATCTTGCGCTTCTGGGCGACGTACACGCGGACCAGCTCGTTGACGCCGGGCGCGAGATCGTCGTCGTCGTCGCGGCTGAACACGCGCACGCCGATGACCTTGCCGGTCTCGCCGTGGGGCACCTTCAGCGAGGTGTCGCGGACCTCACGGGCCTTCTCACCGAAGATGGCACGCAGCAGGCGCTCCTCCGGGGTCAGCTCGGTCTCGCCCTTCGGGGTGACCTTGCCGACCAGGATGTCGCCGTCGCGGACCTCCGCACCGATGCGCACGATGCCGCGCTCGTCGAGGTCGGCGAGGACCTCGTCGGAGACGTTCGGGATGTCCCGGGTGATCTCCTCGGCACCGAGCTTGGTGTCGCGGGCGTCGATCTCGTGCTCCTCGATGTGGATCGAGGTGAGCACGTCCTCTTCGACGAGACGCTGGCTCAGGATGATCGCGTCCTCGTAGTTGTGACCCTCCCACGGCATGATCGCCACGAGCAGGTTCTTGCCGAGCGCCATCTCACCGTTCTCGGTGCACGGCCCGTCGGCGAGGACCTGACCGGCCTCCACGCGCTGGCCCTCGTCCACGATCGGACGCTGGTTGGCGCAGGTGCCGTGGTTCGAACGCGCGAACTTGCGCATCCGGTAGGTGTCACGCGTGCCCTCGTCGGACATGACGGTGATGTAGTCGGCCGAGACCTCCTCCACCACACCGGTCTTGGACGACACGATGACGTCACCGGCGTCGACGGCGGCACGGAGCTCCATGCCGGTGCCGACCAGCGGCGACTCGTTGCGCACCAGCGGCACGGCCTGACGCTGCATGTTCGCACCCATCAGGGCGCGGTTCGCGTCGTCGTGCTCGAGGAACGGGATCATCGCGGTCGCGACCGACACCATCTGACGCGGCGAGACGTCGAGGTACTCGACATCGGTGGCGCCCACGAACTCCACCTCGGAGCCCTTCTTGCGCACCAGCACACGCTCGTCGGTGATACGGCCGCTGCCGTCGAAGTTGGTGTTGGCCTGACCGATGAGGAAGCGATCCTCCTCGTCGGCGGTCATGTACTCGATCTCGTCGGTGACGACACCGTCGACGACCTTGCGGTACGGGGTCTCGATGAAGCCGAACGGGTTGACCCGCGCGTACACCGAGAGCGAACCGATCAGACCGATGTTCGGACCCTCAGGGGTCTCGATCGGGCACATACGGCCGTAGTGCGACGGGTGGACGTCGCGCACCTCGAGGCCGGCACGCTCACGGCTCAGACCACCCGGGCCGAGCGCCGACAGACGACGCTTGTGGGTGAGACCCGACAGCGGGTTGTTCTGGTCCATGAACTGCGACAGCTGGCTGGTTCCGAAGAACTCCTTGATCGCCGCCACGACGGGACGGATGTTGATCAGGGTCTGCGGGGTGATCGCCTCGACGTCCTGGGTGGTCATGCGCTCACGCACGACACGCTCCATACGCGAGAGGCCCACGCGGATCTGGTTCTGGATCAGCTCGCCGACGGTACGCAGACGACGGTTGCCGAAGTGGTCGATGTCGTCGACCTCGACGGGCACCTCGACGCCACCGGGCACGGTCATGTAGGTGACCGTGTGCGGATCGGCCTCGTGCAGACGCACCAGGTACTCGACGGTCGCGATGATGTCCTCGCGGGTCAGGGTCGACTCGCCGATCATCGGGTTGGCCGTCAGGCCCAGCTTCTTGTTGACCTTGTAACGGCCCACGCGAGCGAGGTCGTAGCGCTTGTCCTTGAAGAACAGGTTCTCCAGGAGGTTCTCCGCGGACTCCTTGGTCGGCGGCTCACCCGGACGCAGCTTGCGGTAGACCTCGAGGAGCGCCTCGTCCTGGTTGGCGGTGTTGTCCTTCTCCAGGGTCGACATCATGATCTCGGAGAAGCCGAAGCGCTCGGAGATCTCCTCGGTGGTGAAACCGAGGGCCTTGAGCAGCACGGTGACCGGCTGACGGCGCTTGCGGTCGATACGCACACCCACGGTGTCGCGCTTGTCGACGTCGAACTCCAGCCACGCACCGCGACCCGGGATCACCTTGACGGTGTGCAGGGTCTTCTCGGTGGCCTTGTCGATCGCGGCGTCGAAGTAGACGCCGGGGCTGCGGACCAGCTGGCTCACCACGACACGCTCGGTGCCGTTGATGATGAAGCTGCCCTTGTCGGTCATGATCGGGAAGTCGCCCATGAAGACGGTCTGCGACTTGATCTCACCGGTGTTGTTGTTGATGAACTCAGCGGTGACGAACAGCGGCGCCGCGTAGGTCATGTCCTTGTCCTTGCACTCCTCGACAGAGGCCTTGACCTCGTCGAAGTGCGGCTCGGAGAACGAAAGGGACATCGACCCGGAGAAGTCCTCGATCGGGGACAGCTCGTGGAGGATGTCCTCCAGCCCGCCCGTCGGGTTCTCGTCTCCGCGGGCGATCGCCTTGGCGCGCCACTCCGGGGACCCGACGAGCCATTCGAAGGAATCGAGTTGGAGGTCGAGGAGGCCGGGAACCTCCAGCGGCTCGCTGATCTTTGCAAACGACGCGCGATGCGGCGCGCCGGGGATTGTTGAGGTGGACTGGCGGTTGACTGCCAAGATGCGTCCTTCCAACACGACGTTATTCACAACCTAGATGTGCGGTGGCTTGATGGGCCGTTCGCTGGTGACACCCTGAGATCGGCGATCACCGCAGCACACACAGCTAAGAGTGGCCGTAGAAGGATCGGTAGATGGACAGGAGGCAGCCAGCGCAACGTCCAACTGTAGCAGAAAATAGACGTACTTTGTCAAGCCCGTCAAGAAGCGATTTCGCACGGGTGGCTGCCTGCACGTCGACCGCTGGTCACAGCCTGGCCCGACAACGCCCAAACGTCAAGCGGTACGCGCCAATTTCGCCAACTTGTCCCGCGAGTCACCCGTCCACATGGCGCTCACGCGGCGATCAGAAGGGCTCGACGCCCTGGATCCGCCACGTATCCCCCTCCTTGACCATCGCGAACTGGACACGCGGGGCGAGACTGTTGGTGGCGATGCTGTTCTGTGTCTCGCTGATGATGAGGTTCGCGATGACCGTCGCACGCGCGCCGTCGCCTGCGCCGGACAGGTTGGTGACGCCGACCGCGTCGACCCGGCATTCGGCTCCCGACTTGGTCTGGGTGATCAGGTCGCGCTGGGTCTTCAGCGACTCGTCGAATTCCTTGCGCGCATCTCCGGTGAGCGCGTTCTGGGCGCGTTTCGCCCAGCCGCCGAGGTCGGTGTGCTCGTGTCCCCACACCGCGCAGATCTGCTCCTGCGACTGGCCGATGAGCTCGGTGGTGGCGCTCTGATCGACGAACGCCCGGTTCTCCCCGAGGCCCGGCCGGAAGGCCAGGATCACCGCGGCGACGCCGAGCAGCACGGCCACCCCGGCCAGCATCGCGGTCAACAGCAGCGGATTGCGCTTCTTCGCCGGTCCCCGCTCGGGGGCCGGCCGAGACGGCCCAGAACCGGTCGACGACGGACCGTCCGCGCCTGTCTGCGTTCCGCTGGGACGCAGGGTCGAAACCCGCGACACCGGGCGGGTCCTGGTCGTGGGCGGGGTGGGTTCGGCCCCTTCGAGGCCCGGCGTCTCCGCTCCTCGCTCCTCAGCGGGCACGGAGACTTCCGCGTCGTCGGACTTCGACAGGGACACACCGGATTCGGTGGCCACCTCGTCGGCGTCCGAACGCGCGGCACGAGTGTGTCCGGCGACCTTCGGCGTCGGACGTCGCTTGCGCGGGGGCTGGTTCGGGGTCGGTGCCATCAGTTTCCGCCTCCCGTCGCGGGCGCCTGGCCGGCGTCGGCGTACTCGATGCCCTCGAGACCGGCGACGTTCTCGGCCTTCCAGGTGTCTCCCTCACGGGTCATGCTGACCTGGAAGCCGCGCGTCTGGTCGACGTTCGGCTCCCCGGCGCGCTGGAGAGTCGTGAGGACGTAGACGAGGACCTTCGCCTTGCCACCCTCGTCGTCGACCTCGCTCGGCGCACTGCGCAGCAGCCGCGCACTGAGCTTCGCGGTGTTCTCCCCCGCCTCGGCGAGCACGTCGAGGACGTTGCCGGTCTCGCCGGCCTTCTCGTCGCCGGCCTTCTCATCGCCGTCCGTCGCGTCGCCGAGGACCTCTTGCTTGGCCTTGCCGGTAAGCGAACCCTCCGCGCGCTGACGGAAGTCGTCGATGTTCGCCGGGTCGATCGTGGTGATGTTCAGGACGGCCTGCTCGGCTGCCTGGGTCGCCTCGTCGCGCGCGTCCTTGGTGGCGTACGCACCCATGGCCTGGACACCGAAGACCGCCACGCACACGAGTGCCGCGATCACCGCGACCACGGACAGCGCGAGTAGTCCCACGCGGGTCGTCGTCGAACCCGAGGAATCCGGGGTCTCGGGGCCGGTGATTGTCGAGGTGCCAGTCATAGCAGAAGACACTGTATAGATCGCTCCTGAGCACAGCCTAAGTCCCGATCGGCCCGCGCTGGGCGGGGCGTCGGGCTCGGCAGGCCGCGCGTCGTTACTTGGGCCGCACGCCGAGCAGCGCACTGAGCTGCATGGCGAGCGGGTTGAGGTTCAGCTTGTCCGGGTCCTTCTTCGGCGTGTTGTCCCACGGCTGCGGGTACGCCGGGTTGGCGTACTGCGCACGGTCGGCGCCGCGCACACCCGTCGGGTTCCCGAACGGCACCTTGCATCGGGCCTCGGTGTTGAACGGGAACTCGTCGTAGTGGACGTCGAAGTTCGGGTTCTTGCGCTTCATCTCCGCGATGATCTCCTGGGTCCCCTCGTAACCGCGGGTACACGAGGCCGGGTTGTTGGTCTCCAGGACGATACCGAAGTGGATCTGACCGTCACCGGGAGCCGGCGAGTAACTGCCCGCAGACAGTGCCGACAGCATCGCGAACGTCATCGACGTCGTGTAGGTGACCGGCTCGATCGTGCGCGCCACCTCGGCGAGATCCTTCACCACCTTGGAGATGTCGTTGCCGTTCTTCTGGATCAACTCGGAGATCTGCGTCGCCGACAAGGTGCCGGTGGTCAGCAGCCGGCGCAGATCCGGATCCGACGACGCCAGGGTCGCGGTGATCAGGTCGAGGTTGCGCGACCAGCTGAGGATTGCGTCGGACTGGTCGGCCTGTGTCGCCAGGACGACGTTCGAATCCTGGATCAGCCCGACCACCTCGCTCAGGTTGTCGACGCCGGCCCGCGAGAGCTTGCCGAGGGAATCGACGAGCCGGGTGAGGTTCTCCCCCTGGCCGTTGAATGCGTTACCCAGTTCGGTGATGACGGTGTGCAGGTCGTCGACCGGGATCGACGAGGTGAAGTCGACCGCGGACTTGACCACGTCCTCGAGCGGCTCGGGCAACCGCGATTCCCGGATGGTCGAGCCGTTCTCGAGATAGGGCCCCGACGCCGAGGTCGGCTGCAGGTCGACGTACTGCTCACCGATCGCCGAACGCGATGCCACCACGGCCACCGCCGACGCCGGGATCTTCGGTCCGCCCGAGTCGAGCTCGAGCTTGACGTCGACACCCTCCTGGGTGAGGTCGAGCGCACCGACCCGGCCGACCGGCACACCCAGGTAGGTGACCTCGGCGTTGGTGAAGATGCCGCCGGAGGCGGGCAGCTCGGCGGTGACGGTGTACATGCCGACGCCGACCAGCTTGTCCAGCCGTGCGTACTTCGCGCCGACGTAGGCCAGTGCGACGAGGCCGACGATGACGAAGGCGATCAGCTGGATCTTGACGAGCTTGCCGATCATCGTCCTGCTCCTGTCGGTGACTCAGGGGCCTGGGACTTGGGGGCCAGACCCATGGCCGCGAGCGGGCCGTCGAGAACCCCCTGGCCGGGCGCCGCCGGTACGGGCGCCGAGGCCGGGTAGGTGCCACCCGACGGTGGGGTGTTGGGTCCCGGCCGTGAGTTCGGGGCCGGCGGGAGCAGCGTGATCGTCGGCCAGCCGTACCGCGGCCCGTTGCCGTTGTAGTACGGGTTGCGCGGATTGACCGGCACCTTCACGCGGGCCGGCGGCGAGTACTTCGGTGTCCCCTGCCCGACGCCGAGGGCCTCGAGCTGGTTGAGGATGCGCAGGTCCAGCGTCATGAACAGATTGGCCGAGTCACCGTGGAAGCCCGGGAGGACCCAGTCCGGGAACGGGAGCGTCAGCATCAGCGGCGCCGCGGTGATCAGGTCCGGTGCGGCCTTGGTCAGCTCGCTCAGGATCGGCCGCAGCGCCTTGAGATCGTTGATCAGCGCCGTGCGGGACTTGCCCAGCACATCGGTACCGACCTGACCGAGCTGATCGAGCTTGGTCAGCAGGTCGACGAACTGCGGTCGCTGTTCCTCGAGCACCTCGATGCCCTCGGGGAGCTGCTTGAGGATGCGGTCGATCTGTGCGGTCTGCTTCTCGGTCCGTGCGGACAGATCCGCGAGACCGTCGATCGCGGCGACGATGTCGTCGCGCTGACGATTGAGCCCCGCGATGAGTTTCTCCGTCTGATCGATCAGGCTGCGCACCTCGTCGGTACGGCCGCCGAGCGTCTTGTTCAGCTCCGAGACGATCGGCTGCAGCTGGTTGATGCCACCGCCGGTCAGCAGCAACGCCAGGGCTCCGAGAACCTGCTCGATGTCGGTCGCGGTACGCGTGCGGTCCACCGGGATCGGCTCGGCGGGATTCTGCCGCGGCGCGTTCGCGCTGTTGTCCGGATCGCTCAGCGACACGAACTTCTCACCGAGAAGCGAGGTCTGTTGGACGCTGGCCTGCGCCTCGTCGGACAGGTCGACGTCGTTCTGGACCTCGACGGTGACCTGCGCGAACCAGGCGTCGTTCGGCACCTCGACCTTGGTGACGCGCCCGACGGGGATGCCGTCGCGTTTGACCATCGACTGCGGCACCAGGTCGAGCACGTCGTCGAACTGGATCTTGTATGTGCGCGGGCTGCTCCCGGTGTCGACGCCGCCGGGCAGCGGGATCGACTGGATGCCGCCGGACATACAGCCCGACACCATCACGGTCAGCGAGAGCGCGGCGCCGGCCAGGGTGGTCCGCACGGAGCGTCGGTTCATCAGTTGCCTCCCCGGGGTCGCGGGGCACTCGAGCTCGGTGACGGCTTCGTCGACGGGGTCTTCGTCGCCGACGGTGCAGGCGTGTTGATCTGCGGGTCGGGGTTGCCCGGAACCGTGCCCGGAACCGGTGCCTTCTGCAGCTTGTTGTTGCTCATGATGCCGAAGGGCAGCACCGGTAACACCGGCTCGAGCACCCCGTCGGTGATCTGCTTGCCGATGGCCTCACATTGGTTGATCAGCGGGCGCAGAGTGTTGCTGAACTGCGTGAACTGCGGGTTGCCCGGCATCAGCGCGCCCAGATCGAGCAGGCGGCACTGCGCGCCGATCAGGTCCTGCAGCTCCGGGATCGTCAGACGCAGGGCCAGCGTTCCCGACTCCGCGTCGTAGGCGTTGATCAGGTTGTTCATGGCCACCGGCAGGACCGTCAGGACCTCTTTGAGGTTGTTCTTCTCATCGAGCAGCGCTTGCGTGGTCGGCTGCAGGTCCTTGACCGTCTCCCCGATCTGCTCACGGTTGTCGGCCAGGAAGCCGGCCACATCCCCGAGCGCGATCGACAACTTGTTCAGCGCGGCTGCGAGTTGTTCGCGCTCACCCGCGAGGAACCTGTTGAACGACGCCATCTGGGTGTTGAACTGCCGCACCTGGGCGTCGTTCTCGCGCAGCGCGCCGACGAAGGTGTTGAGGCCCTTGACGGTGTCGAAGAGGTTGTTCCGCGAATCGCTCAGCGTCGTGGAGGCCTTCGACAGGTTCTCGATGGCCTTTCCGAGCTTCTCGCCGTTGCCGGCGAGGTTCTCGGCGCCCGTTGCGACGAGTTCACTCACCGCGCCCTGGCGTCCGGTGCCGTCGGTCTTGTTCGCGCCGTCGGGCCCGAGGGCGTCCGACAGTTCCTTGACGCTGGCATAGAGCTCGTCGACCTCGACCGGGACCATGGTCTGGTCCTCGTTCAGGGTGATGTCGCGACCGGCCTTCGGGCCTCCCGAGTAGGCCGGGGTCAGTTGCACGAAACGGTCGGCGACGACCGATGGGATCATCTGCACGGCACGGACGTTCTCGGGCAGCGTGATGCCGCGGTCGACCGTCATGGTCACCTTCACCGTCTCACCCTGCGGCGTCACCGAATCGACCTTGCCCACGGCCACGCCGAGGATGCGGACGTCGGAACCGGAATAGATGCCGACCGAACGTTTGAACGTCGCGGTGATCTTGGTGGTCCCGATCGCGGAGAACACCCACCACAGGGCGCCCGCGACGACGAGCGCGAGAATCAGCCCGAGGATGAGCGCGACGATGTGCCGCGGGGTGAACCAGCGGCCGGGGCCGGAGATCTGTGTCAGGTCTGGTGCGGTCATCAGCCTGCCCCCGTTCCGCCGTTGTTTTCCATCGCCGTCTTGTTCGGCGGCCGTGTGGTGTTCTGCTGCGGCAGCGCCGGCGGCAGTAGGTTCACCACGACCTGATCGAACCAACGGCCGTTGCCGAGGACGTTGGCGTACAGGCGGTAGAACGGCGCCATGTTCTTGATCGTGTCGCGGATGTTCTGGTTCTGACGCTGCAGCAGCTCGTTCACGCCCTTCAGCGCGTCGAGCGCCGGGCCGATCTGCTCCTCGTTGTCGCGCACGATGCCGGTAAGCGAGTCGCCGAGGCTCGTCGTGCTGGCCAGCAGAGCGGAGATGGACTGCTGCCGGTTGTTCAACTCGTCGAGCAGCTGGCCCGCGCCGCCGATCAGGCGCACGAACTCCTCGTTGCGATCGGCCAGGAGCTTCGAGGTGTCCTTGGTCGCGGCGAGGAGCTTCTGCACCTCCTGGTCGCGGCTGGCGATCGTGTTGGACAACCGCGCGAGACCGTCGAGCGCGGGTCCGGTGTTGCCGGCCGTACCGGAGAAGGCATCCGACAGCACGCGCATCGACTCGGCCAGCTGATCGTTGTCGAAGTCCTCGATCTGCTGCGCCGCACCCGAGAACGCCTCGATGACGTCGTAGGGCGAGACCGTGTCGGTGAGCGGAACGTCGGGGTCGGCCGGTTCACTGCCACGCGGGTTCAGTCCCAGGTACTTCTGCCCCAGGATCGTCTTGATCTGGATCGATGCCTGTGTCTGGTCGCCGATCCAGGTGTTCTCCACCTTGAAGCTGACGTCGACGCGGTCGCCGTTGAGCTTCACGCTCTCGACCTCGCCGACCTTGACGCCTGCCACGCGCACCTCATTACCCGCCCTGAGTCCGGCGGCCTCGGTGAACTGCGCGGTGTAGCGGGCGCCGGCGCCCAGCAGCGGAACCTCGGTCAGGTAGAAGGCACTGAGTCCGAGCATCAGGAGGATCAGGACACCGATGGCGCCGATGCTGACCGGGCTGCGTCGTCCGCCGAAGCGGCGATGCGGGTGCTGCGCCGGCTGCTTCGCGGCGTCGTCGTCGCCGTTGTCGTCGGCGCGGTTGTTCTCGTCTGCCATCGTGGTCACCCCCCTGGCTTCTCGTCAGCCCAGCAACGGGTGGCCGCACTGGTGTAGAGCACGTGATTGATGTCGGGCAGCGGCACCAGCGGCTGTGTCAGCAGCGTCGACTTGCCGTTGCCGGCGACGACGTCGATACCGCACAGATAGAACTGGAACCAGGAACCGAAGGTCGCGGCCCGGCCGACCTTGCGCAGCTTGACCGGGAGGTTGGTCAGCGTCTCCTCGATGTCCTCGTTGCGCTTGTTGATCTCGTCGGACAGCGACTTCAGTCCGGCGATGTCGCCCTGGATCGACGGGCGCGTCGCACCGAGGATGTTCGCGGTCACCGAGGTCAGATTCGACACGGAACTGATCGCCGATCCCACCGAACCGCGTTGCGCGGCAAGCCCGGTCACCAACTTCTCGGTGTTGTCGAGGAGGCTGGTGAACTGCTCGTCGTTGCGGTTGACCGTGTCGAGGACCTTGGTGAGGTTGCCGATCAGCTCACCGATCACCTTGTCCTTGTCGGCGATCGCGTTCGTGAGGTCCGCGGTGTCGCTGACCAGCCGCGTGATCGAGCCGCCCTGACCGTCGAAGACCGCGATGATCTCGGAGGTCAGCTTGTTGACGTCGTCGGCCGACAGCTGTTGGAACAGCGGCCGGAACCCGTTGAACAACTCGGTGAGGTTGACCGGCGGGTGGGTGGAGTCGTCGTCCTCGTCCAACCCGAACGTGTGACCCTGCGACACGGTCCGGGCCGGGTCGCCGGCGCCGCGTTCGAGCGCCAGATACCGCAGGCCGGTGAGGTTGCGATAGCGGATGTAGAGCTGGGTCCCGTCGGGCAACCGGTCGCGGTCGAGGTTGAACGAGACCATCGCCCGGTTGCGGTCGTAGACCTCGACTTTCTCCACCTGTCCCACTCGCACGCCGGCGATGCGGACGTCGTCGCCGGAGTTCAGCAGGGTGGCGTCGTCGAAGACGGCCTTGAACTTCGCGTCTCCGCCGCCGCCGGCGTTCGCGATGGTGATCGCGAGCAGGCTGGTCGTCACGACGGTGACGACCGCGAAGATGATCAGCTTGACCAGGGGCGCGATTATCGACCTCATTTGATCTCGACCTGCGCTCCCTGGAGGGAACCGCCGGCGATCATGGTCACCCAGGTCGGCACCGACTCCGGCGAACGGCCGCTCGTGGCGCCGTAGATGACCTGCAGCTGCTTGCGGTAGTCCGGATCGTCGAACGGGTTGGACCGGACCGATGCGGTACCGGCAGGCACGCCGCTGAACTGCGGCTGCGGCAGCTTCTGAACGTTGCGCGGACCGGCGTTGCGTGACGGCGGCTGGTAGCTGCCGTCGGCGAGACTGCCACCCGGATACTGCGGGAACGGGCGACCGTCGGTGGGGGGCTCGTAGCAGACGGCGGGTGGGTCGAGATCCATGAAGCGGGGTTCGTCCTGGTTCGGTAGATAGCGGCCACGAGGATTGATGAACTGCAGGTTCACCCGCACACCCGGGTTCTTGGTGCCCTCGCCCACGATTCTGCGTGACTCGGGGATCAGACCCACGAAGTTGCGGAACGTGCAGACGAAGGTCGGCGACTGCTTCGCGAGTCCGACGAGCAACTCTTCCGAGTCGACAGCGAGGTCGATCAGGTCGGTGCGGTTCTGGCGCAGCCAGCCGGTGAGGTCGTCGGATGCCACACCGAGGGTCGCGATGAGCGTCCGCAGATCTGCCTGCCGTTCGACGATGGTGTTCGACGTCGTCCGGAACGAGTCCAGTGCGTCGACGACGTCGGGCAGCGCCTGCGAGTAGGTCTGCGAGAAGGTCGCCAGGCCCTCGAGGGTGCCCTCGAGGTCGGGCAGGTTCTTGTTGACCTCGACGAAGATCTGGTCGAGCTCTTCGAGCGTCGTGCCGAGCTGCTCACCGCGGCCCGACAACGCCTTCGACAGCGCGGTCAGCGTGGCGTTGAGATCCTGCGGCGGGATGGCGTCGAGGACCGGAAGCAGCTTGTCGAACAACTCCTGGACCTCGAGTGCGTTGCCGCTGCGATCGGTCTCGATGGTCGCGCCGTTGGTCAGCGTCGGTCCGGTGTTGTCCTCGGGGACCTGCAGCGCCACGTACCGCTCGCCGAAGAGCGTCTTCGGCAGGATCCGCGCGGTGGTCTTGTCCGACAGTTCCTTCGCCTTGTTCGGGTCGAGGCCGAGGATGACCTCGACCGACCCGTCGGGCGCCGGCTTCACCTCACGGACCTCGCCGACGACCATGCCGCGCGCCTTCACGTCGGCGTTCGCGGGCAGCGCGTTGCCGGTGGAGTCGGTCATCAGGGTGACGTCGGTGAAGTCCTGGAACGTCTTGTTGAACTTGGTGATGGTCGCGGTGAGGAACAGTGCGACCACGAGAAAGAAGACCAGGCCGAGCAGCCTTCTACGCAGGACCGACACCGCTAACCTCCCACTCTGACCGTCGTCGTGGTGCCCCAGATCGCGAGTCCCAGGAAGAAGTCGAGGATCGCGATGAGGACCAGTGCCGAGCGGACCGCGTGACCGACGGCCACGCCCACACCTGCGGGTCCACCCGATGCGTAGTAGCCGTAGTAGCAGTGCACCAGGATGATCACGAAGGCGAAGACCAGCACCTTGCCGAACGACCAGAGCACGTCGGCCGGCGGCAGGAACAGGTTGAAGTAGTGGTCGTAGGAACCGCCTGACTGTCCATTGAAGACCGTCGTGACCACCCGAGACGCCAGGTACGCCGACAGCAGACCGAGCACGTACAGCGGGATGACCGCGATGAACCCGGCGATCACGCGCGTCGACACGAGGAACGGGATCGACGGCACGGCCATCGTCTCGAGGGCGTCGATCTCCTCCGAGATGCGCATGGCGCCGAGCTGGGCGGTGAAGCCACAGCCGACGGTCGCGGACAGGGCGAGGCCCGCCACCAGAGGCGCCACCTCACGGGTGTTGACATAGGCCGACAGGAAGCCGGTCAGTGCCTGCGACCCGATCTGGTCGAGTGCCGCATAACCCTGAAGGCCGACGACGACGCCGGTGAAGCCCGACATCAGCACCATCACGCCGATGGTGCCGCCGATCACCGCGAGTCCGCCCGAGCCGAAGGCAACTTCGGCGAGTAGGCGCAGGACCTCACGGGTGTAGTGCACCAGCGTCTTCGGCATCCACGCGAGCGTGCGGCCGTAGAACGACATCTGCTCACCGGCGCCGTCGAGCACCTTGAGTGGTTTGCCCAGCTGTTTGCGGGCCTCGTACATGTAGTACTCGGGCCTGCTCTTGGCGATCGTCACGCCGCCGCCACCATCGGTCACGACTAGCTCCCCTTCGGTGGGACGATCTGCAGGTAGACCGCAGTGATGATCAGATTGGCGAGAAACAGCAGAAGGAATGTGATGACGACGCTCTGGTTGACGGCGTCACCCACACCCTTCGGGCCGCCCTTGGGATTGAGGCCCTTGTAGGCGGCGACGACGCCGGCGAGGACACCGAAGACCGCGGCCTTCAGCGTCGACACCCAGAGGTCGGGCAGCTGGGCGAGGGCACCGAACGACGCCAGGTAGGCGCCCGGGGTGCCGCCCTGCATCACCACGTTGAAGAAGTAACCACCACCGATGCCGATGACGGCGACCAGACCGTTGAGCAGTATCGCGACCAGGACCATGGCCAGCACACGCGGGACCACGAGTCGCTGGATGGGGTTGATGCCCAACACTTCCATCGCGTCGATCTCCTCGCGGATGGTGCGCGAACCGAGGTCGGCGGCAACCGCCGACCCGGCCGCACCCGCGATGAGGAGCGAGGTCACGAGTGGTGACCCCTGCTGGATGACCACCAGCACGCTGGCCGCACCGGTGTACGACTCGGCGCCGAGTTGTTTGATCAGCGAACCCGTCTGCAAGGAGACGATCGCGCCGAACGGAATCGCGATCAGGGCGGTGGGCAGGATCGTCACACTGGCGATGAACCACGCCTGCTGGATGAACTCCCGCCACTGAAACGGGCGCACAAAGGTCTGGCGTGCAACATCGACGAAGAGCTGAACGATATTGCCGGTCTGGGCTAGGGCGCCTGTTCCGGCCTGCGCGATTCGGTCGACGCCACGCGTGGTGGCATTGGTCATCCCTGGATCGTCCGCCCTTCGTTTGCGTCTGAAGCACGATGACTGGGCTTGGTCAGTGCGTCGCCGCCACCGGGCGTCTGCCACTGCTCTGTCGGCGCATCGCTGCCGCCGTAGTCGATCACGTCGGTCTTGGCGTCGGCGACGGCCAGGTTCCCGGAGGAAGCGCTCGTCCACTCGTTGTCCCCGCTGTGGCGTCCGTTCGCCACATCCTCGGCGTGGGCGCGGCTCTCCTCGCGGATCTGGTCTTCCTGCTCCTGGCTGCGACGGATGGCCTCCTGCGCGTTCTGCGGCAGGTCAGGCATCATCGCGTGGACGCGCTCACGGTGACGGGCGATCGCCTTGCGTTCGGGCATACCCGGATTGGGCTGGACCTGCGGGATGATCTCGGTGAAGTCCTCCTTGGTACCACCACCGGAGATACCCGCGGCCTGCATGGCCTCTTCCTGCTTCTGGACGGCCTCGTCCTTCTCCTCCGACATACCGATCGGACCGAACCGGTCACCGGAGAGGAACTGCTTGACCACCGGCTGCTCCGAGGTCAGCAACTGCTCACGCGGACCGAACATCACCAGCTCCTTCCGGAACAACATGCCGATGTTGTCCGGGATCGTGCGGGCGATGTTGATGTTGTGCGTCACGATCAGGATCGTCGCATCGATCTGGGCGTTGATGTCGATCAACAACTGCGAGATGTAGGCGGTCCGCACCGGATCCAGACCCGAGTCCGGCTCGTCACACAGGATGATCTGCGGATCGAGCACCAGCGCGCGCGCCAGGCCGGCACGCTTGCGCATACCACCGGAGATCTCACCGGGAAGCTTGTCCTCGGCACCGGTCAGACCGACCAGATCGATCTTCTCCATCACGATGTCGCGGACCTCGTTCTCCTTCTTCTTCGTGTGCTCACGAAGCGGGAACGCGATGTTGTCGAACAACGACATCGAACCGAACAGGGCACCATCCTGGAACAGCACACCGAACAGCTTGCGGATCTCATAGAGCTCTTTGGCCGAACACTGCGTGATATCGGTGCCATCGATGATCACCGACCCCTGCTCGGGATGCAGCAACCCGATCAACGTCTTCAAGAACACCGACTTACCGGTTCCCGACGGACCGAGCAGTGCAGATACCTCTCCCTCCGGGAGGGTCAGCGTGACATCACGCCAGATATTCTGCGAACCAAACGACTTTGTGAGCCCCTCGACACTGACCTCAACACCCACAACTTCCTCCAGACGATCGCTGCCCCCGAAGGCGGCCACGGTGTGACCGCACACCAACCGGTGGCATTTGTGGTTGGGGTCACTGTAACCGACCAGCGACCGCTCACAGAGCGACCGGCACCCTCAGCGTTGGCAGCGGCGGAAGCTACCGGCAGGTAACCACGCCGCGTCGATGACATTAGCTGATGTTAAGTGGTGAGGAAAGTCGGACACCGACCCCGTTGTGACGCCCGACGCAGAGTCCCAGGTCACTCCGGGAGTGTCCGTTTCGGGGACGCATTGAACGGAGATGACGCGTCGTGCGTCCAATCCCCATGACATGGTTCCCGACCGATCGATACGGACTCATACGGCGCGAATCGACGCTGCGGGTCGGCATCAGCGACGACACCGTCGCGGCGGCGGTGGACAGCGGGGACTTGATCCGGTTGGCCCCCGGGGTCTACTTGGAGGCCGATCCCGACGCTGCCGATTCCACCGCGATCCATCGGCTGCAGTCCATCGCAGTGGCGACCTCGGCACGTGATCGCGGCAAGGCGACGCTGAGCCATGATTCGGCGGCAGCCGTCCTCGGGCTCGAACTACTCCACCCCGACCGCGAGGCTGTCCATCTCACCAAGAAGTCCACCGCGGGCGGTTTCGTCCGCGGCCATCGGCACGTACACAACGGCCCGCTGACATCCGGCGACATCAAGATGGTCGACGGGATCGAGGTGACCACGCTCGACCGCACTGCGGTCGACATCGCCACGAACGGCAACTTCGCGCAAGCACTGGTGGCCTTCGACCGAGGACTGGCGATGAAGGCCGATTCATCCGTCATGACGGCCATCCTCGACGCGCGTCTACGGCGACCCGGGACCAGCACCGCACGACGAGCCCTTTCGCTCGCCGACGCGTCCTCAGAGGGCGTCGGGGAGTCGTGGAGCCGCGCCCAGATGATTGCAGCCGGGCTCCCTCTTCCCCGTCTCCAGCACACGTTCCAGACATCACAGGGCGAGGCGCGGGCGGACTTCGACTGGGAGGGTCGGCTCGTCGGTGAGTTCGACGGGATGCAGAAATACGGTCTGCGCCCCGGAGAAACCCCGCGCGAGGCATTGATCCGCGAGAAGCGGCGCGAGGATGCCCTCCGGGCCATGGGAATCATGGTGGTCCGCTGGACGTGGGCCGAACTCGAACGCGAAGAGCTGGTCGGCCTCCTCAGACCCTGGCTCATGAAGTTGGGGCTCACTGCCGCCTGAGCGCATCACTCCCAGACTTCATTTCGACGTTGCGACTTCGATCGAGGTCGCAACGTCGAAATGAAGTCTGGGAGTCAGGCCAACACAGCAACGAGCCCGGGACAGCAATGCTGTCCCGGGCTCGTGAGTCGCGTAAGAAGAGTCTTACTTGACGGAGACCTTGGCGCCGGCCTCTTCGAGCTTGGCCTTGGCAGCCTCGGCGGCGTCCTTGTCGACCTTCTCCAGGAGAGCCTTCGGAGCACCCTCGACGAGGTCCTTGGCTTCCTTCAGGCCCAGACCCGAGACGACCTCGCGGACGACCTTGATGACCTGGATCTTCTTGTCGCCGGCACCCTCGAGGATGACGTCGAACTCGTCCTGCTCGGCAGCAGCCTCGGCGCCACCGGCAGCCGGTGCGCCGGCAGCGGCAACGGCGACCGGAGCGGCCGCGGTGACCTCGAAGACCTCTTCGAACTTCTTCACGAAATCGCTGAGCTCCAGCAGGGTCAGTTCCTTGAACTGATCGATGAGCTCGTCAGCGGTGAGCTTCGCCATGGTGGCGTCCTTCCTGTAAGTCCCCGTACGGGGTTGGTGTGCATCCCCGTACGGTTCGGGGATTGGCTTGGTGCGGCGAGTTATTCGCCGGCTTCGTTCTTCTTCTCCTGCAGGGCCGCTGCGAGACGCGCGACCTGCGATGCCGGCTGGTTGAACAGGCCGGCTGCCTTAGCCAAGTTGCCCTTCATGGCACCGGCGAGCTTGGCCAGCAAGACCTCACGGGTCTCAAGGTCGGCGATCTGCTCGATCTCGGCAATGGACAGCGCGCGGCCGTCCATGTACCCGCCCTTGATGACCAGAGCCTTGTTGTCCTTGGCGAAAGTCTTGATCGCCTTCGCGGCCACAACCGGCTCACCTTCGATGAAGGCAATCGCGGTCGGACCGGTGAACAGCTCGTCGAGCCCTTCCACGCCCGCTTCAGCAGCGGCACGCTTCACCAGGGTGTTCTTGGCGACGGAGTAGGTTGCACCCTCACCGAGGGAACGTCGCAGCTGGGAGATCTGGGTGACGGACAGACCACGGTATTCCGTGATAACCGTCGCCGTGGAGCCCTTGAACTGCTCTGCGATCTCCGCAACAGCGGCGACCTTTTCGGACTTGGCCATACTTCGCCTCCTCTCCTCGTCACTTGAGTTGGTCGGGTTCAACTGAGCGACGGGCCGTGGAGGCGATCGAGGGCTGAAATGACAAACGCCCCGGCGCGCAGGCACGGGGCGTGAAGACGCACACACGTAATGTGTGGGACAACATTCCTCGTTCATCCTGCGTGGGCCGGCGACTTCGTCGCGCCTTCGTTCGGGAGTTCCCGACGACCAACGGTCTCTGGTTGAACCGATACGACGCACGGGTGTGCATCACATCGACGATTAGGCTACGTGGTCGTGGGGCAACAATCCAAATCGACCGAGGTGCACGACCCCAATGAGCGCGCGCAGGCCGCCATGGACGCCATCGCGGCGCGCCACCTGCAGCGCGCGTTCGGGTTGCCGACGACGCGCACGGCGGCCGTCGCCTGGCCGATCGGATTCGTCGCGGCGCACCTCGGGTCCTGGCACTACTGGTGGCACGCACATCTGGTCGATCTGCTCGTCGACGCCGCGATCCACCGCGTCGAGGGCGACCGCTCGTTCGATCCGCACATCGCCGACGAGGCCAACCGGGTGTTGCGTGGGATCAAGGTCCGCAACCTCGGGCGGTGGACCAACAACTACTACGACGACATGGCGTGGCTGGGCCTGGCGATCGAACGCGCCGACCGTCACCTCGACCTCGACCATCGGCGGGGCCTCGACGTCCTCACCCGACGGATGCTCGACGCCTGGGCCCCCGAGGACGGCGGCGGTATCCCCTGGCGCACCACCGACCAGTTCTTCAACGCGCCGGCGAACGGTCCCGCGGCCATCCTGGTCGCCCGCACCGGCCACGTCGAACGCGCCGTCGCGATGTGCGACTGGATGGACGCCAACCTCATCGACCCGAAGACCCACCTGGTCATCGACGGCCTGAAGAAGGAGCCCGACGGTTCACTGAAGGCCGAGACCGGCACGTACACCTACTGCCAGGGCGTCGTACTCGGCGCCGAACTCGAGGTCTTCCGCGAGACCGGTGAACAGCGTCACCTGGACCGTCTGGCCCGACTCCTCGGGGCCGTCGAGAAGCACTCGTGCACCGACGGGGTGATCAACGGCGGCGGAGGCGGCGACGGTGGCCTGTTCCACGGGGTTCTCGCCCGCTATCTGGCGCTCGTCGCCACCGATCTGCCCGAGGTCGGCGGATCGGATGAACTGCGCGCCCGGGCAGCCCGGATCGTGACCTCGAGCGCCGACGCGGCCTGGGCCAATCGCACAGAGATCCGCGGGCACGTCGTCTTCCCCAGCGACTGGCGCCGCAGGGCCGTCGTACCCACGGCTTCCGGCAAGAAAGCCCAGTTCGTGGCGGGTGCCGTGACACCGTCGGAGGTCCCCGAACGTGACCTGTCGGTACAGTTGTCGGCCTGGATGGTCCTCGAGGGCGCCGCCGCGATCGACCTGTCGCTGCCCGAACGTGATCGTTCGTAGATCTCCGATGGTCAAACCGACGCCACCCGGTTAGCCATCCGATACCGAAGCTGAGCTATTCTTCAGCGAACGTGTGAGGTGACCTGGAACACACCGGATCCCAAGCAGTCGGATCCGGCCTGGCGCCCACGACCGACACGACGGGGCGTCGGTGTCCACCCGGCCATCTCGACCAGCAGCACACACGGTGTGGCACCCCACCCCAGGCAGGGTGATGCACCATGACGTATCAGCTGGATCCCGCGGAACGACGCGCACGCCCGGTTCCCTCGCCACTTCCCTCGCAACGCATCACCGAGGCGCCCCATTTCGGCACCCTCCCCCTCGGCGACCCCACGGGTGGCGCCGACGCCATCCGCTGGCGTGAACAGGTCGATGGCAAGCAGTTGTACCCGCGCGTGGTCATCGATCGTGACGTCTCGATCACCATGAGCGACGGTGTCATCCTGCGTGCCACGGTGATCCGTCCGGCCAATCGGTTCGGGCAGACGGTCCTCACCCCCTATCCCGCAATCATCAACATCAACCCGTACAACCGGGCCGCCATCGACTTCGTCGACCAGGCGTTGCATGCACCGGTGCTCGGCAAGGCACTCCACACCGCCTCGGCCTCGATCGACGCCACCGGCACTGCACTCGAGGGCCTCACCACCCTCACCCAGACGTTGTCCGGCGGGGTCTTCGACGTCTTCGGCATCAACCGCAACCTGGTGCGCAGCGGCTACGTACAGGTCGTCGTCGACGTACGCGGCACCGGCGCCAGCCACGGCAAGTGGCAGATCCTCGGCCCGCGTGAGCAGCAGGACTCGGTGGAGATCATCGACTGGGTCGCCGAGCAGGAATGGTGTGACGGAACCGTCGGGCTGGCCGGCTGGTCGTATTCGGCGATCAACTCGCTGCAGGCCGCGGACAAGCGACCGCCGCAGCTGAAGGCGGTCTTCGCGGTCGAGGGCTGCGACGACATCGTGCGTGACATCTACATCACCGGCGGCATGCCGTCGGCGTTCATCCCGGTGTGGTTGTCGGCGGTCAACATGCTCAAGTGGGTTCCCAACCCCGCCAACATCGTTCGTGACATCGTCAGCGGCCACGCTCTGCGGTGGGCGATCGACCGGGTGAAGTCGCCGGCCACCGAGATCCCCTCGCTGCTCTGGGGTTTCCTCACCGCGCGCGACACACGTATCTTCGACGACCCGTATTTCGACGAACGCGACCCGATCGTCGACCGCATCGAGGCCCCCACGTTCACGGTCGGCGCATGGCACGACCTGTTCGGCCGCAGCGCCACCGGTGTCTACGAACGACTGAGGATGGAGCCCGGCCGCAAGCAGATGATCGTCGGCGACGGCTATCACCTCGACGTCGGCTCGGGCTACGGCGGCAAGTTCGCGCCGCCGCGACTCGACGTCCTCGAACGCGCCTGGTTCGACCGTTGGCTCAAGGGGCACCGCAACGGGGTGGAGTTCTACGGTCCGGTCACCATGCTGCAGCAGGGCGGCGCGTGGACGGCCGGACAGAACTTCCCGCGGCCCGGCGTGGCGCCGACCCGGCTCTACCTGACGCCGGACACCTCGTCCACCGCCGATCACGCCGTCCACGACGGAACGCTGGGTTCCACTCCCGCACAAAGTGTTTCATCGCTGCACATCCGTCCCGACACCCGCGGCCTACGGTCGCGCGACATGACCCAGGTGACTGCCGGCGCAACGATGATCCTCGGCGCCGACTTCGCCAAGGACGCTCGTTTCCAGGAGCGGGGTGCGCTGTCGTTCACCACGGCACCGGTTCTCGAGGCGACCCCGGTCAGCGGTGCGATGAACCTGCGACTCAACGTCGCGACCACCGCGCACGAGGCGATCTGGGCGGTGACCGTGAACGACGTTGCGCCCGACGGCACGTCGACCGTACTCACCAACGGTGCACTATCGGCGTCGAATCGCGCCCTGGACCGCAGCAAGTCGACGTACGCCACCGACGGCAGCCTGCTGTCGGCGCACCACTACCTGTCCCACAAGCGCAAACTGCCGGTCCCGGCCGACGAACCGGTCCGCATCGATGTCGACCTCGTCCCCACCGACGCGGTACTGCAACCCGGCCACCGCCTGCGCGTGGACGTCTACGCGGCCAGCCTGCCGCGGTACCTCACCGTCGTGCCCGACCTGATCAAGGCACGCGGCCGCAAGCAGCGCCTGGTCCTCGACCCCGCGCATCCGAGTTACCTCACATTGCTCGCCGGCGAGGGGTTGCGATCCGGCCTGGAGGACGCCGCCTCCATCTGACATCCCGATCCTGCGACCAGCCACTTGGGACGAATGTTTTCATCCGTCCCATTGACTCTGCGTCGCCGGAGACCTACGTTTCGATGACAGCCCTGTTCGACACGTCTCCGATCGGAGTGCACGTCCGATGACCACCTCACGGGTCGCCTCCACCGCACCGCAGGCGCCCCCGGGCCCCGCCGCACCGATCCCCCCTGCACCGATCCCCACCGCACCGATCCCCACCGCGACGACGATCCCGACGCGGCACCCCTCGGGTCCGTGCAAGATCCCGGCCGGCCTGTGGGCCGTCGGCCTTCTGCTGGGCCTGCGTAAACCCGACCGAGAACTCTTCCGTCACCTCGGCGAGCTCCTCACCGTCGGCGACGAACCGGCCGATCGCCTGGTCGAGTGGATGCACACGGCCGGGATGACGCAGGCGCGTCCGCTGTTCGAGCAGGCGCTGGAGAACGGCATCGCTTCGGTGACCGACGCCCCGGCTCCGCTCCGCGAGTTCTTCGAGGTCTACGAGAAGACCCCGGACTGGGTCGACCGGGACCTGATCGAAGAGGGTGCCCGGATCATGCGCAGCGGCGGCGCCGACGGTCTGTACGTCGCACGTGACGTCGCGTTGCTGGGCGGCTACCAGTTCTCCGGCTTCAACCAGACCCTGTTGCGCACCGGCGCATTGGAGAAGGGTTCGAACAAGCGCTTTGCCGAGACCACCCAGTGGGCCACCGACGTCATCACCGAGAACGGTTTGCTGCCACAGGGAGTCGGCTATCGATCGACGCTGCACGTCCGGCTGATCCATGCATTCGTCCGACGCCACGTCGCCGCCCTCCCGGACTGGGATTCCGACGCCTGGGGCCTTCCCATCAACCAGACCGACATGGCCGCGACGCTGATCGGGGCGCTCGTCTCGCCCAGCCTCGGAGCGGTGATGATGGGACTCGTCAAT
The DNA here is from genome assembly GCF_024733855.1 of Gordonia sp. GONU. Classification (NCBI taxonomy): domain Bacteria; kingdom Bacillati; phylum Actinomycetota; class Actinomycetes; order Mycobacteriales; family Gordoniaceae; genus Gordonia; species Gordonia sp. GONU. The sequence continues at coordinate 22,856 of NZ_JANRHB010000024.1, forward strand.
CGGCCCGGCGAGTACGACGCCGTCGCACACCTCACGCGGTACACCGGTTGGCTTCTCGGCGTCCGGGACGAGTTCCTGCCCAGGGATTTTCGCCACGCGATCCGTGTGCTCCACCAAACCTCGTACGTCCTCTCGACCCCGGATGAGACGACCAGGCAGCTCTCGGTTCCGATGGCCGACGACCCACTCCAGTGGGACTATTCCCGGTTCGCGGGTCTGCGGCGCAAGATCGCGCGCTCGCAACATCTCTCGATCACCAGCGCATTCCTCGGACGAGGTGCGATGCGCACCCTGGGACTGCCGTTCGTCCTGCCGTGGTATCCGGCGATCCGGTTCCCCGTCAACATCATCCGTTCGATCGCCGCCCAGCGGCCGGGAGGACGGGAGCGGGCCGCGGAGCGTGGGATGGCCGAACAGCGCGAGTTCATGCGGATCATGGCCGGGGGCGATGCGACGATCGGCCATGCGGCCAAGGGGATCACCGGCCACTGAACCCGATCAGCCGATCCCCGAGTCGGCGAGGACGACGCGGAAGACGAACGCCGCCTCGGGTCCGAGGACCAGACCCACGAGTTCGATGAAGGTGAGCACGAAGCCGCGTCCGTGTCCCGGGCCCCTGGAGTCGTCGAGATGATGGGCGAGTTCGTGCAGAACGACCAGCTCCCGTAATGCCCACCGCCCCTCGGCCGACGACGGGATCGCGATCTCGGCGCGCACGAGTTCGTTTCCGGACGCCGTCGTCGACCGGGCGTAGTGCGCCGAGCTCTGACCTCGGCGCTCGCGTACCGACACGGGCTCGGCGGCGCGCGGGAACCGCGATCGTACGCTCGGCAGCTCCAAGACCCTTCGCACGTAGTCACGCACCGCCTCGATCGAGGCGAACCGGGCCTCGGCCGGCAAGGTGAGTTCGGTCCCGGCCAGCTGCACGGTGCGCGACGACGACGCGGTGTCGAAAAGCCGGAACACGAGTCGCTCGGCGTCGTAGTACCGGGCACGCCCGGTGTCACGGGGGCTCACGGCATCACCAATGATGATGAGGGTCCGCTGTACCCGATGGGAGTCTTCATGCGCCGTCCCGACGTGCGTGCGTTCGCCGAACGCGTGCTCCGACTCCCTGGTGCGACGCTCGGCCTGCGCATCCTCACCGACATCGCCCGCGGTGACGTGACCGACCGGGCGATGACCCTCGCCGCGCAGGCGTTCACCTCGATCCTGCCCATCGTCATCCTGGTGCTCACCCTGCCGGGCACGGACGTCGTCGACGACGCGCTGACCGAACTCGGCATCCCGGTGAGCCGCCTCGACCACACGTCGGTCGACGACCCGCAGTCCTTCGCCACCTTCGGGGTCATCGGCGCACTGATGACCATCGTCGGCGCCACCTCCCTGTCACGTGCACTCGGCCGAATGTATGTCTCGATCTGGGGTGTCACCAAACTGCCATGGCGAGCGTTCTGGCGTTGGGTGGTCGTGTTGTTCCTCATCCCGGCCGCCGTGACCGCGCAAGGATTGTCGACGGGATTGCGGGCCGAATCGCTCTTCGGCATCTATCTCGGGGGCAGCGGGCTGCTCGGCATCGTGCTGATCTTCGTGGTGACGGTCGTGATCTGGTCCGCCACGTTCACCGCGATCCCGCGACTGCTGGTCTCCACCCAGGTCCCGCTCCGCCTCCTGGTGCTCAACGGCGTGGGCACGGGCCTGCTGATCACGGTGCTGCTGGCCGGGAGCCGCGTCGCGCTGCCCACGCTGGCGTCGAGCACCATCCGCTACTTCGGCACGCTCGGCATCGTCTTCGTCGCGATCGGCTGGCTGTTCGTCTTCGCTGCGATCCTGGTCGTGACCGCCATCGTCGTGCATGCCGTGGTCACCGACGGGGGCCGCGTGGGACGCCGGGTTCAGCGGTGGGCGGGAACGCCTGCACCGTTCACCGTGCCGACCGCCTCCTGGTACCGCCCGCCGGTGTGAGCTCCGGGCCGCCCGCTCTCGCACGATAGGCGCTGCCTATCCATCCCCCCTCGTCACCGTCCGCGGCCGACACTGTGTCTGCGCAGATCGTGAACCGGAGGGGACACCATGACCGCAGGAACCGCACGACATCATCCAGATGACCGCCCGGATCGGTCGCTGCCGGAGGCGATCTCGTCGTGAGCCGGATCGAGCTTTCCGGACTCACCAAGGATTACGGGTCCACACGAGCGCTGAATTCGATAGACCTCGACGTCGCCGACGGCGAGTTCATCGTCTTCCTCGGCCCCAGCGGATGCGGCAAGTCCACGCTCCTGCGGATGATCGCCGGTCTCGCCGAGCCGACCGCGGGTGAGATCCGGATCGACGGCCACGACGTCACCGATCTGCCGCCCCGAGACCGGCGTCTCGCGATGGTGTTCCAGAGCTACGCCCTGTATCCGCATCTCACTGTCGCCAAGAACGTCGCGTTCCCGCTGCGGGCCCGGTCTGTCCGGCGCTCCGAGATCACCGGTCGGGTCGAGCGGGTGGCGTCGTCGCTCGCACTCACGGAACTGCTCGCACGCCGCCCGGCCGCCCTGTCGGGCGGACAACGCCAGCGTGTGGCCCTCGCCCGCGCGATGGTGCAGGAACCGGGCGCTTATCTGATGGACGAACCGCTGTCGAATCTCGATGCCCGACTGCGTGCGGCCACCAGGACCGAACTCGTCGACCTGCACGATCGCATCGGCGCCACGTTCCTGTACGTCACCCATGACCAGATCGAGGCCATGTCGATGGCGACGCGCATCGTGTTGCTCGACTCGGGCCACGTCGAGCAGGTCGGCGCGCCCGACGAGCTGTACGACCGACCCGCGTCGACGTTCGTGGCCGCGTTCCTCGGCGCCCCGCCGATGTGCCTGTTCGACGCTGTGGTGGCCTCCGAGAACGACCGGATGGTGGTGCGCGCACCCGGGATTCACCTACCGATCGACCTCCCCACGCCGGTCGGCGGATATGCCCCGCACGAGGTCACCGCCGGAATCCGGCCGGAACGGATGGTGCTCGACCCGCGCGGCCAGATCGCCGCGGAGGTCCTCACCGTCGAGAACGTCGGCAGTGACGAGGTCCTGCACCTGCGCGCCCACACCACGACATTGCAGGCCCGCGTCCGACGCCCGACGGCGCGAGCGGGCGACCACATCCGCCTGTCCGTCGCTGCCGGCGACATCCATCTCTTCGACCGGTCCAGCGGCCGGCGTCTGCAGTGGAAGCCGCACACCTCCAGCACCCGCGAGAACACCCTCATCCGACAAGGAGCAGCATCATGAGTCGCAGGTCCCTGCGTCGCAGAGCGGTGGCGATCGTCGCCGCGCTCACCACCACCGCCGTCGTACTGTCCGCCTGCAGCATGGGTTCGACCGCCGGGGAGGGAACCGCCGGCGCGGTGCCCGAACTCGATCCGGCCCAGAAGGTCACGATCGTCTTCGAGAGCTACAACTACGGTCTGGCCGGTGCATGGACCGACACCTTCAACACACTGATCGCCGATTTCAGCAAGAAACACCCCAACATCACCGTCAAGGCCCAGAAACCGCAGGGCAACAGCCCCAACCCCGCCCGCGACGCCATCTCGAGCGTGCAGAACCAGTCGGTGGCCGGCTCGGCCCCCGACGTCGCACAGCTGGGCTTCGGCGATTTCGGTTTCGTCGTCGACCAGCTCGGCGCCCAGCCACTCTCGACGCTGTTCGGCACCGACGCCGTCGAAGCGCACTTCGGCGAGCGCCACCCCTACGCGTCGAGCGTGCGAACGCTCGGTGTGTCCGACGGCGTCACCTTCGGCATTCCGTTCGTGATGTCGACCCCGGTGTTCTATTACAACGCCGACCTGTTCCGCCGCGCCGGCCTCGACCCCGACAAGCCTCCCGCCACGTGGGACGAGGTCGCCGGAGCAGCTCGTGCGATCGCCGCCCGGACCGGCAAGGGCGGCGTCTACATCGACTGCCTGACCAAATCGGCCACCGACTGGTGCTATCAGAGCTTGATCCGTTCCGCCGGCGGACAGGTCATCTCCCCGGACCGCACCACCTTGTCGTTCGCCGATCCCGCCGCGATCGCGGTCACCTCGATGGCCCAGCAGCTCGTGAAGTCCGGTGGCACACCGGCATTCACGCAGAAGCAGGGTTACGAGGCTTTCACGCGTGGCGACATGGGCATGATCCTGGAGAGCAGTTCCATGCAGGCGACGTTCCTCGGGGGCGCGAAAGACAAGTGGGAACTGCGCGCGGCACAGATGCCGGCCTTCGGTGGGCATCCCACGGTACCCACCAATTCCGGTGTGGCACTGTACATCTTCGCCAAAGACCCAGCCAAGCAGCGGGCGGCGTGGGAGCTGATCCGCTATCTGACCGGCAACGACGCGTTCACGACGATCGCCAAGGGCATCGGATACCTGCCGCTCCGTACCGGCCTGGTCGACGATCCGGCTCACCTGGGCGAATGGGCACGCGAGAACCGCGGGCTGATCGATCCGAATCTGGATCAGCTGCAACGACTCGAACCCTGGCGGTCGATGCCCGGCAACAGCTACAAGCAGATCCAGAGCAACCTGATGGCAGCCGTCGAGAAGGTCGTCTACCAGGGTGCCGACCCGCAGGCCGCCCTGAGCGAGGCGCAGCGCCAGTCGACCCGATTGATGCCGGCTCGATGAGTACGACGGACTGCACCATCGTGCAGCTGACCGACACCCACATCGTGCCTCCGGGACAGTTGCTGCGGGGCGTCGTGGACAGCGCCCGCAACCTCGGTGAGGTGCTCGAGCGGATCGTCGCCTCCGGCAGGCGCGTGGATGCGCTGCTGTTGTCGGGTGATCTCACCGACAACGGGGACGTCCGGGCCTACCGCAGGCTGCGCGACCTCGTCGAGCCCGCGGCCGGGTCGATCGGCGCGCAGGTGATCTACGCGATGGGCAATCACGATGCACGAGAAGCATTCCGGATCGGTTTGTTCGACCAGCCGGGTGATCCCGATGCGCCGCACGACACCGTGCATCTACTCCGCGGAACCCGGGTGATCACCTTGGACAGCACCCGTCCGCGCCGGCATGACGGGTGGCTCGAGCCCGAGCAGCTGGCCTGGTTGCGCGACGAGGTGGCAACGCCCGCACCGTCGGGCACCACGGTGCTGGCGCTTCACCATCCGCCGTTGCGATCGGCGATCGCGCCGATCGACCTGCTGCGCCTGCGCGAGGCCGACCGGCTGGCAGAGGTCCTTGCCGGGTCCGATGTGCGGATGATCGTCTGCGGGCACTCGCATCTGACCGGAGGCGGTTCTCTGGCGGGGATCCCGGTGTGGGTCGGTCCGGCACTCGCCTACCGTCTCGACACCCTCGCCCCCGTGGGACGGCATCGGGGGCACATCGGATACGGCTTCAGTCGCATCGACGTTGTGGACGGCACCGTGGTCGCGACCGCGGTCGAGGCCACCCCGACCGAGACGGTGTACGACGCGGACGAATCACAGACGCTGGCGGCACTGCGTGAGCCGGCACGTCAGGACTGACCCATGCTGATTCCCCTCGGCGATCCCTCTCCGTCCGGTACGACGCCCCGGGATGTGTTCGCTGCCGCGCCCGCCCGCGTACGACGACCATCGCGTGGGCGCCTCCTCCGACGCGCGACACCGTACATGTATCTCGCACCGGCGATCGCGTTGCTGGTGATCTGGACGTACCGGCCACTGGCGCAGGCCGTACAGCTGTCGTTCCACTCGTGGAACCTGCTGCCGGACAACCCGATGGTCGGGGTCGGTGGGAACAACTACCGGCGGCTCACCGAGCTCCCCGAGGTCGGTGAATCACTCTGGCACACAGTGGAGGTCATCGTGGGACTGTTGCCCTTCGCGGTATTGGCCCCGGTCGTGATCGCGTTTGCGAGCCGCAGCGTCACCGGCCGGATGCGGGTGCTCTACCAGAGCGTCATCTTTGCGCCGTTCCTCGTCGCGCCCGTGGCATCGGCGGCGGCCTGGCGGTGGCTGGCCGAGCCGGAGGACGGTGCCATCAATCGCGTCCTCGGTCTCGACGTCAACTGGATCAACGACACCCGGACGGCGCAGCTCGCGATCATCGTGATCACCGGGTGGCATGTCGTCGGGTTCGCCGTCCTGGTGGTCACGGCCGGCATCGCCGGCATCAACCCCGACTACCACGAGGCCGCCCGCGTGGACGGCGCCACGAACGCCCAGATCGACCGGTGGATAACGCTGCCGCTGCTCTCTCCGTCCCTCGTGCTCCTGACGCTGCTCACCGTGCTCCTGAGCGCGCAGTGGACCTTCCCACTGATCGACACCCTCACCCAGGGCGGTCCGTCCGGTGCCACCACCAACGTGTACTACCTGTTGTGGGAGTACGGCTTCCAGACCTTCGATGCCGGTATGAGTGCGGCGATGGGCATCGTCGTCTTCGTCCTGTTCGGACTGCTCGCCGCCGGGCTGGTCCGCCTATCGGAACGGGTGACCTTCCATGACGACAAGTGACCTGCTGACCCACGACGTGACCGGCGCCGCCGCCACGCGCGACGCCGCGGTAGGGGTGAACGCGGTTCCCGCCCGCGAGTCACGCTCCCGCGGCGTCACCCGCGGTGCGCGGATCCGCGGTCACCTCGTCCTCGCCACCATCGCGGTGGCCTGCGGGTTTCCGATCTACTGGATGGTCGCGACCGCGCTGCGACGACCCGAGGACCAGTACTCGCTGGCCCCGCTGCCGTGGCCGCTGTCATTCCAGAACTTTGCCGACGCGGCGGCACAGACCGATGTGGTCCGCCTGCTGTTCAACACATGCGCGGTCGCCACCGGCTCGATGATCGCGCAGCTGCTCGTCGCGTTGCTCGCGGCCTACGCATTCGCCGTCTTCGAATTCCGTTTCAAGGGACTGCTCTACCTCGGTTTCGTCGGCACCTGGCTGGTGCCCTTCCAGGTCACGATGCTGCCGAACTACGTTCTGCTTCAGCAGCTCGGTCTGCTCAACACGCTGGCCGGCGTGGTGATGCCGACGATGTGCTCGGCTCTCGCCGTGCTCATGCTGCGCCAGCACCTGGAGTCCTTCCCCAAGGAGCTGGTCGCGGCCGCCGAGATGGACGGCCGGGGATCGTGGTCGATCCTGTGGACCGTGATCGTGCCCAACCTGCGGCCGGCGCTCGCGGCGCTCGGAATCCTGCTGTTCATCAACGCGTGGAATGAGTACTTCTGGCCCGCGATGATCCTGCAGCGGGCGGGTTCGGTCGTGCAGATCGGCCTGCGGAGTTTCATGACCGCCGAGGGCACCAACTGGGGCGCGATGATGGCCCTTGCCGGGATGACCTGCCTGCCGGTGTTCGTCCTGTACCTCCTCATGCAGCGCCACATCGTCAACGCGTTCGTGCGCTCCGGACTGAAGTAGGCGTCGGGTCTTGCTCGAGGTGCCCGCATTCGCGTCATCCCGACGAGCACGCGAGTCGCCCGCGTCAGCCGACCAGACGCCGGGAGTCGGCCTCGTCGCCCAGGCAGTCGAGAAAGCGGGCGACCACCGGGCTGGTGTCGTCGGCACGCCACACGGCGTACAGGTCGATGACCGGGATCGGGTCGAACAGCTTCACCGCGACGGGTCCCGGCCCCGGGACACCCCGTCCCACAGCCACCGCACGCGGCAGCGACGCGAAACCGACCAACGGTTTGGCCGCCACCATGTAGGCCGCCGCGCCCGGATCGTCCGCTGTGCCGGCGAGGGTCATCTCGATACCCGCCTCGGCCGCCGCCCTCACGATCGAGTCGTACATCGCGGGAGTCTGTTCGCGCTGGAACAGCAAACACTGCTCGGCGGCGAGTTCGGCGAAGCGCACCCCGGACCGCCCGGCCCACCGGTGGCCGCGGCCGACGATCGCCACGATGGGGATGTCGGCGAGCAACCGGCGCGACCGGAACTGTCGGGTGTGCGGACGCCCGTACGCCAGGGCGACGTCGAGCGTGCCGTCCGACAGTGCCGCCAGTTGCGGTCCGGTCCGCTTCTCCCACAGCGAGATCGAGATGTCCGGGTAGTCCTTGCTCATCCGCGTCATCACCGTCGGCAGGACGTGGTGTCCGGCCGGCAGGTTGTATCCGACGTTCAGCGACCCGGACAGCCCCTCGGCGGTGGACTTGGCGCTGGTGGCCGCCTTCTCCATCTGCAGGACGATGAGCCGAGCGTGGGACTCGAAGGCCTCACCGGCCGAGGTGAGTTTGACCTCGTGCGAGGTGCGCTGCACGAGTTGCACTCCCAACGACCGTTCCAGTTTCTGGAGCTGGGCGCTCAATGACGGCTGGGTGAGGTGGAGACGGGCAGCGGCCCGGCCGAAGTGGAGTTCCTCGGCTATCGCGAGGAACGAAACCAGGTGCCTGAATTCCACGGATTCCCCCTTGGTCAAGCCGTGATGCGGTCGAGTGATCACGCTATCGACACCGGGTAACGTGCGGTGAACTCCGGGCGAAGCCCACCTGTCGGACGGTTCCCGGGTCCGCAGCACCCTCGATCGGTGGGGGGGTCGAGCGCCGTCAGGCCTCCAGAGCCCCTCGGGCACCGCCGAATTCGCGGTCGGCACCGATCTTGGCCCGACGCCCCGCTCGGTCGCCCGCCTTCCGTGCGGCCTCGGAGTAGCCGGCCGATGCACTCGACGGTCGCCACGTGCCGCGTGCGGTGGACTCGGTCTTGTAGAAGTCGGTGACCTCGAGTTCCTTGTTGCGCAACGCCAGCGCCGTCGAACGTTCGGGCTCACCGGACCTCCGCTCGGCGGCGAGGGCTTCTTCGCGGGCGGCGTCGCGCGCCTCGGTGAGCCGCTTGCCGATGCGTTCGGCGAAGGCCGATTGGAAGTTGAGTCGCGCCGTGATGGGCGACAGCGGTTTCTCCTCGATCACCCGACGGGCACGCCATCCGCTGCCCCTCGTGACGACCCGCGCGAATGTCTCGCCCTTGTACGCCCCCGACCTCAGGTAGGCGTCGCTGGCGGCGACCATCTGGATGATCAGCGACGTGTAGAGCGCCTCGCAGGCGTCGATGTCGGCCTCGTAGCCGTAGGCGAGGACGAAGGTCGAGTTGCTCGCGACGTCGACGGTCACGTCGTTGGCCGCGGTGATGGCCACGAACAGTTGCACGTAGGTGCGCAGGCCGCGCTTGCCCGGCTCGCCGATCTTGATCTGCCGCGAGATGGGGGTGGCCTTCTTGCGGGCGGCCGGATCGTGCGCGCGGGCCACGGCGAGATCGATCGACGACGCCGTGGCCAGACGCTGTGCGGCCTGCATGAACGTCTCGGCTTCGTGCTCGTTGTCGGTGTTCTCCGCCTGTCGCAGGAGGGCGGAGATCCGGGTGAGCAGCTTGTCGTCGCGCATGTATTTCAGACTATCCAGCGGCCCGATCGGTTCCATCGGGCCGCCGACGGGCCGGAAAGGCCAGGGTCGGGAGCTCCGCCCGCGGACAACCAGCGGGCGATGTCGCGCGGGTCTCGCCGAACACGACGCGGGGTGAACACGTCACCGGAGTGGAATCGCGGTCACTGCTTCTCGCAGGCGATGCCGTCCTTGTCGCGATCGCTCTCGTCGTTGGCGTCGTAGAGGGCCTGGTCGACGGTGAAGTTCGTGACCGGGGTGCTGGAGGTCGAATCGACGGCACCGGGCTCGCCGACGCCGTGCGGGTGGTCGGCGTTGAGTGCCGTGCAGTTGGCGTAGTCGGTCGCGGCCGACGCGGGTGCCGCGACCATCAGCGGCGCGACTGCCATCGACGCCGCAGCGACGAACCCCAGAACCATCTTTCGCGAAGCACTCATCGTCGAACTCTCCCTAGACCGATGTGACCAGGCAAAGCTAACCCGGCAGCGTCGTCGGTATCCGCGTTGTGTCGCGAGATTGGTCCGGCCGATGGACAGTGCGCCATGCAAGGTCGTCACGGGACCGAAGGAGCGCGCTACAACCCGAATCGCGCCTGCATCCCGCGCAGGGTCTCGGCCGATACGAGCAGACCCGCCTCCTCGTCCGGCGACAGCGGCACCTCGAGTCGCGTCTGCGCACCACCGCGGTCGACGACCGTCGGCAGGGACAGACATACGTCCTCGAGCCCGGGGAACCCGGAGGCGACCGTCGAGACGGGCAGCACCCGGTGTTCGTCGCCGAGCACAGCTTCGACGATCCGGGTGGCGGCGAGGCCGATGGCGTAGTTGGTGGCACCCTTGCCCTCGATGATCGCGTAGGCGGCGTGCACGACCTCATTCCGAATGCGTTCGCGTGCAACGGAATCCATGGCCGGCCGGCCGGGCAAGGCCGTCCAGGATGTCAGCGGCACCCCGCCGATCGTCGCCGAAGACCACAGCGGGATCTCGCTGTCGCCGTGTTCGCCGACGATATAGGAATGCACACTCTGGACCGCCACACCGCAGTGCTGCGCAACGAGGAACCGTAGGCGCGACGAGTCGAGAACGGTTCCGGAACCGAACAGCCGATTCGACGGCAGGCCGGTGATCCGTTGGGCGGCGTAGGTGACGACGTCGACCGGATTGGTCACCATGAGGTAGATCGCATTCGGCGCGACCTCGAGCACCCCGGGCAGGATCGATCGTGTCAAACCTATTGTCGCCTCGGCCAATTCGAGACGCGACTGACCCGGTTTCTGCTTGGCACCGGCCGTGAACACGACGACGTCGGCGTCGGCGCACACCGACACGTCGTCGGAGCCGATGATGTCGGCACGGGGCACGAACTCGAGACCGTGCGACAGGTCGAGCACTTCCGCGGTGACCTTCGTCGCCTTGATGTCCAGCAGGGCGACGGTCCGCGCGACCCCCCGGATCAGTGCCGAGTAGGCGATCGCGGTGCCCACCGCGCCCGCGCCGATGATGGCCAGTTTCGTGGGCCGTCCGTCCATCGGATCACCGTCCGCCTCGGTTCGATTCGCGTCTGGTCGTTGCTCTGCCGGCCCCAAGCCTACGACCTCCGGGCAGCACTCGCCCGGCTACGCACGTTGGGCCTCGGTGTCCGTATTGCTAACCTCACCGGAGAGATCGGTCGCACCTGCACAAGCGGGTGCCGGGGAACCTGGTGCGAATCCAGGACTGGCGCGCAGCGGTATGGGGGACGGACCCGACATCAAGCCACTGGGGCAACCCGGGAAGGCGTCGGGTCCGGACGAACCCGAGTCCGAATACCTGCCGTTCTCGTCGAGTCCACCCGGTATCTCGCGCACAGATACCCAGACCGAAGGCAGTACCACCCGTGCCCCGTCCTCCCGACGGCACGACGATGATCGCCACCGACACGTCGGTACGGCGACTTCCGTCGATGCCTCTTGCCCTGATCCTTCTCGTTCTCACCCTGGTGAGCATTGCTGTCGCCACCGCTTTCGGCGCCGAGACCATACCCATCGGTGATGTCTGGCGTACCGTCGCCGGGCATCTCCGAGGTGACGAGCTCGACACCGCGCACTCCGTGATCATCTGGGATCTCCGTGTGCCGCGTTCGGTTCTCGCGGCGATCGTCGGCGCCGGTCTGGCCCTCGCCGGTGCAGTCATGCAGGCCCTCGTCCGCAATCCGCTCGCCGAGCCGTACCTTCTGGGCGTGTCCGCCGGAGCCGCGGTCGGCGCGACGGCCGTCATCACGCTCGGTTCGTTTGCCGCCCTCGGCGTCTGGGCGTTGTCCGGCGGCGCCCTGGTCGGCGCACTCGTGGCGTCGGTCACGGTGTACGCGGTGGCCCGGTCGCAGGGCGGACTGACCGCCTTGCGCCTGATCCTCTCCGGGGTGGTGCTGTCGTCGGCGTTCATGGCGCTGTCCTCCTTGCTGGTGTTCACCGCCGCGGACCCGCATGCCGCCGACAACGTGATGTTCTGGATGCTGGGCAGCGTCGCCGGCGCGACCTGGGCGAAAGTCCAGATCGCCGGCGTCGTCGTCGCCGTCACGGCGTTCGCGATGCTGGCGATCCACTCCTGGCTCGACGCCTACGCGGCCGGCACCGACACCGCGACGTCTCTCGGGGTTCCCGTGCGTGCCATGCGGAACGCGTTGTTCGCGGTCCAGGGCATCGTCGTCGGAGTCCTGGTCGCGGTCGCGGGCGGAATCGGATTCGTGGGATTGATCGTCCCCCACGCCGCTCGGCTGCTGGTCGGCGCGACGCACCGGGCGATGATCCCCGTCGCGGTCTGCGGCGGTGCCCTGTTCCTCGTGTGGGTCGATGTCATCTCACGAGTGGCGGCCTCACCACGCGAGATGCCGCTGGGCATCGTGACCGGACTGATCGGCGCACCCATCTTCCTGTTCTTGATGGGACGACGCCAGTACGTGTTCGGCGGCGGGTCCTGATGAGCTCCGGCACACGTTCGATGACCCTGTGCGCGAGCGCCGTCAGCTGTCGTCGTGGGGGCCGCACGATCCTGCGCGAGGTGGACCTCGACGTCCCGGCCGGAACCCGCCTCGCCATCGTCGGCCCGAACGGGGCGGGGAAGAGCACGTTGCTCCGGACCCTGTGCGGTCTCGAGAGACCGGCGACCGGGCGTATCCGGTTGGCCGGCGACGATCTCGATCGTCTTCCCGCGCGGCGTCGTGCGCTGTCGATCGCGGTCGTCGGTCAGGATGAACATCCGTCGGCCGAACTCACGGTCGCCGAAGCGGTCGGCCTCGGACGCACGCCGTACCGGTCTGCCTGGTCCACAGGCAATTCCGACGACCACGAGATCATCCGGTCCGCTTTGGAGCAGGTGGGACTGGGCGGTTGGGAACGCCGGTCGTGTATGCATCTGTCGGGCGGCGAACGGCATCGAGTCGTGCTCGCCCGCGCGATCGCCCAGCAGACGCCGATCGTCGTTCTCGACGAGCCGACGAACCATCTCGACGCGGCCTGGCGGCTGCGGTTGATGCAGATCCTCGACGACCTCGACGCCACGGTCATCTCCGCCATGCACGACCTGGACCTCGTCCTCCGCCATTTCGACTCCGTCGCTGTCGTTTTCGACGGCGGCATCACCGCGCACGGCCCGCCGGTCGAGGTGTTGACACCCGATCTGCTTACCTCGGTCTTCGATGTGTCCGGCACCGTCGTGTCGCACCCCGAGACCGGTCTCCCGCATCTCCTGTTGAACTCTCCCATCACTGCGCAGCAGGCCCACACCAGCAAGGAAAACCGATGAACCGCACCATCACCCGAGTCGCACCCACACTCGCCCCCGTAACCGTTCTCCTAGGGGTGGCCGCAGGCTGCGGCACCGAGTCCGACGCCACCGCATCCGACACCGTGACCGTCACCAACTGCGGCGCCGAGGTCACTTTCGACCAGCCTCTCGATCGGCTGTTCGCCAACGACGGCGGGATGATCGCTATCGCGCTGGCGGCCGGCGCACGCGACAAGATGGTCGCCGTCAGCTCGCTCGCGCGCGACAAGGATGTTCTCCGACTCGAATACGGTCCGCAGGTCGACACGCTCGACGAGGTCGCCACCGAACCGCCCACGCTCGAGAACATCGTCGGCGCCAAACCTGAGGTCCTGTACGCCGGATACAACTACGGCATGAGTGAGTCCCGCGGGATCACCCCGGAGATCCTGGCCTCGCACGGCATCGATGTGTACCAGCTCTCGGAGGCATGCCGTCAGGCCGACGGTCAGGCACCGCGGGGCACGATGGATCCATGGGTCGCGCTCGACACCGACCTGCGCAACATCGGCACCATCACCGGCAATCCCGAGCAGGGGGCGAAAGCAGCCGACGAGATCGCCGACCGCCTCGAAAGCCTCCGCAGCGCACCGCAACCGGCGGAGAAGCCGACGGTCTTCGTCTTCGACAGCGTCTCCGACACCATCTTCTCGTCGGGCGCTTTCGGCGGACCGCAGGGCATCATCGACGCCGCGGGCGCGCGGAACGCCACCGAGGACGTCAAGGACACCTGGACCGCGGTCAGCTGGGAGCGGATCACCACGGCCGACCCGGATCTGATCGTCTTCGTCGACTACCCCGGTCAGTCCGTCGAGCAGAAGATCGAGGCGCTGCGCGCGAATCCGGCCGGCCGCAACCTGAAGGCCGTGCGCGAGAACCGCTTTGTGAACCTTCCCTATGCGATGTGGGTGTCGAGTCCGCTCAACATCGATGCGGCCGAGACGTTGCGGTCGGTCCTCGAGGCACATGATCTCGTCCCCGCGTCGGGGATCACCCCCACCCTCGACGTCCGGCAGTTGGGTCTCAGCGGCAACGACTGGCTGAACTGAGCCGTCACCCCATCCCGGAAGTGGCGATTCTGCGGGAGGCTCAGCGGATGGTGACCGGTCGCCCCGCGACCATGAGAACCACCTCGTCGGCGAGGTCGGCGATTCCGGCGTTCAGACGGCCCAGTTCGTCGCGGAACAACCGGCCCGACGCGGTGGCCGGGACAACACCGCTGCCGACCTCGTTGCTGACCGCGATGACCGGGACCGCACAGGTCCGCCAAGCGTCCAGGAGATCGTCGACGTCGGCTCGCACGGTGTCCAGATCGCCCTTCTCCCACGCATTGTGGTGATCGATCCGGGCGGTCAGCCAGGTACCGAGGCAGTCGACGAGGACCGGCTGAGCCGCCGACCGCAGGACACCGGCGACGTCGGTGTCCTCGACCGTCGTCCACGACGCCGGCCGGCGCCGGCGGTGGCTTTCGATGCGCCGCTCCCATTCGGGATCGCCGGTCCGCGGACCGCCCGCAGCGACATAGACGACATCGTCGACGCCGGCCAGCAGGCCTTCGGCGTACCGAGACTTCCCCGACCTCGCTCCGCCGGTGACGAACACCCGACGCCGCACCGGCCCACCCATGTCGAGCACCTCCCCGTCTCGTCCCGGGCGCGCACCCAGATCTCGAAGCCGCTCGCGCAGCATGCCGACCGGCGGATTGTGATGTCCCAGGTGAACTGCCACGACATCGGTGGAGTCGACGACGGCACCGACCTCCCGCAAGCCCTCGACCATCGTCGCGAAACCGGTCAATCCCAGATGACCGTCGGAGAGGTCCTCGCGGTCGCCGAAGGTCTCCTCGAGGAAGACCGCGTCGAATGCGGCGCCCGCGACCGCCCCGAACCACTCGCCCGGCCAGACGCCGGTGTCACTCGCCCAGAGCAACCGCGTGCCGTCGGGGCCGGTGACGTCGTAGAGGACCGCGTCCCCGTCGCGAAAGACCTTGTGGCGTGCGGGAAGCACTCGCACGTCATACTCCCCGACCCGCACCTGATCACCGGCGACGACGGGACTGAACCGCACCGGGTCGCGGGGACCCACCCACGGTCGACAGGCGTCGAGGGCATCAGCCGGACCGATCACCTCCAGATCGCCGGCGCGCTCGACCCATGACCGGAACAACAACGATTGCGGCGCAAGGTGATCGGCATGTGCATGAGTGACCAGGACATGTCGCACCCCGGCGAGCGAACATCCGTGGCGTACCGCCGCGCCGGGCGCGTCGGGCCCGAAGTCGAGCATCAGCACGTCGTCGACGAGTGCCGCGGTCTGGGCACGGAAGTCGCGGAGACGGCGTGCATCGTCACAGGAGACGCAGTGGCAGAACGCATTCGGCCAACCCCCGGCGGCGCCCGTGCCCAGTAGCGTGACCTTCATCGCGATGTTCCCGAATCCCGAACCGGCAGCACGGCCGGGCCGTCACGACGGTCGAGTACCTCCACCTTCGCGGCATAGACGTCCCGCAGGCGTTCGGCGGTGAGCACCTCTGCGGGCGGACCGTCGGCGACGATTCGCCCCCGGTCGAGGAGCACGAGTCGTTGCCCGTACTGAGCCGCGGACGTCAGGTCGTGCATCGCGGCGATGACGGTCAGCTCACTGGCCCGCCGCATGGAGTCGACGAGGTCGAGAACCTGCTGCTGATGGCCGATGTCGAGGGCGCTGGTCGGTTCGTCGAGGAGCAGCACACGCGGTTGCTGGGCCAGCGCCCGCGCGAGCACCACCCGCTGCAGCTCACCACCCGACAGCGCGGACGCGGACCGGTTCGCGAACTCCTGGAGGTCGAGGCGCTCGATGACGTCGTCGACCACCTCACGGTCCGAGCGGGTTTCGCCACTGAACCGGGCGATGTGCGGGGTGCGGCCCAGCCCGATGAGCTCGCGCACCGACGTGCCCTCCGGCACGATCGGCCGCTGCGGCATCAGCGCCACGGCGCGGGCAATCTCGCGGCGACGGGCGCGACCGGGGTCGACGCCCGCGACGTCGATCCGTCCGGTCGAGGCCACCAGACCGGCGAGTGCGTGTAGCAGCGTCGTCTTGCCCGAACCGTTGGGGCCGACCAGGGAAACCCAGGCGCCCGAGCCGATCTCGAGGTCCACGTCGTGGAGGACCTCCACTCCCCCGCGGGATGCGCAGACACCGCGGCAGGTGATCGAGGCGGTCATTCCGGACTCCGACCGCTGCGCCGTAGGACGACGAGGAAGAACGGCGCCCCGATGGCCGCGGTGACCACGCCGATCGGCAGCTCGGACGGCGACATGGCCGTCCGCGCGACCACGTCCGCGAGCACCAGGAACGCCGCGCCCACCAGCAACGACAGCGGCAGCAGTAGTCGATGTCCGGGTCCGACGAGAAGCCGGACCGCATGCGGGATCACGATGCCCACGAAACCGATCAACCCGCTCACCGACACCACGGCCGCGGTTCCCAGGGTCGCCACGCAGACGAGCAGCAGTCGCACCCGTTCGGGTCTGATCCCCAGACTCGACGCCTCGATGTCGCCGACGGCCATGACGTCGAGTGTGCGCCCGAACAGCACGATGACGGCGACACACGCGACGACGTACGGCAGTACGGTGATGACCTCGGACCAGCCGTCGGTGGCCAGGCGACCGAGCATCCAGTTGTAGACCTGACGCAGCGTGTCGTCGTGCTGCTGCATGAGGAAGGTCTGGATGGCGTTCGCGAAGGCCGCGACCGCGACGCCGGCGAGGATGATGACCACCTCGGTGCGTCCACCGCCGACGGTGCGGCCCAGCGCATACGTCGCGGCGACGGCCACGATGCCGCCGACGAACGCCGCGGGCGGCAGGCCGATCGTGCCGGCCGCGCCGCCGAGGACGATCGCGACGGTCGCGCCCAGCCCGGCGCCGCTGGACACGCCGAGGAGATACGGGTCGGCGAGCGGATTGCGGAAGACGCCCTGATAGGCGGCACCGGCGACGGCGAGCATCGCACCGACCAGCGCACCCAGGGCCACGCGCGGCATCCGCACCTCCCAGAGGATCGTCTGCTGACGTCGGGTGAGCCCGGACTCGACGTCGACGAGCGGGAGGCGGTCGAGAAGGTCGAGCAGAACGCCCTTCGGTGTCAGTCCGGCCGGGCCGACGAGGACTGCGAGCAGACATGCGCCCAGCAACACCGCGACGGCCCCGCAGATGACCCCGACCTGACGGCTCACCATCTCAGTTCGAGGGTTGTCCGTCGACGGCGGAGACGATCTGGGCGATGTCCCGGACCAGGTCGACGACGCGCGGACCCCACCGGCTCGCGATGTCCTCGTCGAGGACATGGACCTGACCGTTCACGACGGCACGCAGGTCGCTCCAGCCGGCACGCGCGGCGACCTTCTCCGGTGTGACCGCGCAGCACTGGGAGTCGGCCAGGAAGATGATCTCGGGATCGCTCTCCAGGATGTACTCGGTCGACAGCTGCGGATAGCCGTTCTGCCCGGATGCGATCGACCGCAGGCCGAGAAGCCCGTAGATCTGGCCGAGGTAGGTGTCGTCGGTGACTGTGTAATACGTGTCGTCGAGCTCGTGGAAGTAGGTCAGCGGCACCTCGCGCAGCGGGACGGTCCGGACGATCTGCTCGATTTCGTCGCGCATCGACGCGACGAGCTGATCGGCCTTCTCGGCGTGGCCGGTGGCCTCACCGACCTGCTGGATCTGTGCGTACGTCTCGTCGAGGTTCTTCGCCGCGGGGAGCCGCAGCACCTCGACGCCCACCCGGTCCAGACCGGCGATGATGTCGTTGTTGTCGTCGGTCAGGACGACGAGATCGGGGTCGTGGGCGAGGATCGCCTCGAGGTTCGGGGTGTACCCGGACAGTGTGGTTCGCGGCGCCTCGGCCGGATAGTCGGACTGGTCGTCGACGGCGACCACCTGATCACCCGCACCGACGGCGTACAGCATCTCGGTGGTCGTGGGACTGAGTGACACGATCTTCGACGGCGTCCCCGACCCCGCCGCGTCGTCGTTCCGGCCCCCGTCGGCACCACAGCCGACGACCACCAGCAACATCGTCAGCAGCACGGCGGTCACCGCACCACCACGACGACGGGTTCCGGCAGGGATTCTCACCACGAGCCAATGACCTCCGATGAAAGAACGGGGAGACAGAACACGAGGGGCCCGGCAGTGATTGCCGGACCCCTCGTGGTCTCTGTCTACGCGAGAGCGCCTACTACCGGATCAGGCCTGCGGCGCTTCGGCGAAGTTGCGGCTCACCTGCGGGTCGACCGGGATGCCCGGACCCGTGGTGGTGGAGACGGTGACCTTCTTGATGTAGCGGCCCTTGGCTGCCGACGGCTTCGCACGCATGATCTCGTCGTACGCGGCGCCGTAGTTCTCGGCCAGCTTGGCCGGGTCGAACGAGGCCTTGCCGATGACGAAGTGCAGGTTGGCTGCCTTGTCGACGCGGAAGTTGATCTTGCCGCCCTTGATGTCGTTGACGGCCTTGGTGACGTCGGTGGTCACGGTGCCCGTCTTCGGGTTCGGCATCAGGCCACGCGGTCCGAGGACACGCGCGATGCGGCCGACCTTGGCCATCTGATCCGGGGTGGCGATCGCGGCGTCGAAGTCCAGCCAACCACCCTGGATGCGCTCGATCAGGTCCTCGGCGCCGACCTCGTCGGCACCGGCGGCGGTGGCCTCGGCGGCCTTGTCGCCGGCGGCGAACACGATCACGCGGGCGGTCTTACCCGTGCCGTGCGGCAGGTTGACGGTGCCTCGAACCATCTGGTCTGCCTTACGGGGGTCGACGCCCAGCCGGATCGCGACCTCGACGGTCGCGTCGGTGTTCTTCGACGAGGTTTCCTTGGCCAGCTCCACAGCCTCCAGCGGGCTGTACAGCTTGGACTTGTCGACCTTCTCGGCCGCGGCCGCGTAGGCCTTGCTCTTCTTGCTCATTGCTCTGTTCCTTCTCCGCACTGAAACGGCGGGGTGTGTGGTGCGGGCCGAGCCGGCCCTCCCACGTGATGACTGTGTTGGTCTGACCCTGAGTTCGGGTCTAGCCCTCGACCGTGATGCCCATGGACCGAGCAGTACCGGCGATGATCTTCGCGGCCTGCTCGATGTCGTTGGCGTTCAGGTCCTCGGACTTGGTCTTGGCGATCTCACGGACCTGGTCCATGCTCACCTTGCCGACCTTGTTGGTGTGGGGCTCGCCGGAGCCCTTCTGCAGGCCTGCGGCCTTGAGCAGCAGCTTCGCAGCCGGCGGGGTCTTCAACTTGAAGTCGAAGGAGCGATCTTCGTACACGAAGATCTCCACCGGGATGACGTTGCCGCGCTGCGACTCGGTCGCCGCGTTGTAGGCCTTGCAGAACTCCATGATGTTCACGCCGTGCTGACCGAGCGCCGGACCCACGGGCGGGGCCGGGTTGGCCTGGCCTGCTTGGATCTGGAGCTTGATGATCCCGGCGAGCTTCTTCTTCTTGGGAGGCATCTTCTGTTCCTTGCTTGTTTCCTTGCGAATCCACGCCCGCTGGAGACGTGAAAGTCTTGTGTTTCCCCTGCTCCCCGCTCCCTGAGGTGCGAGCGAGGCTGCTTTCCCCGCTCCCTGAGGTGCGAGCGAGGCTGCTTTCCCCGCTCCCTGAGGTGCGAGCGAAGCGAGCCTCGAAGGGTCAGATCTTCTCGACCTGATTGAACCCGAGCTCGACCGGCGTCTCGCGACCGAAGATCGACACGAGCACCTTGACCTTGCGCTGCTCGGCGTTGACCTCGCTGATCGACGCGGGCAGCGTCGCGAACGGGCCGTCCATGACGGTGACCGATTCGCCGACCTCGAAGTCGACCTCGATGACGTTCGACGCGGCGGCAGCTGCGGCTTCGACGCCCTCGGCGGCGGTGCCACCCTTGGCGGGCTTCTTGGCCTCCACGCGCGGCATGAGGAACTGCAGCACCTCGTTGAGGGAGAGCGGCGACGGCTTGCTGGTCATCCCGACGAAACCGGTGACACCCGGGGTGTTGCGCACGGCGCCCCACGACTCGTCGTTGAGTTCCATGCGAACGAGGATGTAGCCCGGAAGCACCTTGCGGTTGACCTTCTTGGGCTGGCCGTTCTTGATCTCGGTGACCTCTTCGGTCGGGACCTCGACCTGGAAGATGTAGTCGCCGACATCGAGGTTCTGCACGCGGGTCTCGAGGTTGGCCTTGACCTTGTTCTCGTAGCCGGCGTAGCTGTGGATCACGTACCAGTCGCCGGGCGCGCGGCGCAGTTGCTTGCGCAGCTCCTCGACCGGATCGACCTCTTCTTCAGGCGCTTCTTCGGCGGACGCGTCCTCGGAGTCGACGTCGGTCGCGGGAGCCTCGTCGCCCTCGGCGGCCGCCCCGAGCTCGATGTCACCGACCTCGGTGTCACCGGCCTCGTCGACTGCAGCCTCGTCGACCTCGTCGGTCACGGCCGCGTCGACGTCGGTGTCAGCCACGTCGACGGCGTCGGTCGATGCGAGTTCGTTCTCCGGGGTGCTCACTGCAGCCCACGCTCCTTATGGTTCATCTCCGGTCGGCTCCCGCTCGCCCGGCCACCCACCGCGTGGGTCAGCCGAACAACCAGAGGACGCCCTTGGCAAAGGCCAGGTCGAGGCCGGAGATGAACGCGGTCATCATGATGACGAACACGAGCACGACGATCGTGTACGTGATCATCTCGCGCCGCGTCGGCCAGATGACCTTCTTCAGCTCGGCGACGACCTGCGTGAGGAACAACCAGATCCGAACGAACGGATTCCGACTGTCCTCAGCAGACGCCTTTTTCTTCTTCTTGCGTTCCTTGATGGCTACCGCCGACCCCGTGTCGGAGTCGGTGCCTCCGTCGGTTCCGGATACACCGGTCGACGAGCGACGTCCACGAGCCGAGCGCTTGCCGGACGGACGCAGCTCCTTGGCGGCGCCGGTCGACGTCTCGTCGGCCGCTGCACCGCCAGTTGCCTCGTCGCGACCGTCGAGCTCAGCCGCTGCCGAATCGGCCGCAGAACCCTCGGCGGCTTCTTTGGCGCGGGCAGCCCGGTCTCGCTTGCTCAACTTCGCGGTCCTCTCGTCAACGTGTGCCCTTCACCAGGGCAGGGGCGACAGGACTTGAACCTGCAACCTGCGGTTTTGGAGACCGCTGCTCTGCCAATTGAGCTACGCCCCTTTGCGACTTCCCCACCGAGGTGGTTCCGCTGCCATCCGATCGAAACCCGGTCTCGCGACCGGCGCCTGCGTTTCATCGCCGACAAAACCAACGCGCCACCCTATGGGTAGCGCGCAAGCCTGAATCAATCAGACACTTCAGTGTAGATCACCGGGGCTGTGGACCCAAAACGCGCTCCATCTGCTCCCTCGACGACCGTACACGCTGCGGGCCCCGCGACACCCGCCGAGCCCCCGAGACACCACCACCGACATGGCTGACATCGCGCCGCGACCTGCAACGACATCCACCCGGATGCACGAACTCGATCGACGTCGCACCGCCTGAACGATGTCGCATGCGAACGCGGTTCGGTCGGCCCCGTCGGTGTCGAGAGCGTCAGTTGAACTGGACGACCACCGTGGCGCGGCCGAAGATCCGGCGGTCGCCCTGTTTCGCGGTGATCGCGATCGTGCCGCGCCGGGTCTCCGGGTCCAGGGACTTGACCTTGCCGGTGAAGTCGACGGCGGCGCTGTCGTCGGCCGGGACGTACACCGGACTGGTGAAACGCACGTTGTACTCGCAGAAGGCGGCCGGGTCACCGATGAACTCGGAGACGAAGCTCGCACCGAGCCCCATCGTCTGCATGCCGTGGGCGACGACGTCGTCCATCCCGGCCGCGTTGATCACATGGTCGGAGAAGTGGATCGGGTTCGGGTCGCCGGCGACACCGGCGTAGTTGGACAGGTTTCCGCGCGTGAGGAAGTACCGCTTGGGCGTGAGTTCCTGCCCGACGGAGAGAGTGTCGAAGTTCACCGCGGCGTAGGCGCCGGGCGACTGGGTCGGGTCGGGCAGGTCATACCGACCGGCCTTGGGCTCGACGGTGTGCCCGGGATGCCCGATCGCGTCGATCTTCATCATCACGTGGTCGAGCGAGGCCTCGAGCTCGGGATCGACGTCCATGCCGGGACGAGCGGCCAGCGACGTCCAGGTGGTCATGACCGGCTCGTCGTGCTGGTTCCAGATGACGTTCTTGGTGACCATCAGGTCGATCATCTCGGGGCTGCTGACGTGACGGAACGACTCGAGCGAGACGTCGCAGATCAGGCGATCCCCGACCTTCATCGGCTGGTGGTAGACGAGGCGCTGATCGGTCTGCATGATCTGCCACATGTCGTAGCCGGTGATCACGTCCTCGAACAGTTTCCGCTGCGCGATGATGCCGAGGACCGAGACGTATGTGGGCGCG
The DNA here is from genome assembly GCF_024733855.1 of Gordonia sp. GONU. Taxonomy (NCBI): domain Bacteria; kingdom Bacillati; phylum Actinomycetota; class Actinomycetes; order Mycobacteriales; family Gordoniaceae; genus Gordonia; species Gordonia sp. GONU. The sequence continues at coordinate 45,392 of NZ_JANRHB010000024.1, forward strand.
GCGATCAGGGTCTCGTGTCCGAATTCGCGGGCACCCTTCTCACTCCAGTGGGTGGGATGCGCGTCCTGCACGGCCATGGCGTGCTTACGGACCTCTTCGCGGCCGATCTCGTAGTAGTCGTCGACGGTGTAATGGAAGCCGACCAGCGACTGGGTGTGCGCGGCGATCTCCTCGGGGGTGAGCTTGGCGCCACCGTTCCTCGACTCGGCGACCCGCTCCTGGAGGTCTGTTCCACTCGCGTCTGACATTGACTACTACTCCCTTCGCATGACCGATCCGGGGAGGGCCCGGACCGGACTACGTGGGCCGTGTGTCGACGACCCACCCGCGCCGCGCTGCGCGTGTTGTCTCGATTGAGTCTATTTAGTTGTGCGAAGCACCTCGTGACCGGGCGACCCCCCTACCCGGTAACAAGCAAAACGAGCCGCCTCTTCGCAGAGGCAGCCCGTGTGCTGGTTCTTGTACCGGAATCGCCGACAGGCGTTGTCTAGCGCGATTCCTTGTGCGCCTGATGCTTGCCGCAGTTCGGGCAGAACTTCTTGATCTCGAGGCGATCGGGATCGTTGCGGCGGTTCTTCTTGGTGATGTAGTTACGGTGCTTGCACACCTCGCAGGCCAAGGTGATCTTGGGGCGAACATCTGTTGAGGAGGCCACTTGATTGCCTTCTTTCGGGTGGTACGTGGTCGGGTTCGGCAGTTCCCTCAGGGCTGGCGACCCTTGCGCTCGGTTCCGGTCGGACCCGATGTGTAGCGGTGGAGGGACTCGATCCCTCGACCTCACGATTATGAGTCGTGCGCTCTAACCAGCTGAGCTACACCGCCCCGCGGACTTCTCGTCCAGCGAGCCCCCTGACGGAATCGAACCGTCGACCTTTTCCTTACCATGGAAACGCTCTGCCGACTGAGCTAAGGGGGCGTGCCCCGGGCATTTCTGTCCGAGAGCCTTAACGAGGTTACACACTCACGTCCGTGCTAGACAAATCGCTGGTCAGAGACCGTCTGTCGGGCAGTTTTCGTGAACATCGACCACGCCGTGGCAGGTATAGGATTCGAACCTATGTAGCTTGCGCGACGGATTTACAATCCGCTCCCTTTGGCCGCTCGGGCAACCTGCCGTGCTGCTCCCACGGCCGCCGTGACGGTCGTTCGAACAACGCGGTGAAGAATACAACGAACCATACGGCCGCATGCAAACCGGCTGGTCAGGGACGGGTATCTGCGGGCTGTCACCGATCCCGCGGCGGCGATGGCATAACCTGTCGGACATGGCTGATTCATCGTTCGACGTGGTGAGCAAGGTCGACCGCCAGGAAGTCGACAACGCCCTCAACCAGGCTGCCAAGGAACTGTCGCAGCGCTACGACTTCCGCGGTACCAACACCGGTATCGAGTGGTCCGGCGAGGAGACGATCGTGATCACCTCCGACGCCGAAGAGCGCGCGCAGGCCGGTCTCGAGGTGTTCAAGGAGAAGCTGATCCGCCGTGACATCTCGCTGAAGGCGTTCGACGCCGGCGAGGTCGTCGGATCGGGCAAGACCTTCAAGATCAGCGGAAAGCTGGTCCAGGGCATCGACTCCGAGCACGCCAAGAAGATCTCCAAGAAGATCCGTGACGAGGGCCCGAAAGGCGTCAAGGCTCAGATCCAGGGCGACGAGCTGCGCGTCTCGAGCAAGAAGCGCGACGACCTGCAGGCCGTGATCGCGCTGCTCAAGGGCGAGGATTTCGGCATCGCCCTGCAGTTCGTCAACTACCGCTGACCTCGACGACGTCCCCGCCCGCCATCCGTGCCGGGCGGGGATGTCGCCGTTCACCCCGCCGAACCACGACGCCCGGCCGCCGGAGATGTGTGTGCAAGATCGCACCGGATCCGCCGGAAACCCAAACGGACGTTGCGTCGTTTGAATGAACGAGGCGCCTTTCATCCACCGGTCGGCGCGCGACAGACGAGGACCCGCGATGCATTTCAACGGATTGAAGACCGCAGCCCTGTTGGGTGTGATGTCGGCGATCATCGTCGGAATCGGTGCGCTGTTCCAGAGCCCCCTGATCCTCTGGGGCTCGGTTGTCCTCGCCGTGGGCATGAACGCCTACGTGTACTTCAACAGCGCCAAGATGGCGCTGAAGGCGATGCACGCCCAGCCCGTCACCGAGCTGCAGGCGCCCGTCATCTATCGCATCGTGCGTGAGCTGGCGACCTCGGCCCACCAGCCGATGCCTGCGCTCTACATCTCCCCCACCGAGAACCCCAACGCCTTCGCGACGGGCCGCAACCCCAAGAACGCCGCCGTGTGCTGCACGACGGGCATCCTGCAGCTGCTCGACGAGCGCGAGCTGCGTGCGGTGCTCGGTCACGAGCTGTCGCACGTCTACAACCGCGACATCCTGATCAGCTCGATCGCGGGCGCGATGGCCGCCGTCATCAGCGGCCTGGCCAACTTCGCGATGTTCATGGGTGCGTTCGGCGGCCGCGACAACGGGCCCAATCCGCTCGCGATGCTCCTCATCGCCTTCCTGGGACCGATCTCGGCCACCCTGGTGAAGATGGCGGTGTCACGTTCACGCGAGTTCCAGGCCGATGAATCAGGCGCCGAACTGACCGGCGACCCGCTGGCGCTCGCCTCCGCGCTGGCGAAGATCTCCGGCGGCGTCCAGGCCGCCCCGCTGCCGCCACAGCCCGACATCGCCGCGCAGTCGCACATGATGATCGAGAGCCCGTTCCGCGCCGGCGACCGCATGGCACGCATGTTCTCGACACACCCGCCGACCGCCGAACGCATCCGGCGTCTGCAGGAGATGGCCCGCAACGGTCGCTGACCTCCCCGGCCGGCTGAGCGAGCGCAGCGAGGCACCTCCCCGGCCGGCTGAGCAAGCGCAACAAGGCACCTCCCCGGCCGGCTGAGCGAGCGCAGCGAGGCACCTCCCCGGCCGGCTGAGCCGGTACCGAGCGCAGCGAGGCACCTCCCCTGCCGGCTGAGCCGGTACCGAGCGCAGCGAGGCACCGCGTCGAAGCCCCCTACCCGACGCGCTCGACGGTGTAGTCCACCAACGACGACAGCGCCTTGTGTGCCGGCGTCTCCGGCAGCTCCGCGAGCATGGCGTGGGCCTCGTCGGCGAAGCTCTGCAGCTTCGCGCGTGCCGCTGCCATACCGGCCGACGAGGCGAGCAACTCCAGGGCCTCGGCCACCTCGGCGTCGTCCGTGAGTGGCCGCGGGCTGCCGTCGGGGCCGACGAGCTGTTCACGGAGCCGCGCCGACGTGGCGTCCTCGCCGGTGAGCGCGTAGAGGACGGGCAGGGTGTGGACGCCCTCGCGCAGGTCGGTGCCCGGGGTCTTCCCCGACTCGACCGAGACCGAACTGATGTCGATGATGTCGTCGGAGACCTGGAAGGCGACGCCGACGATGTCGCCGATCCGGGACAGCCGCTCGATGTCGTCCGCGGTCGCCCCGGAGGCCATCGCCCCGAAGCGTGCGGCGGCGGCGATCAGCGAACCCGTCTTCTCCCACACCACCTGCAGGTAGTGGTCGATGGGGTCGGCACCGGGTTTGACCCCGACGGTCTCCCGCATCTGGCCGGTGACGAGTTCGGCGAAGGTCTCGGCGATGATGCGCACGGCCTCGGGGCCCAGCGTCGACACCAGTCGGGAGGCGCGGGCGAACAGGAAGTCGCCGGAGAGAATCGCGATGGAGTTCGTCCAGCGCGCGTTGGCGCTCGGAGCGCCGCGGCGCATCGAGGCCTCGTCCATGACGTCGTCGTGGTACAGCGTCGCGAGGTGGATCATCTCGACGACGGTCGCCGACGTGATGACGTCCTGCGAGTCGGGACGCGGCCCGAACTGCGAGGCGAGAATGGCGAACATCGGCCGGAACCGCTTGCCACCGGCCTTGGCCAGGTGGGTCGCCGCCTCCGTCATGACGTCGTCCCCGGACGAGAGCTCGCTCAGCAGCAGGTCCTCGACCTTCTGCAACGAGGAGCGCACCGTTTCGGCGAACTCATCCGATACCAGGTCCAACCCGGCGAATGTGGACTTCACAGCTACGCCGCCCCATCTCGTCTGATCCGGCAAATTCGTGGTGGCGGATGCCCGAGTGTCCTCGTCGCCCCACCTGCCTGCCGAGCCTATCCGGTCGGGGCTACGGACATACTGTTCGGGTGAGCCCTGAGAAGACGACGCCCCAGGACGCTGCCCCCTTCCCCGACCACGCGGACGTGTTGGTGGTCGGCGCGGGACCGGGCGGGTCGGCGGCCGCCGCGCATGCCGCCGCGGCCGGACGCGACGTCGTCCTGGTCGACGCCGCGGTGTTCCCGCGCGACAAGACGTGCGGCGACGGACTCACCCCGCGCGCCGTCGCCGAGCTCGACGCCCTGGGCCTCGGCTCTCTGGTGGCCGACCGGCCGCGCATCGACGGCCTGCTCCTCAACGGGTGGGGCGCGCGCCAGCAGGTCCGCTGGCCCTCGGGACGCTTCCCCGCGTACGGCAGCGCGGTCGCCCGCACCGAGTTCGACGACGCGATCCGTGCCCACGCGGTGCGCACCGGCGTCCGAATGGTGGAGGGCGCCAAGGCAATCGACGTGACGATGAACGGCGACCGGGTCGGCGCGGTGACGTTCTCCGCCGGCGGCGACACCCACACCGTGCGGGTGGGTGACCTCATCGTCGCCGACGGTGTGCGGTCGGGATTGGGCAAAGCCCTTGGCCGCGAATGGCATCGGGACACGGCCTACGGCGTCGCGGCGCGCGCGTACGCGCCATCGGCACGTGCCGACTCCCATTGGATGGGCTCGCATCTGGAGCTGCGCGGCCCCGAGGACGAACTCCTCCCCGGCTACGGATGGGTGTTCCCCCTGGGCGCCGCGGGCGGCGGACTGGTCAACGTCGGAGTGGGCGCGCTCGCGACCTCGAAACGACCGGCGCACATGGCACTTCGCCCGATCCTCGAGCACTACGCCGCCATGGTGCAGGATGAATGGGCACTGGGCGGACCGCCGGTCCGTATCGCCTCGGCCCTGCTGCCGATGGGTGGCGCGGTGACCGGGGTCGCGGGCCGCAACTGGATGCTGATCGGCGACGCCGCCGCCTGCGTCAACCCGCTCAACGGCGAGGGCATCGACTACGCGATGGAGACCGCCCGGCTGGCCGTCGAACTCCTCGGCGCCGACGACTACACCGGCCGCTGGCGCGACATCCTCGTCGGCCACTACGGGTTGGCGTTCTCCGCCGCCCGACGCCTCGCCGGACTCCTGACGATGCCGCAGACAGTGCCCACGCTCGGCCGTCCGGGCATCCGGTCACCGCAGCTGATGTCACTGGTCGTCCGCGTCATGGGCAACCTGATCACCGACGAGGACGCCGACCTCGTCGCCCGCGCCTGGCGGACCGTCGGTCGCATCTCCAGCCGCATCGATCCGCGGCCGCCGTTCGCCTGAACCTCGATGTGCGGCCGGCGGGCGCGGTCCACGCGGGAAAAATTGTGACGTCTCGCCACCCCGACACGCCCAATGAGACATAGAGGCGGTAATGTTCCAACACGTGTGGCCTCGGCCACACATGCGACAATCATGACCAACCGCCGACCCAGGAGATGCACGATGCCCACTGCATCCACTCTCGCCACCCGCGCCAAGCACGCCGTCCAGAACCGGGTGGCACAGCGCTATCACCTGCGTGGCGACATCGATCGGATGGACGCCGAGAGCGACCCAACGGCGATCGCCCGGGCACTCGGCACCCAGGAGTTCCCCTGGGGAATCACCCAGGCGCTGAGCTTCGCCCTGTTCCGCACCTACGCGGTGCCGTCGATCGGCGACCTGCTGTACAAGACGAGCCAGTTCACCGAGTCGACGCAGAAGCGCTACGACGACACGGTCCTCCTGCTCGACGCGCCGATCGAGCACGGCGTCGACAGTCCGCTGGGACGCGCCGGCATCCGGCGCATCAACCAGATGCACGGCATGTACGACATCTCCAACGGCGACTTCCTCTACGTGCTGGCGACGTTCGTGGTGTGCCCGGTGGAGTGGGTCAACGCCTACGAGTGGCGCAAGCTCACCAGCCACGAGGTCCGGGGACTCACGAACTACTATCGCCGGCTCGGTCAGCTGATGGGCATCAAGGACATCCCGGAGACCTACGAGGGCTTCAAGCAGTTCTACGAGGACTACGAGACGGCCAACTTCGCCTTCAGTCCCGACGCCCTGGCCGTTGCGGACTCGACCCTCGACCTGCTCGGCACCTTCATGCCCTACAAGCTGCTCCCCCGCGCGGTCGTACGCCGGATGTCGTTCGCGCTCATGGACGATCGCCTGCTCAACGCGTTCAAGTACCCGAAGCCGACCGTCGTCGAACGTATCCTGGTGCGTGGTGGACTGAAGGCCCGCGGTCTCGCGATCCGGCTGTTCTTCCCGCCGCGGACCGAGCCGCTGTTCGGCCGTCAGACCAAGCAGATCCGCAGCTACCCCAACGGTTATCGCCTCGAGGAACTCGGCACCTTCGGGGCCGGTTGCCCCGTCCCCGGCGCGTCGAATCCCGAGAAGGCTTCCGGCGCAGCACAGTCCGCGCCTACCGGCTGCCCGGTCCCGCACGACCTGATCGCCGAGGACGCACCGCAGGCGACCGGTTCCTGACCCCCCTAGCCGCCTGAGGTGCGAGGAGCGCAAGCGACGAGCCTCGAAGGCCTGGTGAGATGACGTCGCCGACCCTTCGAGGCTCGCTGCGCTCGCACCTCAGGGAGCGGAGGCGGCGGACGCTTGCACCTCAGGGAGCCGAAACGAAGTCGCGCGCGACTTCAGTCGGGAAGCGCGACGTCAGCTGTTGTCGCGGAACCGGATTGATGTCGCACGCGACACCGATCCGGATCAGGCTCGCGCGGAGTGGATCGCCGCGATCCCGCCGGTCATGTTCTCCCAGCGCACCTGGTCGAAGCCGGCGTCGCGGATCAGGTCGCCCAGCGCGAACTGGTCGGGCCAGGCCCGGATCGATTCGGCCAGGTAGACATACGCGGCCGGGCTGCTCGACACCTTCGTCGCCACCGCCGGCAGCGCCTTCATCAGGTACTCCATGTACACGGTGCGGAACGGCTTGAACGTCGGCGTGGAGAACTCGCAGACCACCAGTCGCCCACCGGGTTTGAGCACACGACGCAGCTCGGCGAGCGCAGTCGGGACATCGTTGACGTTGCGCAGCCCGAAGGAGATGGTGGCCGCGTCGAAGGAGTCGTCGGCGAACGGGAGCGAGAGCGCGTCGGCCGCGACCTTGGGCACGTCGCGGTGGGCGCCGGCCTTGAGCATGCCGAGTGAGAAGTCGGCGGCCACACAGTGGGCGCCCGACGACGCCAGTTCGACCGTCGACACCGCGGTCCCGGCCGCGAGGTCGAGCACGATGTCACCCGGACGCAGGTCGAGCGCCTTGCGGGTCTTCTTGCGCCACCCGCGATCCTGCCCGAAGGACAGCACCGTGTTGGTGATGTCGTAGCGTCGGGCGACGCCGTCGAACATGGCCGCGACCTCGGCCGGATCCTTCTCCAGACTTGCTCGCTGAGGTGGGTTCGCGCCCGTCGATGCCATGCCGCTCACGCTACCGCGCGCCGGCGCCACGACGAGCGTGAGGTACGCCGCACGCCGCCACCGCGGCCGGTGTCCCGGTGATCAGGCGGGCCGGTCGAACTCGGCCGCGACGCCCACGCCGGTCACCGAGCGGTAGTGCTCGACGAGTTCGGCACACACCGCCGGCCACGTCCGGGACCGCACCGCCTGCACGGCCGCACGGCCGAATGCGGCACGCACCGCGTCGTCGTGCAGGGAGTCGACGATTGCCGGCAGGGCGGCCTCGAATCGCGCGACCTCGAGCAGGTACCCGGTGCGGAACGGCGTCACCAGATCGCACGGTCCGCCGGCAGCGGGGGCGATGACCGGCAGGCCGCTGGCCATCGCCTCCTGGATCGTCTGACAGAACGTCTCGTGTTCGCCCGCGTGCACGAAGACGTCGAACGAGGCGTACGCCCGGGCCAGCGCGTCGCCGCGGAGCTCGCCGGTGAACACCGCATCCGGCATCAAGCGTTCGAGGCGAGCGCGTTCGGGACCGTCGCCGACGATCACCAACCGCACCCGCGGGTCCCCGGACAGCCCGGCCAACCGTTCGACATGCTTCTCCGGCGCCAGCCGACCCACGAATCCGCACACCAGCGCGTGGTCGCGGTCCTGCCGCCACTGCGCGCGCAGAGCCTCGTCCCGACGGTCCGGCGCGAACAGGTCGAGGTCGACGCCGCGCCCCCACTTCCGGAGCCGCGGCACGCCGCGCACGGCGAGGGCGGTCATCGTCTCGCTCGACGGCGCCAGCGTCAGATCGCACATCTCGTGCAACAGGCGGGTGTATCGCCAGGCCGCCTTCTCCACCGCACCCAGCCGGTACGACGCCGCGAACCCGGCCACATCGGTCTGGAAGACCGCGACCACCGGCACGCCCAGCGCGCGCGCGGCGACCGCGCCCGCCGCGCCCACCACGAACGGGGAGGCCAGGTGCACGACGTCGGGCCCGAAGTCGCGCAGCACCCGGTACAGCAGCGGCATCGGAACCCCGACCGGCAGCGACGTCACCCGCGGAACCCGCACCGACGGCACCAGGTGCACCGCGGTCCGCCGCCCCACGATCCGCGGCGCAGAAGAACATCTCCGCGGTGTGTCCGGGGCGATGACGACCACCTCGTGGCCGGTGGATTCCAGATGCTCGACGACCCGCAGGACGGAGTTGACCACCCCGTTCATCTGCGGGAGGAAGCTCTCGGCGACGATCGCGACGCGCATGCCCCGACCCTGACCCGTCGACCTGACGGGCAGTGACGCAGTGCGTGACACGTCCCGCAACACCCGGTGAACACCCGACGACCCGAATCCCGGGCGTGATGCACAGTGGACGTGTGCCCGACACCGACCTACTCCTGCTGAGCCGATGGCTGACCCCGGTGCACGACTTCCTCGTGCCGCGCGTCGGCACCGGTGCGCGCATCGGCTTCATCCCGACCGCGTCGTCGATCTATCCCGACCAGGCCTGGCTCGACCTCGACCGCGGTTCCCTGCGCGAGCAGGGATTCGAGGTCGTCGACATCGATCCGGAACTCATCCCGGCGGCCACGTTCACCCGCGCGCTCGGCGAGGTCGACGCGGTGTTCGTCGCGGGCGGCAATGTCTTCCATCTCCTGGGTGCTCTCCGCCACGCCGGGGCCGACCGTCCTCTCGTCGCAGCGGTCCGGCTCGGTCTGCCCTACATCGGGGTCAGTGCCGGCGCGGCCGTCACCGGTCCCGACATCGCGCCGCTCGCGCTACTCGACAACCCGGCCGAGGCGGCGCCCCTGGCCTCGACCACCGGCCTGGAACTGATCGACGTCACGGTCGTACCGCATGCGGAGGGAACCGTCGGAGGGCGCGGACCGATCGACCGGACGCGTCAGGAGTTCGCCGACCATCCGCTGCACTTCCTGCGCGACGACGAGGCACTCGTGGTCTCCGGAGGAACCACCACGGTCATCGCGGGCTGAGGGACTCCGCGTCGGTCGCGCCCGGACCGGGGTCCTCGACAACGTCGACAACCGGGTCCTCGGCGGCAGCCGCCGAGTCCGCGTTCTCGCCGACCAGGTCGGCATCGGCCGAATCGTCACTGCCCGAATCGGCACCGGCCGAATCGTCACCGCCGGACTTCTCCGCATTCCGGCGAGCCAGGCGTCGGCTGAACTCCGCAACCCCGACCATCAGCAGGCCGACGACCAGCCACCCGACGACGGCCACCGACAGCCCCGGGATGATCGAGAGCATCGCGGTACGCCCGGTCGGTCGCGCGAGATCCGGGTTGTACGCGGCATATTCGACGCTGATGCGCTGCCCCTCGCTGAGCTCGGTGGGATACAGCAGACCGAAGCGCGGGCTGTGGAACGAGCCGTCGGGGGTTTGGAAGTCGACCGCGGCGTGCAGTGCGTCCACCGAGACCACCTCGGCCATCACGGTGGCCTTGCTGGCCTCGATCGCCGAGTCGTTCTTGAAACAGCCGGCGATCAGCGACAGCGCCATCGCGGTGATGGTCAGACCGACGACGAGCAGCCCGAGCTGCACGCGCCGCTGGATCACCGGATTCATGCCGTTCAGGGTAACCGGCGGCGTCGGCCGCGACGGGACCGCCGTCGCGGGGACTACCGCAGCCGGGCGGCGATCGCCGCGTGCACCGACCGCAGCCGATCGCGATCGGTGGCGACCTCGATCACCTCTATTCCGCCGGCCGCCGGTTCCTCGGCCAGTACGGCGCGTAATTCGTCGACGCCGACCCGCCGGTGTGGGATGCGGAATCCCGCGCACATCGACGCGATGTCCGTGTGATGCGGGGTTCCGAAGACACGCTCGTAGGCGCCGGCGTACTGCCCGGTGTTGTAGCGCGGGTCGCCCTGCTCGAGCAGACCGAAGATCCCACCGCCGTCGTCGTTCGCGACGACGATCCGCAGCGAGTCGGGCCGCGGCTCCCCCGGCCCGATGACCAGGCCGGTGGCGTCGTGGACGAAGGTGAGGTCACCCATGAGGGCGATGGTCCGGGCCCCGGGACGTTCGTGGTCGAGGGCCAGCGCGGCGCCGATGGCCGTCGAGTTGGTCCCGTCGATGCCGGCGACGCCACGGTTGGACAGGACGCGCACGCGCTCGGCGACCCGCCCGGCCAGCGCGATGTCGCGGATCGGATTCGACGCGCCGACGACGAGTTGGTCGCCCGGCGCCATCGCGTCGCTGACGGCACGGGCGACGTGGAGGCCGGTCGTCGGACCCGGTTCGTCGAGTTCCGCGGCGACCGCCCCGACCACCCGCTCCTGCACCGCGGCACATTCCTTGAGCCAGTCCTCACGGGGTTCACCGGCCACCTCGATGCGGGTACCGGTCGCATAGACGTTGCCCGACACGTCGGGCCATCGCGGGCCGGTGGTCAGCGCGTAGACCCGGACCTCGGGGTCGGCGAGCAGCCGGGAGACCCCGCGATGAAGGGTCGGACGACCGCAGATGATCGCCTGGCGGGGACGCACCGAGTCGAGGGCGAGGGGATGCAGCGGGGTCGCCGGATGCGGGGCGGTCGGTTCGGCGACCGTCGGCACACCGGCGAGCGCGGGATGTTCACCGGAACCGTGACCGGACACCACCACGGTGTCCAGCGACAGGTCGATGGACAGCGGGACGTCGAGCTTGCCGACCGGCGCCTGCGTCCAGGGCAGTCCGCCGGGTCGTCCGGCGAACGAGCCCAGGTCATCGTCACCGACCTCGTCCGGATCGGGCACGAGGGGCTCACGCAGCGGGATGTCGAACTGGACCGGTCCGGCGTTTCCGGTACGTGCACCGCGCGCGGCGGCGAGCACGCGTCCGACGGCCGACCGCCACTGGCTGTTGGTGTCCAGGTCCTGCTCGGCGAGGCCGAGGCTGATCGCGGCACGCACCTGGGTGCCGAAGATGCCGAACTGCTCGACGGTCTGGTTGGCGCCGGATCCGAGCAGCTCATAGGGCCGATTGGCGCTGATCACCACGAGTGGCACGCGGGCGTAGTTGGCCTCGAAGACCGCCGGCCCCATGTTCGCCACGGCGGTGCCGCTCGTCATGACGATCGGCACCGGCTCCTTCGACGACACCGCCAGTCCCAGTGCCAGGTAACCCGCCGATCGTTCGTCGATGCGGACGTGCAGCCGCAGTCGGCCCGCGACGTCGGCGGCGTGCAGCGCGAAGGCCAGCGGCGCGTTCCGGGACCCCGGGCACAGCACGGCTTCCCGCACGCCACCCCGGATCAACTCGTCGACGATGACCCGCGCCTGCAGCGTCGATGGATTCGGACCCGGTCGATTCATTCCTCAAGCCTAGGGACTCGAACTCCGGGCGATGCGCCGGGAGCGGCGTTACGCTGGTCGCGTGGGATTCTATGACGACCGCGTCGTCCCGCATCTGGTCCACCTGGCATGCGGGATGTCCGCCCTGACACCACTGCGGCAACGCGCCTGCGCCCCGCTGAGCGGGCGGACGCTCGAAGTCGGCTTCGGCTCTGGTCTCAATGTCGGGCTCTATCCCGACACGATCACCGAGGTCGCTGCGGTCGAGCCCTCCGATGTCGGCTGGCGGATGGCCGCCGACCGGGTCGCGGAGTCGTCCGTGCCCATCGAGCGCTCCGGGCTCGACGGCCAGAAGCTGCCGTTCGACGACGACTCCTTCGACGCCGCGTTGTCGACGTTCACGCTGTGCACGATCCCCGACCTGCGCGCAGCCCTCACCGAGATCCGCCGCGTCCTGCGTCCGGGCGGCACCCTCGGCTTCCTCGAACACGGTCTGGCGCCCGACGAGAAGGTGCGCCGCTGGCAGCACCGCCTCGAGCCGATGCAGAAGCGCCTCGTCGGCGGCTGTCACCTGACCCGTGACGTACGGGCCGAACTGACGGCGGCGGGCTTCACACTCGGCAGCGTCGACTCCTTCTATCAACCGGGAGTCCCGAAACCGCATGGGGCCCTGAGCCTGGGCACCGCAGTACCTGCCTGACCCCGCTCCGCCCGCCTCGACCTCGCGCGGCACCGCCGGGGTGCTGCCCTACTGTGGTTCCAATGCGTCGCTGGACACTGCTGGCCGTTCTGACCGCGGCCGCGACGCTGATCCTCGACATCTTCGACGTCGACGCGGCGGCCCTGTTCGCCGGTCTCGTCGTCGCCGGCCTGCTGGCCATCGCCGGGCGGGCGCCGCGACGCCGCAACTCCACGGACGATCCCGACGCCCCGATCGTGCCACGCTGGGCGTTCGTGTCGTCGCAGGGTGTGCTCGGCGTCTACATCGGCACGGTGGCCGATCCGGAGACGGTGAGCGGACTCGGCTCGTCGTGGTTCCCGGTGCTGGTGATCGGCATCGCGACCCTGGCCATCTCGATCGTCTGCGGCGCTCTGCTCGGAATGCATCGCGACGTCGACCCGCTCACCGGTTCGCTCGCGCTCGTGGCGGGCGGCGCCTCCGGGCTGGTCGCCCTCACCCGCGAGTTCGGCGGCGACGAACGGATGGTCGCGGTCATCCAGTACCTACGGGTCGCGCTGGTCACCGTCACCATCCCGCTCGTCGCGTCCCTCGTCTTCGGAGCAGGCGAAGGCACCGTGGAGATCCTCCCGGCGTCGTGGACCGATCAGGCGTGGGGTCTGTTGCTGCTCGGGGTGTGCCTGGGAGTCGGCATCCCCGTCGGACGACTGCTGCACCTCCCGGCCGCCGGGCTGCTCGGTCCGCTCGCGTTCTCGGCGGCCGCCGAGCTCACCGGCATCGCCGGCGACGCCGCGGTCTCTCCGATCCTGCTCACCGTGGCCTACGCGCTGATCGGCTGGCAGGCGGGACTCGGCTTCACCATGGAGCGTCTTCGAGAGATCGGACGGGTCCTGCCCTATGCGCTCGTCCTCATCCTGGCCATCGGTGTCGGTTGCGCCCTGCTCGGCGTTGCACTGTCGGCATGGACCGGCGAGTCCATGTTCGACTGCTATCTCGCGACCACCCCCGGCGGCATCTACGCCGTCCTGGCAGCGGCCACCGGCGCGGGCGGCAACGTGGCCTTCGTCGTCGCGGCCCAGATCCTGCGGGTGCTCCTCATGCTCTTCGTGGCGCCGTTCGCGGCACGGGCCGCGTCCCGGCGCGGAGGCGGAAGAAGGATCTGACTCCCCGGTCACATGTGACCCGCGTCCCACGTAAGGTCGGAGAGATGAGCGGGGAATCCACCACCGAGACATCCAGCAACGAGAACCGGCCCGCCGCCGGTTCGCACGGCCGCGAGTTCGACGTCGTCGTCTACGGCGCCACCGGCTTCGTCGGCGAGATCACCGCCCGGTATCTCGCCGACCACGCCCCGATCGGCACCAAGGTCGCGCTTGCCGGCCGCAACGAGTCCAAGCTCGCCAAGGTTCGCGAACGACTGCCGCTCCGGGCGCACGACTGGCCCCTGATCGTCGCCGACTCCAACTCGCCGGCCGCGCTCGATGCGATGGTGGCCCGCACGCAGGTCATCTGCACCACGGTCGGCCCCTACCTGAAATACGGCGAGGCACTCGTGGTCGCGGCCGCGACCGCCGGGACCGACTACGTCGACCTCACCGGCGAGGTCCCCTTCGTCCGCTACTCCATCGACAAGGCGCACGACACCGCCGTCGCCTCGGGTGCACGCATCGTCCACTCCTGCGGATTCGACTCCGTCCCGTCCGACATCACCACCTACGCGCTCTACAAGAAGGTCGCCGAGGACGGGGCGGGCGAGATGACCGACACCACCCTGGTGGTGAAATCGATGCGCGGCGGCCTGTCCGGCGGCACCATCGACTCGATGCGGGTCATCGCCGACGAGGCCAGGAACTCGCAGGCCCGGCGCCTGATGCTCAACCCGCAGGCCCTGTCCGGCGGTCCCGGCGAGGTCCCGCGGGTCAGCATGTCCGACGAACCGAGCGACCTGTCGATCATCAGCGCCAAGAAGGTCGACCCCTCGCTGCGCGGCACCCTCGCCCCGTTCTTCATGGCGGCACACAACACCCGGATCGTTCGGCGTTCGAATGCGCTGCTGGACAACGCCTACGGCTCGAACTTCCATTACGCGGAGACGATGAACGTCGGCGGCGTCCCGGCCGTGTCGACGCTGGCGGCCGGCGCGGTGGCCGTCGGGACCGGCGCCTTCATGGGTGCCATGAGCTTCGGTCCCACCCGTCGCCTCCTCGACCGCGTCCTCCCGAAGCCGGGCGACGGTCCCAGCGAGAAGTCCCGTAACAGTGGTTATTTCGTGGTCGAGACGTTCACGCGGACAACCACCGGCCGGCGCTACCGCACGCAGATGCGCGCCCAGGGCGACCCGGGTTACAAGGCGACCGCGGTGATGCTCGCCGAGAGCGCCCTGGCGCTCGCGCTCGACCGTGACCGACTGCCGGCTCGCACGGGGGTCCTGACAACCGCTGCGGCCATGGGCGACGCCCTCATCGACCGTCTCCGCGACGCCGGATTCACCATCGAGGCAACCGAACTCGGCTGAACCGGTGCGCGAGCACCGGTTCGCACATCGTCTGGCACTCTCCGTCCGAGAGTGCTAGACGAGTGCGCGGACCGGTGCTATCTTCGGTGTCAGTACAGCGTTGAGCTGCTCGCCTGACGAGTGGCGAGCAGCCTTGTGAGACAGGAGGTGAACTGCTGTGCTGCGTTTCGATCCCTTCTCCGACATGGATGCCTGGGCCCGGGGCATGCTGACCGGCTCAGCGGCCGGAACCGCGCGTACGCCGAAGTTCATGCCCTTGGACCTCTACAAGGTCGACGACCACTACATGCTCGTCGCCGACCTACCAGGCGCGGACCCGGGCTCGATCGACGTGAGCGTCGACAACGGCGTACTCACGTTGTCCGCCCAGCGAAGTGCCCCGTCCGACGAGGGTGTCCAGTGGCTGGCCAGCGAACGGTTCTCCGGCACCTACCGCCGCCAGGTCACCCTCGGTGACTCCATCGACAGTGCCGGCATCTCCGCGCGCTACGACAACGGCGTGCTCACCGTGACCATCCCGGTGGCCGAGAAGGCCAAGCCGCGTCGCATCGAGGTGGAGAGCCACAACAGTTCGCAGGCCATCGAGACCGGGACTGTCACCTAACCCGAAACCCATGTCCCCGAGCATCATCGGGGAGATCGCACCGGACGGTCGGTTCGCCGGACAACGGCGCACCGGCCGTCCGGGTGGTCATCGGCGGTCCGTTACGGACTATCGGCCGGTCCACGTGGACAGCGGTTCCGGACGGCCGAAGAAGAACCCCTGCGCGTAGTCGAAGCCGAACTCGGTGAGGACCTCCAACACGTCGTCGCTCTCGATGCCCTCCGCCACCATCCGCAGACCGGTGGCCGCCGCCATCTCCGAGATCGCCCGCACCACAGCACGATCGGAATGACTGTGGATCAGCTGGGCGATCAGCGTGCGATCGACCTTCAGGACGTCGACCGGCAGGTCCCGCACATAGCGGAGGGCGGAGAAACCGGCGCCGAGGTCGTCGACGCAGATGGTGCACCCGAGGTCGTGCAGCGCGTTGACGGTCCGGGCCGCCGAGGTCTCGAGGCGGATCACCTGATCCTCGCGGACCTCGATCCAGACCCGGGCCGGATCGACGCGGTAGTCGCGGATCAGACCGTCGATGTAGGCGACCAGGCCGTCGTCGGACAGCTGCTGTCCGGAGAGGTTGAGCGACACGAAACCCTCGTCACCGGTCATCCGGGAGATGTCCGCGGCGAGATCCCGGATGGCTTCCCCGATGGCATGCCGGCCGATCGGCGCGAGCAGCGAGATGCCTTCGGCCACCGCGAGAAACGCATCTGGGGCGAGTACTCCGGATTCGGTGTGCCAGCGCAGGAGCGACTCATAGCCGACCACCCGACGGTCGGGCATTGCGACGATCGGTTGGTAGAAGACCGAGAAGTCCCGCTCGACGGACCGGGTGAGCCATGCGGCGAGGTCGACCTCCGCGCTGATCTGCCGCACCATACTCGGGTGCGCGAACTCGACAGGCACCCGGCGGGTGAGCGCGACGCACAGGGCGGCGTCGGCGTGACGCACCAGATCGGCCTCGTCCGAGACCCCGTCGAGGTCGGCGCCGACGGCGACGCCCATGCAGACGTCTAGGAACCCGCTGCGATCTCCGTCGCTGACGGTGTGCGCACCGAGTTTGCGCCGTGCCGCGTCGATGAGCGCGTCATGGCCGCCGTCGGTGGCCGAGAGAGTTATCAGCCACTGCAGATCCGACCTGCGTTCGAACCGCGCACGTGGACTGATCGGCATCAGGACCTGGGCGACGAACAATTCGGCGATGGACACGACGGCGCCGTGCCCATAGGCGACGACGGCACGGTGGTAAGGGTCGACCTCGACGGCGATCACCGTTGCGCCGCGACTCAACACTGCATCATCTGCTGTCGTCCGATCCCCCCGACCGCGGCCCGATCGCCGCGTTCCTCGGGAGGATTTTAACCGCAGTCCAGCTCGTCCTGTACAGCACAACCCGACCCGAAACCGGTGCAATTCATCGGATATGATCCGCGGACTCAGGGGAAGTGGCGCCGTCGGCAATCGTCGATGCAGCGCATGATCTGTGTGTCGTGGCCGGGAAAATCTGCGCCTTCTGTATCCGACGACTCTCGTTGTCGATTTGACCTCCATCGGATTCGGGGTGCCGCGGGCCGCATTCTGTTTCATCGCACCCCGCAAACAATTAGAAAGGCTAGAAAACGGCTGCTAAGGTGGGAGACAGTCCTGTGTGCAACGCCACTCAGGATTCGTTAGTTCGGGTTATGATCTTGATCCCGTAAATCACCGAGTTCGGAGAACCCGTGGTCGCTCGCTCGGCCGAAACGACGGAAAGCGGTCCCGGCGTATGGCCTTGATCAGAAACGTGATGCGCCGCTATGACGCGCGGTCCATGGCAACGCTGATCAGTACCGGCGGCGTGCTCCCACTGCCCATCATCAGCGTCCTCGCACCCGACACCCTGAAGCCGGGAAAACTGGTCGTCCTGATGGTCATCTGGTCGTTCATCGCGCTGGTGTTCACCGTCACGATGCTCCGTCGCCGGCTGACCGATCCGGAGTTCGCGGTCCTGGGCGGCCTCGGCATCGTCGGCGTCGGTGGCACATCTTTGATCCTCGCCGACCCCCGCTCCTCGGCCCTCGTGCTCGCGATCGTGGCGGCCATTCCCGCCATCGGCGCGATCACCGCATCGACCCGGCTCATCCTGTCGCATCTGGCGATCGCGACCCTGTGCGCGGTGGTCGTCCTCGGCGTCACCACGACGTCGGGGCCGGCATTCCTGATCAGCTTCGGGTCCATGTTCGGAATCATCGTGGTGCCCGTGTTCCTCGTCGTGGCCCTCCGCAAGTCGATGGAGGCCGTCCTCGACCAACAGACCCGTCTGTGCGGGATCGATCCCCTGACCGGACTGCTCAACCGCCGCGGATTCCTCATCCGCGCTTCGCGACTGTTGTCCGCTGCGCGCTCGTCCACCGGACGGATCGGCATCCTGCTTCTCGACGTCGACCATTTCAAGCGGATCAACGACGAGTACGGGCACCTCGCCGGCGACGGCGTCCTGCTGTCCGCGTCCGCCGCCATCCGCGAACACGCCCCTGTCGGTTCCGAGGTGTGCCGCTACGGCGGCGAGGAGTTCCTGCTGTTCCACGTGGTCCACGACGAGAACGAGCTGTGGCTCTGCGCCGAACGTCTCCGGGCCGCGGTGGCCGCCACGGCTCCGGTGACGGTCAGTGTCGGAGGCGTCTGTGCACCGCTGGTGTCCTCGCGCAACGGCACTGCCGGCTCCACCGACGACGTGATCGGGGACCTGCTGGGCCGCGCCGACGAATGCGTGTACCGGGCCAAGGAGAGCGGCCGGGACACCACCGTCATCGACACGATCGATCCGGTCGTGTGGAACGACGGCACGTTGAGCGCCCACGCTGCCGAGGACCCACCGGCATCGCCGCCGTCGGCAAGCCTGTACGAGGTCTTCTACCAGCGTCCGGCCGACTTGCTGGAGATGGACACCCGGCCCGGGAGACGCTGAGCATGTCCCGGCGACTGCAGGATGTCGGCTTCCGTCCGCATCCGACGCCAGGTCTCCTCGGTGGTGTGTTCCTGGAGGCGGGCCCGATCCCACCACATGAGTCGGGTCGAGTAGCGCTCGTCGGGGAACGGCGTCGGCGGCACCGACTCGTCGACGCGGCCGCCGCCCGACTGCCAGCGCCGCAGCACGTGATCGGCGGCAGTGGCCATCATGTGATCGGTGCCCGACATCTCCATGATGACCAGCCCCAACCGTGACAGCTGCCCGGCCACAGACCTGGCGATGGGTGATCGCTCATCCACCCAGGCCGTCTTGACCTCGACGATCCCGCCCGCAAGCCGTTCTTCGATGGCATTCACCAACTGCACCTGACCGGGCTGTCCGGCCCACTCGACGAGGGCGTGGGACTGCGCCGCCGCACTGAACCGCGGCTGGACGCGCAGCCCGCCGCGAACCTGATCGGACTCGTCGAGCACGGCGAAGAACAGGGCCGTTCCCGAACCTGAGGAGACCTCGTCGTAATCGAGTGCGGCCGCACAGCCGTGCCGGTCGTATGACGCGGCGGCCCCGGCGAGGTACTTGTCCCACAGGAGCCGCTCCCGGCGCGGACTGGCCGCGATGACCGTGTACTCCGTACCGGCCTCCGGGGCGGTGGCCCGAAGCATGCCGGTCTGTACCACTTCACTGGCGGTTTTCATCGTTTTCATCGCAGTATTGTGCCTTCCAGAAATAAGGAATTCGTTGCGAGATCTCCCCTGACCCCGCGTGTTATGTTGCCACAACGACAATTTTGTGCTGGTGCAGAAGCGTTCTTCTCGTCCAAAATCAGCACATATAGGCCCAGTTGGCGACGCCGAGTCGGGTAAGCCACCATGAGGTATGCACTACACGCCGGCCACTGCGGCCAACGTCTACTCGGAGTCCGATGTCCCCGTTTCTCTCCTGGACGACGACGCGATCGACGTGACCGACATGACCGTCCAGACCCGCCGTGCACTCGACGAGATCCTTCCTCCGGTCGACCCCTCGGTCCGGGATGAGGAATGTCGATTTGCATACTTTCCGTGGCGCAAATCGCTGGTGAAGATCCCCGGTCCGATCTCTTATCGTCGGCTGCGGCTGGACCGTAACAGGCATAAGCTGACCGCGGCCGATCTCGACGCCGCCGCAAAGCTGCGCATCGGGATCGTCGGATTGAGCGTCGGCCACGCCATCGCCCTCACCCTGACCCTCGAGGGACTGACCGGCGAACTACGTCTGGCGGATTTCGACGACCTCGAATTGACGAATATGAATCGAATCCCGGCAACATTGCTGGATATCGATACAAATAAGGCCATCGTGGCTTCCCGACGTATTTCCGAAATCGACCCATACCTGACGACATCGGTGTTCACAGAGGGCATAACCAACGAGAACATCGACGAATTCCTCGACGGCCTCGACCTCGTCGTCGAGGAATGTGATTCATTCGACGTAAAGGTGCTGGTACGGCATCGTTGCCGCGAACTCGGTATTCCGGTGCTGATGGAGACGAGTGACGGCGGAACCCTCGACGTGGAGCGATTCGATCTCGAACCGGAGCGCCCACTGTTCCATGGTCTGGCCGGGGATCTCCGCATCGAGGACCTGGTGGGCCTGGACCGGGCACATCTCACCCCCCTGGCCGTCAAGGTCCTCGAACCGGCGAGGGTCACCGCGCCGATGGCGGCGTCGGCGATCGAACTCGGGCACACGGTCACGGCCTGGCCGCAACTCGCCGGCGACGTGCTGCTCGGCGGTGCGACCGTCGCCGCCGCGGTCCGCCGCCTCGTCCAGGGCCGTCCGCTGCCGTCCGGGCGCGTGCGCTTCGACCGCGACACCTGGCTCGACGGACTCACCGATCCCCTCGACGGTGGCGGCGGCACGGACGCCGGTACCGCCGAATCGCTCGCGCACAACGAGATCCCGGTTGACGAGATGTCCGACCTCGAGCTCATCACGCACGCCGCGGCGCGAGCCCCGTCGGCGGGCAACCAGCAGCCGTGGCGGATCAGCGTCGACGACGACACCGTGACCATCGCCCTCGACCGGGACCGCACCTCGACGCTCGACGTCGAGCACCGGGCCTCCGCCGTCGCGGTCGGTGCCGCCCTGCACAACGCCCGTGTCGCCGCGGCCAGTCGCGGTGTGCTCGACGACATCGAGATCGTCGAGGACGACCAGACGGTTCTCGGACGTGTCCGGCTCAAAGGCCTCGGTGCGGGAGTGCACGCGCCCGAGTACGAAGGCGACCTTCAGGCCCTGCTCGCGCGGAGCACCCGGCGTGGGCCCGGCGACGGCTCACCGCTCGGCGACGAGGACCTGCTCCGACTCACCGATGTGGCCGACACCGAGACCACCCGACTCGTGCCCCTGTCCGACCGCACGCGGATCACGACCTTCGCCTCGATCTCGGATCGCTCCGACCGCGCGCGCTTCCTGACCCCCGAGCTGCACCGCGAGATGTTCGCCGAACTCACCGCCGACCCCGCGGCCGGTGCCGGGATCGACATCGCGTCCCTCGATCTGCCGCCGGCGATGGCCGGCATGCTCGACGTGCTCCGCCGGGCCGACGTGATGTCCCTGCTCGACGGGTGGGGCGGCGGCGCGGCGCTGGGGGCGGACGCCGCGGCGCGGGTCGCCTCGGCGTCGGGAATCCTGCTCCTGGTCCAGAGCGGGCGTACCCGGGCGGACTACCTGCGAGCCGGGCTCGTCGTCGAACAGCTGTGGGTGGCCGCCGAGCAACTCGGCTATACCGTGCATCCCATGACGCCGGCCTTCCTGTACGCCCTCGACGACGCGACGGCGCGCAGCCTGTCGGACAACCACGGCGACCTTCTCGCGGGCCTGCGTCGCGAGATGGACGAGTTGTGTCCGGTGACCGACGACGAGGCCGTCACCATCGCGCTGCGTGTGTCCCGCTCGGAGAAGCCGGTCGTGCGCAGCAGGCGGCTGGCTCCCTGATCAGCGGCGCCTGACCGGCCAGGCCGGCCGACCGTCTAGGCCTGGCCGGGATTGAGCTTGATGAACAGCGCATCCATCTCGGCGCACAGGCGGTCACCGTCGTGCATGGTGCCCCTGATGAACACCTTGCGGCCCTCGACCCGCTCCGCCCACGCGTGCACGCGCAGCGTCGTGTTCAGCGGGGTGACCGAGCGATACTGCACGTTCAGGTAGGCGGTGCGGCTGACGTGCTGCACGGCGACGGCCGAGGCGAAACCGCCGACGTCGTCGAAGGCGACGGCGATGTGCCCGCCGTGCGCGGCATTGTTGCCGCCGAGGTGGAAGTCGCGGAAGACGAGGTCGGCGATCACGCCGGTCTCGGTGACCTCGACGACCTCGTAGGGCGGGAGGGTGATGTTGCCGCGGGACGGCAGGTCGATCCGGGTGCCGGCCGGCGAATGCCATTCGTCGATGCGGACCTTCGCGAGGCGCTCGTTGACGGCGGTGAGGTGCTCGATGAGTTCGTCGACCAGTTCGTCGTCGGGGCAGGCGTAGCGCGCATTGTCCATCAGCAGGCGTACCTGTTCACTGAACTCGCCGTACCGTGAACCGCCACGATCGGTGCTGACGTCGATGTGGGCGCGGAACCCGCCCTCGTGCGGGTCTTCCTCGACGGTCTCTACGGCACGGTCGTTCGCTTCACTCACCGGTCAACCGTATAAGAAGACCGGTTCAGCGACCGGACCGGTGCTCCCCACCGGGGTCCGGACGGTGCCGATCGGAACGACGGTGCGCATCCAGATCGACGCACATCCCGTGCCGGGCCAGGTCCCGTGCCTGGCCGGGGACGAAGTCGGGGACGCCGCGTGGTCCACGTTCCTTTTCGTCCCGCATTTTCACCGCCCTCCCCACGACGACGGCGACGACCGCGGCCACTGCGCCCCACGCGACCACGACGAAAAGTATCCACCCCCAGGTGTTCATGGATCAAGCAAAGCACCCCGAACTGGGAATTTGCTGAAAATTCGCATCATATATGGTCCGCCCCGAAGCGGTACTCATCAGGACATTTGTTCCACTCCACCGGGTTCCGGGTCCTCCGGACCGCCGCGACCACGGACGTCCGCGGTCACTAGTCTGAGCGCATGAGCGCCGACGACACCCAGACCACCGACCAGCCGTTCGATCCGGCCCAGTGGGCCGAGGTGCCCGGATTCACCGACCTCACCGACATCACCTACCACCGGCACGTCGGTGAGGGCCGCGAGAACGGCATCGTGCGAGTGGCTTTCGACCGGCCGGAGGTCCGCAACGCCTTCCGCCCGCACACCGTCGACGAGCTCTACCGGGTACTCGACCACGCGCGCCGCTCCCCCGACATCGGCACGATCCTGCTGACCGGCAACGGCCCGAGCCCCAAGGACGGCGGCTGGGCTTTCTGCAGCGGCGGCGACCAGCGCATCCGCGGCCGTTCGGGATACCAGTACGCCACCAGCCACGACACCGACGTCGTGGGCGCCGGCGCCGACTCGGTCGACGAGGCGCGGGTGAAAGCCGAGGGCGGACGGCTCCACATCCTCGAGGTCCAGCGGCTCATCCGCACCATGCCGAAGGTGGTCATCGCAGTGGTCAACGGGTGGGCGGCCGGCGGCGGCCACTCGCTGCACGTGGTGTGCGACCTGACCCTCGCCTCCGCCGAACACGCCCGGTTCAAGCAGACCGACGCCGACGTGGGCTCCTTCGACGCCGGATACGGCAGCGCCTACCTCGCCAAGCAGGTCGGCCAGAAGTTCGCCCGGGAGATCTTCTTCCTCGGCGAGGCCTACGATGCGGAGACCATGCACCGAATGGGCGCGGTCAATCGCGTCGCGCCGCACACCGAGCTGGAGAACACCGCCATCGAGTGGGCCCGCAAGATCAACGGCAAGTCACCCACCGCTCAGCGCATGCTGAAATTCGCGTTCAACCTCACCGATGACGGACTCATGGGACAGCAGGTGTTCGCCGGTGAGGCGACGCGCCTGGCCTACATGACCGACGAGGCCGTGGAAGGCCGGGACGCGTTCCTGGAGAAGCGCGATCCGCGCTGGGACGACTTCCCGTACTACTACTGATCACTCGCTGCCTGAGGTGCGAGGAGCGCAAGCGACGAGCCACGAAGGCCTGGTGAGACGACGTCGCCGCCCTTCGTGGCTCGCGTCGCACGCCCCACAGGGCGCGGGGGTCCC
>NZ_JANRHB010000025.1:0-67579 GCF_024733855.1 Gordonia sp. GONU
CGGCCGCCGGTTCGTTCGCCACGACCGGCGGCCCGACCCACTGACAACAGAGCTCTGGAAAGGTAACAAGTGCTCGACGTCAACTTTTTCGACGAACTCAAGATCGGCCTTGCGACGGCCGACGATATTCACAACTGGTCGTACGGTGAGGTCAAGAAGCCGGAGACGATCAACTACCGCACGCTGAAGCCCGAGAAGGACGGCCTGTTCTGCGAGAAGATCTTCGGACCGACTCGCGACTGGGAGTGCTACTGCGGCAAGTACAAGCGTGTCCGCTTCAAGGGCATCATCTGTGAGCGCTGCGGCGTCGAGGTGACCAAGGCCAAGGTGCGCCGTGAGCGCATGGGCCACATCGAGCTGGCCGCACCGGTCACGCACATCTGGTACTTCAAGGGTGTGCCGAGCCGCCTGGGCTACCTGCTCGACCTGGCGCCGAAGGATCTCGAGAAGATCATCTACTTCGCCGCCTACGTCATCACCGCGGTCGACGACGAACTCCGTCACAACGAGCTCTCCACGCTCGAAGCCGAGATGGAGGTCGAGAAGAAGGCCGTCGCCGATCAGCGCGACGCCGACCTGAACGAGCGTCAGCAGAAGCTCGAGCAGGATCTCGCCGAGCTCGAGGCCGAGGGTGCCAAGGCCGACGTGCGCCGCAAGGTGCGCGACGGCGCCGAGCGCGAGATGCGTCGTATGCGCGACTCCGCTCAGCGTGAGCTCGACGGTCTCGAAGAGATCTGGGACAAGTTCGTCAAGCTCTCACCGGGCGACCTCATCATCGACGAGAAGCTCTACCGCCAGCTCGAAGAGCGCTACGGCGAGTACTTCCAGGGTTCGATGGGTGCCGAGGCGATCAAGAAGCTCCTCGAGACCTTCGACATCGACGCCGAGGCCGAGTCCCTGCGCGAGACCATCCGCAGCGGCAAGGGCCAGAAGAAGCTTCGTGCTCTCAAGCGCCTCAAGGTCGTCGCCGCGTTCCAGCAGTCGGGCAACTCGCCGCTGGGCATGGTCCTCGACGCCGTGCCGGTGATCCCGCCGGAGCTGCGTCCGATGGTTCAGCTCGACGGTGGCCGCTTCGCGACCTCCGACCTGAACGACCTGTACCGCCGCGTCATCAACCGCAACAACCGCCTCAAGCGTCTGATCGACCTCGGTGCTCCCGAGATCATCGTGAACAACGAGAAGCGGATGCTGCAGGAGTCGGTCGACGCCCTGTTCGACAACGGTCGTCGTGGCCGTCCGGTCACCGGACCGGGCAACCGCCCGCTGAAGTCGCTGAGCGATCTGCTCAAGGGCAAGCAGGGTCGTTTCCGTCAGAACCTGCTCGGCAAGCGCGTCGACTACTCGGGCCGTTCGGTCATCGTCGTCGGTCCTCAGCTCAAGCTGCACCAGTGTGGTCTGCCGAAGCTGATGGCTCTCGAGCTGTTCAAGCCGTTCGTGATGAAGCGTCTGGTCGACCTGAACCAGGCCCAGAACATCAAGTCGGCCAAGCGCATGGTCGAGCGTCAGCGCCCCGCGGTGTGGGACGTCCTCGAAGAGGTCATCTCCGAGCACCCGGTGCTGCTGAACCGTGCACCGACGCTGCACCGCCTCGGCATCCAGGCCTTCGAGCCGCAGCTGGTGGAGGGCAAGGCCATCCAGCTGCACCCGCTGGTGTGTGAGGCCTTCAACGCCGACTTCGACGGTGACCAGATGGCCGTGCACCTTCCGCTGAGCGCGGAGGCGCAGGCCGAGGCCCGCATCCTGATGCTGTCGTCGAACAACATCCTGTCGCCGGCATCGGGTCGCCCGCTCGCCATGCCGCGTCTGGACATGGTGACCGGTCTGTACTTCCTGACCTCCCTCAAGGAGGGCGCGGCAGGCGAGTACACCCCGGCAACCGCCGACGACGTCGAGCGCGGTGTCTACTCGAGCCCCGCCGAGGCCATCATGGCCGTCGACCGTGGACAGCTCACCGTTCAGTCGCGCATCAAGGTGCGCCTGACCGGGCAGCGTCCGCAGGCCGAGGTCGAGGCCGAGCTGTTCCCCGAGGGATGGCGTTTCGGTCAGCCGTGGACCACCATCACCACGCTGGGCCGCGTGCTCTTCAACGAGCTGCTGCCGATCGAGTACCCGTTCGTCGACGAGCAGATGCCGAAGAAGCGTCAGGCCGCGATCATCAACGATCTCGCCGAGCGCTACCCGATGATCGTGGTCGCCCAGACCGTCGACAAGCTCAAGGACGTCGGCTTCTACTGGGCCACCCGTTCGGGCGTCACCGTGTCGATGGCCGACGTGCTCGTGCCGCCGCAGAAGGCGGAGATCCTCGACCGTTACGAGGAGCGTGCCGACGGCTTGGAGCGCAAGTTCCAGCGCGGTGCCCTCACGCCGGATGAGCGTCGCGACGCACTGGTGGAGATCTGGAAGCAGGCCACCGAAGAAGTCGGTAAGGCCATGGAGGACTTCTACCCCGAGGACAACCCGATCATCATGATCCCGAAGTCGGGTGCCACCGGTAACCTGACGCAGGTTCGTAACCTGTCGGGCATGAAGGGTCTGGTGACGAACCCGAAGGGTGAGTTCATCCCGCGTCCGATCAAGTCCTCGTTCCGCGAGGGCCTGACCGTCGCCGAGTACTTCATCAACACGCACGGTGCCCGTAAGGGTCTGGCGGACACGGCTCTCCGTACCGCCGACTCGGGTTACCTGACCCGTCGTCTGGTCGACGTGTCGCAGGACGTCATCGTTCGCGAGACCGACTGTGGCACCGAGCGCGGCATCAACGTGCCGCTGGGTGAGAAGCAGCCCGACGGCTCGATCATCCGCGACGCGCACGTCGAGACCTCGGCCTACGCACGCACCCTGGCCGCCGATGCGGTCGACGCCGACGGCAACGTCATCGTCGAGCGCGGCCACGACCTCGGCGACCCCGCCATCGAGGCTCTCCTCGCTGCCGGCATCGCGCAGGTCAAGGTTCGTTCGGTCCTCACCTGTGCCACCGGCACCGGTGTGTGTGCGCACTGCTACGGCCGTTCGATGGCCACCGGCAAGCTCGTCGACATCGGTGAGGCCGTGGGT
This sequence comes from Gordonia sp. GONU, assembly GCF_024733855.1. Classification (NCBI taxonomy): domain Bacteria; kingdom Bacillati; phylum Actinomycetota; class Actinomycetes; order Mycobacteriales; family Gordoniaceae; genus Gordonia; species Gordonia sp. GONU. The sequence goes on from NZ_JANRHB010000025.1 coordinate 3,055, forward strand.
ATCATCGCGGCCCAGTCGATCGGTGAGCCCGGTACCCAGCTGACGATGCGTACGTTCCACCAGGGTGGCGTCGGTGACGACATCACCGGTGGTCTGCCGCGTGTCCAGGAGCTCTTCGAGGCCCGCGTCCCCAAGGGCGTCGCGCCGATCGCGGAGGTCTCCGGCCGGGTGCGTCTCGAGGACGACGACCGCTTCTACAAGATCACGATCATCCCGGACGACGGTTCCGAAGAGGTCGTCATCGACAAGATCTCGAAGCGTCAGCGTCTGCGCGTGTTCAAGCACGAAGACGGTTCCGAGCGGCTCCTCGCCGACGGTGACCACGTCGAGGTCGGCCAGCAGCTCATGGAGGGCTCGGCCAACCCGCACGAGGTCCTGCGTGTCATGGGTCCCCGTCAGGTGCAGATCCACCTGGTCAACGAGGTCCAGGAGGTCTACCGCAGCCAGGGTGTGTCGATCCACGACAAGCACATCGAGACGATCGTTCGTCAGATGCTGCGTCGCGTGACGATCATCGACCACGGTGCGACCGAGTTCCTGCCCGGTTCGCTCGTCGAGCGTGCCGAGTTCGAGGCGGCCAACCGTCAGGTGGTCACCGAGGGTGGCGAGCCCGCCGCCGGACGTCCGGTGCTCATGGGTATCACCAAGGCCTCGCTCGCGACCGAGTCGTGGCTGTCGGCGGCGTCGTTCCAGGAGACCACGCGTGTCCTGACCGACGCGGCGATCAACAGCCGCAGCGACAAGCTGATCGGTCTCAAGGAGAACGTGATCATCGGTAAGCTGATCCCGGCCGGTACCGGTATCAACCGCTACCGCAACATCCAGGTTCAGCCGACCGAAGAGGCACGTGCCGCGGCCTACGCGGTGCCGTCGTACGACGACACCTACTACAGCCCGGACGGCACCTTCGGTGCTCCGGCCGGCGCTGCGGTGCCGCTGGACGACTACGGTTTCTCCAACGAATATCGGTAAGCCGTACTGAGCTGAAAAGCCCTCGCACTCGTTGAGTGCGAGGGCTTTTCGCTTGTCTTCGAGCCTCAGCGCACAGGGAGTGTGGTGACGGTGCGTGTCGCGAGCAACAGGTCGTAGTAATCGCCACCCGGATAGTAGGTCGCGGTCACCGAGCCGGTGACCATGTCCGACGACCATCCGGTGGCCAATGCGCGGATGACCCGACCGTTGCGGGGTCGCGGCGTGCCGACCTCTGACAGTTCGCCGATCAGGTCGGTGGAGTCGCCCTCGGCGTCGATGTGGATGCCGGTGACCAGCCGCGAGCCGAGAAACTCCTGCCGTGTCGTCCGCTCGAGGACGGCGACCCCGGACCCGAAGGAGTTGGACACCGACGGCTGCGATGCGATCACCCGGATGGGGAGCCGGTCAGCGCCGAGAGATGATGCGGCAGAAGCGAAGTGGCCACCGAAGAAGGAGTTGACGGGGTCGAACAGCATCAGCCCGGCCAGGCGCCGGAAGGCGACCGGGTCCGCGCGTCGGAGTGCGTCGGCTGCCACGACGACGAATTCGCCGCCGGCCGAGTGGCCCGCGAAGACCATCCGGTACGGCATCGTCACATCGGGACGGTGGGCGGCTTCCCGGGCTCGGATGAGGCTCGTCGCGAGCGGGCTGCCGGCTTCCCGGCCCGACCCGAAAACCCCGCCGATGGTCCGGGCGAACGCCGCATTGTCGGCGATGTTGAAGGCGACGGCGCACCCGCCGAGGTTGATCGAGTCCAGCGTCGGGCTCACCACGAGGAAACCGGCGTCGGCGTAGGCGCGAGCCACGGCGCCGAGATTGGCCGCGGTCCGGGAGAAGCCGTGCTGCAACCAGACGAGCGCCGTGGGCCGGCCGGGCGGGAAGTACCAGCGGGCGGCGACCCGGATGGGCTTGCCCGCACATTCGGTCGCGACGGAGGACGACGAAACGACCACCGGTGGGCGGGCGGCCGGTGCGGCCAGAACCGCCGATGGCGTCACACCGAAGAACATGGCGATCGCAGCGAGGGTCGCGACCCACGGCCGGCGGAATCTTCGTCTCGACATCCGCCCAGTCTAGGGTCGGGCGGATGCCGGGAACGGGGATCTCCGGGGAGTTCAGGCGCGGGGCTGGTTGGTGTCCCGGTCGTCGGTGTCCCGGTCGTCGGGGCCGGATTCCATGAGCTCGTTCGGGTCCTCGATGTGGACGTCGTGGTCGTCACCGAGGCGCCGGGCCACCTCGCGCAGCAGTTCCCGTGCGGCGTCGTCCATCACGCGGACATGGGTGAGGTCGAGGATGACCTCGTCGGTCGAAAATCCTTCGCACGCACGGCTTGCGATGATCTCCGCGCCTGCGAAGCGGACGTCGCCCTGGAGTTCGACGACGGTCGCACCGTCGCGTTCGTGTACCGACCGAAGCGCGGGCATTCCCGACGGTGCCACGTGCATCATGTGCAATTCCATGTCGCGGGAAAGTCTTTCGAAGACGGCGACGCCACGCACGCTGTTGCCCTGCTCGTCGAGCCGCGGCGACCACACCGCAACCCCGACCTGGCCCGGAAGCACTCCCAGGATCGCCCCGCTCACACCGCTTTTCGCGGGAATCCCGACCGTCGCCATCCAGCTGCCGCTACCGTCGTACATGCCGCAGGTGGCCATCACCGACAGCAGGTGCCGGGTGATCCAGCCGTCGAGGAGGCGTTCGTCGTCCGTGGTCGACAGTCCGCCGTTGGCGAGGACCGATCCCATGACGGCGAGATCGCGGCAGCTGACCTTGATCGCGCACTGTGCGGCGTAGCCGTCGACGACCTCGTCGGGTTCGTAGTCGAGCTTGCCCGCGGAACGCAGCAGATACGCCAGTGCGGTGTTGTGGTCGTCGGAGGCGAGTTCGGCGGAGTGAACCTCCCGGTCCACGGACAGTTCTCGCCCGGCGAGCGTGCCCATCAGGTCGACGATGCGGTCGACCCGTTCGGTGGCGCCGTCGCCGTCGAGCATCCCGTGAACGGCGATGGCACCGGCGTTGATGAGGGCGTTGCGGGGTCGTCCGGTCTCGGCTTCGAGCGAGATCTCGTTGAAGGCGTCGCCGGACGGTTCGGTGTCGACGCGGTCGAGGACGCCATCGAGCCCCCGGTCCCGCAGTGCGAGTGCGTAAGCGGGCAGTTTCGCGATCGACTGCATGGAGAACTCGTGGTCGGCGTCGCCGGCGGTGTAGACGGTTCCGTCGACGGTGGTCAGAGCGATCCCGAAGGACGACGGGTCCGCCCGCTCGAGTTCGCGGTTTCCGGACATGACGTCCCCGGCGTCGTCATCGCGGCAGTCGCGGAGAACCTCGTGGAGATAGTCGTCGATGGGGGATCGCATATCCCACCGTAGCCGCGACCCTCGGTGGTGCTGCGTTCAGTTGTCGCGATACGGCAGGTACTGCGCCGACCACTGATTCCCGTCGGGGTCGGTGAAGTACACGAAATGACCCCACGGCTGCACGTCGACGTCACTGGCGTCGACGCCGGCGGCGAGCAGCTGTTCGCGGGCGGCGTCGATGTCGGTGACGCAGATGATGATCGGGCCGGTGGACCCGGGCGCCTTGTCGGTCAGGCCCTTGCCGAAGGCGATCGAGCAGTTCGAACCGGGAGGGGTCATCTGGACGAAGGGATCTCCTCGCTCACGGTGTGGTCGTGATCGGGGTTGAATCCGATCGACTCGTAGAACGCCTTGTGCGGTCGACGTCCGTGACGGGCAGGGTGACGACTTCGAGTGTCCAGTTCATGCTTCCTCCTGATGTCCTGGGTCGTGCGGTCTGAGACAACCATCCCAGGAATCGAGGACGGTTTCGGTCCTCGTTTGTCGTGGTGTGTGAATCGGCCGGAAAATCGTCCATCTGAGCGCGATCCAAGGGCATATTGCCCCTCGGTGGCGCTCAGATGGACGCGGTTCCCCGACGGCGAGGGTCGTTGTCCCGCCTGATGCGGTGCCGGTCGCTTCGGGTGACGGCCCGAACATCCTCGAGTACCCCGTCCCAGTGGTAGAGAACGTCGTCGTAGGTCAACCGCATCGTCATCCATCGGTCGATCATCGTCATGCGGTCGCGGCGGCGATCGTTGCGAAAGGTCTCCACATCCGAGTGGTAGGCCCTGCCGTCGCATTCGATCAGCAGTGCTCCGACTCGGAGGTCCGCGTGTTCATGTGTGCCGATGCCGGGTTGGACCTCTACCTCGAAACCGGCCGCGATCAGGCGCAACCGGGCGATCGATTCGGTTCCGGATTGGGAGCGGGCATCGCACCGACCGAACATGGCCGTCACCGCCCTGGCCACGCGACCCATCTCGGCCTGGATGTCGGGGATGGTCAAGTCGGTCGAGTTGAGGACGGAGTCGACGGTCGCAACCCATTCCTCGGCAGTGAGACATCGTGCCGCGCAACCGAGTGCGATCGGGATCGAGTCGACCGCGGTGACCACCGGTAGTGGTTGGCCGTAGCCCTGACACCATCGGAAGGGTCCGCTGGGACGAGGTCTGCCCTTCATGTGCTTACTCAGAGGACATGGGTCTCGGTGTACCCGGGTGGAACCCAGATTTCGCTCGATCCGTGCGTCTGGTGAAAGCGCAGCGCGCCGACGCACGACAACGCGCCCCCCGCCGCCACCGCTGCGACCACTCGGGGGTCGGCGGTCGCTGACCGTACCCACCCGTGAGCCACCGGGATCAGGGTTCCCGACCGTCGAGCGCGCGTGATGTCGTCGGGCGACCAGTCCATCGCCGCCAGTTCCTTGAGCGTGTACACGCCAGAATCCGAGGTCATGACGACTTGGACGCATGCGGAGGTCGATCGGTTTCCGGAGTTGGGGAATTCGCGTCCATCTGGCGGTCCCGCAAGGGCAGATTGCCCTTCGAAGTGCCTCAGATGGACGAGTTTTCGCGCTGCTGGCTCGGCGGAACGGTCTCAGACCGACGAGAACCGCACCGCCGCCCGAACCTGGGCGGCGAGCGCACGACCGGCGCCGAGCGGCCAGCGGTGCATGACGTATTCGGCGGCCTGGTCGACGCTCAGCTGCCGGCTCGAGTTGCCGGCCCGCACCCAGAACTCGGGTAGCGCGTTGTTCTTCATGCCACGCAGGTACACCGGCCTCGGCGACGGAGTGCACTCCACCCGGCACACCAGGACGTCGGTCGGGCTCGCGGAGGCTTCGGCGTCGCCGGCGGGTCGCGCGACCTGCTCGAACGAGATGCCCACCTCCGCGGCGGTGCTCTGGCCCAGCGTGGCGGTCAGCAGGTCCCGCAGAAACAGTTCGAACCGGTCGGCGTCGGGATGGCGGAGCGTCGTGAAGTCGGCGTCGAGGCCCAGGGGAGTGCCGTCGTCGACTCCGATCAGCAGGTTCCCGCCGTCGGAGTTGAGGAATGCGGCCACCGTCTTCACGATCACCGTCTCCATCGCGACGTCCCGCTGCTTGGTGTGCAGGTTCACGCGGGCGGTCGACTTGAACTCGACCCGCTCGGATTCCCCGGATGCGAGCAGTTCGGCGACCGGGATGCCGGTCGGGACCTGCAGCCGTGCCGCGACCATCGCGTAGGCGCCGACCGCCACGATCGAACTCGCCAATCCCAGCACGATGGTGACGGGGTGCCACACGTTCATGCGATGGTCGATCGCCCCGGCGATGAACAATCCGACGGCCGTACCGAGGATCGACAGCACCATGCAGGTGGTGGTGTTCAGTCGTGCCCGGTGACGCAGCAGCCATTTCGCGACGGAACCGAAGAACCAGGCCACGATCAGCACCAGCACCAGCGCGGTGGCGGTCGCCCACACCGGAATGGCGAATTCCAGCGATCCGATGCTTCCGCGATCGTTTTCGGCCAGGGGGATCAGGTCAGCTCGCACACCGGACAGTATGACGAATCGGACATGGGTTCGGGCCACCCGGACGCACAGCGAAATCCCGGTCGCGTGCGACCGGGATTCGGCGTGCGAGTGGACTCGTCAGATCAGACCGCGTCGCCGCCGTCGACGCTGCCGAAGTCGCCTACCTCGACATTGCCCTCGTCGTCGACGGCGGTGTCGAAGGTGCCGTCGCCATCGGTGTCGGCGACCGCGAGGTCGGTGTAGCCGTCGCCGTCGGTGTCGGCCTCGATGACGTCGATCTCGCCGTCGGAGTCGGTGTCGTAGGCGACGGAGTCGGCGTGGCCGTCACCGTCGGTGTCGAGGACGGCGTCGGTGGTGCCGTCGCCGTCGACGTCGGCCAGTGCGGCGTCGATGGTGCCGTCGCCGTCGGTGTCGACGAGTACTGCGTCTTCGGGGATCTCGGTGCTCATGGTGTTTCCTTCCAGGGATGGTGTGGCTTGTGGTTTTTCGTGCTCTGGTTACTTGGAGATGGACCGGGCGGAGTTTGTTCCCTGGGAGGAGTCGACTTGTCGTCGATCATCCGATCAGATGACCCGGTGCCCGCCGGTGAACACGTCGATGATCGTAATTGCGCGGCGAGCGGTCCACGCATAATTCAAGTGGCTGAAACAACCGACAGCAGAGCGCGATTCGTTAGCATCGCGCACTTGGATCTGTCGCTCACGCGAAGGAATGTCCAGCCGAATGTAAACCGTCGTTGCAGTGGTCGTGCGACGGTGAGGTCATGCGGATACTCGGACGTCGTGTTCAGGTCGGGATCGCGGCCGCAGGTCTCGTTGCAGCGGTCACCGGGATTGCCGGGGCAGGTGTTGCGGCAGGCGTCTAACCCGCCAGGGGCCCTGCGGGATTCGCGCGCATACTCCAGGCGGCTCCCCACCCCGTGGCCGGCGAAGTCGTCCTCGGTCGTGCCGACAATGAGTACTCGGTCGGCTATGGCACCGCGCGGCCGGCGACGCTTTCACTCAATTCCCTGTGCGCGAACACCATCAGCGACATCACCTGGTCCACGTGGGGTGGCCCCGAGGCGAATGGCCGGGGAGTGCTGTGCGCACCGGCGGGGTCACCCGAAAGCGGTGGGCCTGTGACCCTCACCGCCACCGACCGCGGCACCTGCGCGGGGCGCATCGCCTACCGGCAACTGTGGATCGACGGCAAGCCCACCTGGAAGGTGTGCTGAACCGGGAAGAAGGCCCCTACCGCAGATCCGCGAGCAACTCAGCCAGGATCGACCGTGCCCGCGAGATCCGGCTGCGTACGGTCTGTAAACCGATGCCCTGGGCCTCGGCGATCTCCGAGTAGCTCAGCTCGCCGTAGACCCGCAGCACGAAAGTGGCGCGGTACGCGTCCGGGACCTGCGCCAACGCCTCCTGGATACGGTCGGAGACGACGACCTGCTGCGCGACGTCCACCGAACTCATCGGGTCGTGGTCGTCGATGTCGTCGGCGTCGGATCGTTTACGGATACGCGCGAGCGCCGCATTCGACCCGATCCGGTACAGCCACGTCGACACCTGTGCGTCGCCCCGGAAGCCGCCGATCGCGCGCCAGGCGGCGACCAATGCGTCCTGAAGGGCGTCCTCGGCGTCGTGCTGGTTGCCGGTGATGCGTAAACAGATGGCCCACAGCCGATCCCGGTGCTGCTCGACAAGCGCGGTGAAGGCCTGCTGGTCGCCGGCGCGCGCACGTTCGAGAAGGTCTGTGCCCGACTCGGATTCGTCGATCAACGTACACACCCGCTCATCGTGGGGCGCAGACCTGTGGATGGCCTGGGACGTTCGGGCAGTGCATGTCCAGAAGTCTCCATCCTCAGAAGTCGTCACCGAGGGATGAGTCGTCGAAAGTCGTATCCCCGAATGACTCGCCGCCGTCGTCGTCGTCGCCGAAGACGTCCGGGGTGTCGAAAGTGTCCTCGAAGTCCCCACCGGGACCGTCACCGAGATCGTCGCCGAATCCCGCGAGTTCGGTGTCGCCGGAGAGGGAATCGTCGGATTCCTCGGACAGTGGGTCCGGGCCGGGCACGGCGGTGAGGTCCTCGGACAGTTCGTGCGACGGGTCGAAGGCGGTCTCGACCGCCGAATCCCAGGTCGCGGCCGGTACGGCCAGCTCACTCGGCGGATCGCTCTCGCGCAGCCAGGAGTCGAAGTCGTCCCCGTCGAGGGGGTCGTCCCAACCGGTGTTGCTGTCGGTCATCGTCGTCGGCTCCTGCTCGGATCTGCGACGCGCACGACGCCGGCCCGGATACCGTCATCCGGTCGACTGTCAGGGCGTCGACGGTGGTGGAGAATTCTCGTCACGTGACTAGGAGTGTCGGCGACGCGGGAATGTTCCCGGCGGTGACGACACGGTGGACTATCACGAGGCAATGTCCGTGAACTGGAGGACCGATCGCGTGGAGCAACGCATGACCGTGCGGGGACGCGTGGAGCAGTTGCTCGACGAGGTCACCCCGCTCGCGCCCGACGCCACGGTGATCGGTTCCCTGCGTGCGCAGCTGGCGAACCCGCTCACGGTCGCGCTCGTGGGACGCGTCAGCGCCGGCAAGTCGACGCTGCTGAACGCGCTCGTCGGCGACCGCGTCGCGCCCACCGACCGCGCCGAGTGCACCAAGGTCGCCGCTCTCTACACCGAGGGCAACCCGCAGCGCGTCGAGGTCGTCGGCCTCGACGGCACCGTCACCGAGATCCCCGGAACCATGCGCGGCGATCTGGGCCGGCGTCCCGACGACATCGACCACGCGGTCGTCCACACCCCGTCACGCCTGCTCCGCGAACGGTTCCGGGTCATCGACACCCCGGGTCTGTCCGGGTTCACCGACACCGCCGAGATCGCCACCCGCCGGGTGTTCTCCGGGGAGAGCCGCCTCCCGCGACCCGACGTCATCCTGTTCCTGCTCGACGACGCCGCGGGCCCCAAGGCCGACGAGGTGGCGTTCCTCTCCGACGCCGGGGCGTCGGCGCAGAACACGATCCTGGTGATCTCGCACGCCGACCTCATCGCCGCCGACAACCCGATGCTCAAGGCCCAGGAGATCGCCCGACGGGTCTGGCGACGGTTCCCGGCGATCGCGGGTGCGGTGGTCGCGGTGTCGGGACTCATGGCCGAGGCCGGGGTCTGCGGGGTGACCGAACGTGAGACCGCGCAGATCTCCCGCCGAGGAGCCCTCGAATCGTGGGAGCTGCTCAGCATCCTCGACGGCGCGGCCCCGCCGCCACCGGGTCTCGACGTCGACCTGCTCGGCCGGCTGGAGGAACTGGTCGGAACGTACGCGATGGACGCCGGCGCCGACGTCGCCGGCCAGGGTGCGCGTGCGTATTGCGAATGGCTGCACCGGGTCTCGGGTATCGACGAACTCCGCCTCGCGATCGGCCGGCGCTTCCTCGCGGTCGGCGACATCCTCAAGGCCCGCACGGTGCTGGCCGAACTGCGCGAGGCGGCGTACCGCAGCGCACGCCGCGACGCCTTCCTGGAGGCGATCGAGGAGGCCGAGACCGCTCCCGAGCTGCACCGGGTGCGCGAGGTCGCCGCGCTCGAGGCACTCGCCCGCTGGCAACCGGACAGCGAGCTGATCGGCGAGCTGAACCTGGTCGTCGCGAGTCGCGATGTGCGCGTGCTGTTGTCGCTGCCGCCAAATGCCGCACCGCCCCAGATCGCCGACGCCGCACGGGAACGCGCCACCGACTGCCGCACCCGCCGTGCCTTCGCCGCGACGTCGGCCGAACGAGAGGCGTTGCTGGTACTCGAACAGACCTATCAGCTGGTGCGCCGCGGACGGTGGACCCATTGAGCCGGCCGGCAGTGAGACGAGGAGTGGCCCGATGAGTCTGGAGAAGACACCCGCCAAGCCCGCCGCTCCCACCCCCGACGCCGTGCTGCGGACGGCGGTGGACATGCTGCGCAAACACGGCGAGGACGCCATCGCCGACCGTACTCTGCGCGTGAAGGACCGGCCCGCCCCGCAGGGGACCGTCGTGGTGATCGGCGAGGTCAGCCGGGGCAAGAGCTCGCTGGTCAACAGCCTCGTCGGCGTGAGCGGACTGGCGCCGGTCGACACCGAGATCACCACCTCGGTCTACGTCCGGTTCACCCCCGCGACCGAGGATCTGCCCGCCGGTTCGGCACTCGTCGAGTTTCCCGGTGCGGCACACCGCATCCCGGTCGCCGACCTCGCCTCCTGGGTCACCGTCGGCGGCCGGCACGCGGCGGGCGTCCCCGCCGAACGCCTCGCCCCCGACGCCGCGGTCGATTCCGTTCTCGTGCCGCCGGTCTCGGCCCGCGTGGCCGTCGACTCCGCGCTGCTGCCGGGCGTCACCATCGTCGACACCCCGGGCGTCGGGTCGCTGGTCCCCGAACACGTCGAGGCGGCGGTCAGCGCGGCCCGCGGCGCGTCGGTGCTCGTGATGGTGTGCGACGCCACCGCACCGCTGTCGGCCCCCGAACTCGCCTTCCTCGGAAGCGTCAGCGAGGAGGTCGCCTCGGTGGTCCTGGTGGTCACCAAGATCGACGTGGTGATGCGGCAGTGGCGCACCATCGTCGCCGAGAACCGAAAACTCATCGGCGCCAACGCGCCTCGGTTCGCGCACATCCCGATCATCGGTATCTCCAACCGCATCGCCGAACAGGCGGCCGCCATCACCGACCCCGACCGCCGCGAACGCGCCTTCGCGTCGTCGGGCATCGGCGAGCTCGTCGACGCGCTCACGCCGCTGGTGGCCGAGGGCGCCGCGTCGCCGGAACGCAATGCGCTGCAACTGACCTTCGCCGGACTCGACGACGTCCGCAAGCGCCTCGTCCTGGAGATGAGGCCGCCACCGCGACCCCCGCCGGACGCGCCGACATCGAAGCCGAACGGGATCGCCTGCAGCGACTCAAGGATCGACGACGCGAGTGGCGCGCACGGCTCAACCAGGACATCACCGCCGCGTCGTTGCAGACCGACGACCTGATGCGCGACCGCTTCGACAAACTCCTCGGCCAGTGGTCGACGCGGATCGACAAGCTCCGCTTCTACGAGCCGCACCGCGCCGGACAGGAACTGATCGGGCAGATGACCGTCGACCTCGAGGCCGCCGCACGCGAGGTGAGCGCGTTCTTCGTCGCCGCGATCGAGCGCATCGCCGACGCCCTCTTCGCCGATGCCACCATCTCCGGTGAACTCGTCGACCGGATCTCCGGCAACGTCGCCGACCTCAAGCTGCGTGAGCAGGAGAAGATCTCGCCCTGGAAGAACATGGTCGACCCGGTGCTGTTGTCGATCGTCGCCGCCGGCGGCCCGCTGGCCATCATCCCGGTGATCAACGTGGTGGCCGTGCCCGTGTGGGCGGGTGTGGTGGTCGGGTTCCGGGCGTCGAAGGTCGGTAAGGAGAACCACCGCAAGTGGCTGACCAAGGCGGTCAACGACATGAAGGCCGACGTGCGGTCTCAGCTGCAGTCGATCAAATCCGAGGCGAGCGCCGACCTGCAGATCGCCTACGACGAACTGCTCGAACGACTCCTGGCCGAGTCGACGAAGATCATCAACGACGCCGCGGTAGAGGCCAAGAAGTCGGCCGCCGAGCGGGAGAAAACGGCCGCCGATCTGCGCAACCAGATCGTGGCCGTCGACAACGTCCGCAAGTCGATCGCCCGAGTTCTCCGGGCGCCCACCGGATGAACGCCGGTCTCGTGTGTAACGATGTGCCCCGGGGCGGATGGCGGGAGGTGTTCAGGTGACACAGGAGAGCCGCAGGCGACTCTGTATCGACTTCGGTACCAGCAACACTGCGGCCGCATACCGCGTCGGGCTGGCCGAGCCGGTCATCGTGCCGCTGGGCCCGGGCGGCCCGGCCATGCCGTCGGCGGTCTTCGCCGGCGACGGCGGGATCGTGGTCGGACAGGACGCCGTGCTGCGCCGCGTGCAGGCCCCGGACGCCTACGAGGACTCCCCGAAGTCGCGGATCGACGAGGGCGAGATCGAACTCGGCGACCGGTTCTGGCCGATCGAGGACCTCATCGGCGCCGTGCTGCGTCACGTACACCGGACCGCGCTGCACCACAGTGGTCTCGCGGCTTTCGACTCGATCATCCTGACCCATCCCGACAAGTGGAGCGAACGACGCAAGGGTGTGCTCCGACGCGCCGCCGAGCGCGCCGGTATCTCCGCTGACCGTCTGCGTATCGCCTCCGAATCCCTGGCCGCCGCTTGGTATTACGTCTACCGCGGCCACGACGTCACTGGCGACGAACGCATGTGCGTCTTCGACTTCGGCGCAGGCACCTGCGATGTCGCCGTCCTCATCCGCGCCGGGGCCGACGGCTTCACGGTCACCGGGTCCGGCGGCGACAACAACCTCGGTGGCCGCGATCTCGACGCCCGCATGACGCGCTGGGTTCTCGACGAAGCGGCCGAACTCGACCCCGAACTCCCGGCCCGCCTCCGCGCCCCGGCCGCCGCCATCGCGCTGGCCGACCACGTCCGCTCGGCCAAGGAAGCCCTGTCCGACACCGCGCAGGCCGTCATCGAACTGCCCGGCACCCGGCACACGCTGTTGCTGACCCGCCGCGAGTTCGAGTCGATGATCGCGCCGTTCGTGGAGCGGGCGGTCGAACTCACCCGAGACGCCATCGCCCGCGCCGACGCCGCCGGCACCGGCCCCAAGGGACCGGTCATCGTCTACGTCACCGGCGGCACCAGCAGCATCCCGATGCTGCAGTCGGCCTTGTCCTCGGTGGGACGCGTCGCCCGGATCGGCGACCCGAAGGTCGTCGTCGCCCAGGGCGGCCTGCTGCGCTCGACCAACGTCGTGCCCGGCGCCGAGACGGAGAAGGTCGGAGCCCGACAGCACCGGGCCCAGCCGTACGAGCCGCGCCCGAACGACCAGCCGTCGACGACCGCGGTGGACGCCTCGGCACGCCGGATCGCCTTCCCCGCACTGCCGCCCGGCGCGGTGATCAGCGGCGTCCTCGCCCGCACCGGCCAGATGGTGCGGGCCGGCGAACCGCTCGCGACGCTCGAATCGGCGTCCGGCCGGCTGACGGTCGACGCCCCGGCGGCGGGCGTACTGCACGGACTCGATCTGCGTCCCGGGGTCGTCGGCCAACCCGGCGTCGTCTTCGGTGCGGTCGGTCCGGCCGATCTCCGCCCCGAGCAGTGGGCGCAGCTTCACCGCGCGCCGGCCGGGGTGTCCGCGGCCCCACCGGTCGCGCCGCCCCAGCCGGTCCACGCGCCATCGCGGCCGCCGTACCCGCCCCCGCAGCCCGGCTATCGTCCGATGGAACTCGCTGGGGCGCAGCCGGTTACGGCGTCCTCGTCGGGTGTCGACACCTACGGCCTGGCGGGACTGATCGTGGGCATCCTCGGGTTCCCGATCTGTCTCGGCACCATCGTCGGCATGGCACTGACCGTCATCGGCCTCAACCGGGCGGAGGGTCGCCGCGATGCCCTGCTGATGACGGCGCTCGGCGTCAACATCCTCGGCACCATCGCCTGGGTCGGGTTTCTCATCTGGATCCTCGTCAGCGGCTGAGGGAACCCGCGCCGGTACAGGACTTTCCGCCCGACACCGGTGACCTTCGACTACGGTGTCGGTATCGGCGCCACGGCGACGATGAGAGGTGCCGGAGAGGAAGGGCTGACCGTGACCACCTCGGAGTCTTTGTCGCACCACCGGCCGGACGCCATGCGACGGCGGGTCGGTTACTCGGTGAGCATCGTCGTGAACTCCGTTCTGCTGGTTGCGATTCTCAGGGTGCCCGGGTGGGATGTGCTGCCCTTCATCACCGATGATTTCCGTCAGGTCCTCGGCTGGGTGGTCGCCGGGCTGATCGCCGGGGTGGTCGCGAATGCGATCTACGTCGTCGCCGACCCGCCGGCGATCAAGGCCCTCGGTGATCTGGTCATCGACGCGCTCGGACTGGTCGCCCTGATCCGGCTCTGGCAGGTTTTCCCATTCGACTTCGGGGACAGCACCTTCCCGTGGTCGACGATCGTCCGCGTCGTGCTCGTCGTGGGTATGGCCGGCACCGCGGTGGCGATGATCGTCCTCATCGTCCAGACGGTTCTACGGAGGAGATGAAGATGGCAGATGCAGGAACCGACCCGTCCGCACCGATCGTCGTCGCCGTCGACGGCTCGGAGTGTGCGCTGGCCGCGGTCCGGTGGGCGGTGGGTGCCGCCGGGCGCGAGAAGCGGCACCTGCGGGTGCTGTCCGCGGTGGGGATGGTGCCGGGGGCCTATGCGCCGATGGTGATGATGACCTCGCCGGCGGTGGTCGAGGCCATGCAGGCCGAGGCATCTCGTGCCGTCGACGCGGCGATGGCCCTGGCGAAGGAGGTCGACCCGGACGTGTCCGTCGACGGCAAGATCGTCGGCGGCTCACCGATGCTCGCCCTGCGGTATGCGTCCAGCGAGGCGCACCAGCTCGTCGTGGGGCGTCGAGGGCTCGGCGGGGTCAGGGGCCTGTTGCTCGGCTCGGTGAGCGCCGACGCCGCCGCGCACGCCGAATGTCCGGTGGTGGTCGTCGGTGGCGAACCGCCCACGACGGGGCCGGTCGTCGTCGGCGTCGACGGTTCGCCGACGTCGACCACCGCGATCGAGCATGCCTTTCGTCAGGCCGACCTGCTGCAGACGTCGTTGCTCGCGGTGCATGCGTTCGGCGGTTTCTCCGGTGCGGCCTTCTACGGCCGCCAGGAAGAGCAGATCATCCGTCAGCTTCGCGACGAGGCCATGGAACTGCTGGGCGAACAGCTGGCCGGATATCCCGAGGACTACCCGGACGTGCAGATCGAACGCCGCGTGGAGATCGGGTCACCGGCGGACGAGATCGTCGACGCCGCGGAGTCGGCGCAACTGGTGGTCGTCGGGACGCGGGGTCGTGGTGGCTTCCGGGGGCTGCTGCTCGGATCGACGAGCCGGGCGGTCCTGCAGGTCGCGTCGTGTCCGGTGATGGTGACGCACCACAAGCCCTGAGCCGCGATCAGGGACTCGTCGTCTCGCCGGTCACGGGATCGGCCGGTGACGTGCTGGCCAGCGCGAAGTAGGTCTGCTCCTCCTGCGAGAAGTGGAGACGCAGCAGAGCATGCAGTCCGTACAGGGTCGCGATGACGTCGATGCGCTGGTCGTCGGTCACCCGGCCATATCGATCCGCGCGCAGACGATGAGCATGCACCCGGCGGCCCAGGCGGTCGATCTCGGCGTGCATGCGACTCATGGTCACCGTGGCTTCGCTGCTGCCCAGGGGTTTGGCCAGTGCCGGGTAGAGTAAGTCCTCCTCGGCGTGCTCGTGGGGCAGGATCGTGGTCGTCAGCAGGTCGTCGACCTCGCGTAACCCGTTGAGCTCGGCCGCCTCGTCGGTGGTCTCGGGATGGTGTGCGGAGTACAGGTCGACGAGCCGTTGGGCGGTGATCGTCAGCAGTGCGAGTTTCTCCCGCAGCGCATCGTGTTCGGCGGCGAACCGGTGCAGCAGCACATCGGTCGACTGGTCGATCTTGATGTCGCTCTGTGGTGCCCGGAGCGCGCGCAGCGCGTTGAGGATGACCGCGACGTCGATGGCCTCCTGGAGCAGGGCACCCGCGGTGGGCGGCAGAAATCCGAACGCCGCCACGATCATCGCGGCGAGGGACAGGCCCATCCCGACCCCGGCGCTCTGGAGCGCGATGCGGCGGGAACGGCGGGCGATCTCCATCGCGGTGGCGAGCGGCTCGATGCTGTCGGTGGTGAGGATGACGTCGGCTGCCGCCGCACTGGCGGTCGACCCGCGTGCGCCCAGCGCGACCCCCACGGTCGCGCCGGCCAGGGCCGGGGCGTCGTTGACCCCGTCGCCGACCATCACCGTGGACGCCGCCGCCCGTTCCTCCCGGACGTGGGCGACCTTGTCGGCGGGACTCTGGTCGGGGAACACCTCGTCGATGCCGAGCAGGGTGCCGATCTCCACGGCGGTGGCCGGATGGTCGCCGGTGAGCAGCACGATCCGCTCGATCCCGGCGCTGCGGAGGCGGCGTAGTGTCCGCGGCGCGTCCGGGCGGATGGGGTCGCTCATCGCGATGGCACCGGCCGGCCGGCCGTCGACCTCGATCCAGGCGACGGCGGCACCGTCGAGTTCGCTGCCGCGCGCGACGGCCCGCGCCCAGTCGCCGTCCGGGGTGCTCCGCGCGCCCACCTCGACGGCGCGGCCGTCGACCAGGCCGGAGACGCCCCGTCCCGCACTTTCCTGCACAGCGGTCGGGACGGTCAGTTCGAGACCGCGACGGTTCGCCTCGCCGACGATGGCGGTCGCGAAGACGTGCGGCGACAGCTGTTCCAGCGACGCGGCCAGCCGGAGGAGTTCGACGGGGTCGTCGCCGGGGGCCGCGGTCACCGCGACCTGCTCCGGCCGGCCCGTGGTGAGGGTGCCGGTCTTGTCGACCATCAGCGTGTGGGCGCGCCCGAGGCTCTCCAGTGCTCCGCCGTCGCGGATGATGACGCCCATCCGGGAGGCCCGCGACAGGCCGGCCACGATCGCGATCGGCGCGGCCAGCAGCAGGGGACACGGCGTGGCCACGACGAGGACGGCCACCGCCCGGGTCATCGAACCGCTGACCAGCCAGCTGATGCCCGCGACGCCCAGCGCGAGCGGAACGAACCAGACGGCGAGACGGTCGGCGATCCGGACGACCGGCGCGCGGTCGGCCGCGGCGTCGCCGGCCATTCGCACGATCCCCGCGAAGGTGCTCTCCGCGGCGACCGAACGTGCGGTCAGCTCGAAGGTGCCGCCGGCGTTGACCGCGCCGGAGCGGACGCCGTCTCCTCGTGCACGGGTCCGCGGGAGAGGTTCGCCGGTGAGGACGGACTCGTCGAGCACCGCGTCGTCGTGCAGCCACCCGTCGGCGGGAACGATCTCGCCGTTGCCCACCGACAGGACGTCACCGGGCCGCACGTCGTCGACGGCGATGACCGTGACCTGGGCACCGTCGCGGCGGCGGGCGAGGGACGGGGACCGGTCGATGAGGGCGCTGAGATCCTTGCGTGCGCGCCGGGAGGCGGACGCGTCGAGCAGCCGGCCGGTCGCGAGCATCACGCCGATCAGCGCTCCGGCCGCGTATTCGCCGACGATCAGCGTCCCGCCGAGGGCGAGGGACGCGATGATGTCGACCCCGAAGTTCTGGCGCCGGAGGCCGGCGACGACCCACCACAGCGACGGGATGAGCGCGATGACGGTGCCGGCGATCCACAGCCAGTCAGCGGGCCGGTCCGACCCCGCCACCCAGAACACCCCGCCGACGACGAACGCGGTGACGGTCGCCGCCAGCAGGAGCGCCTCGGCCGAGGGTTTGGCCGGCAGGTGCACGCGAGTGCTCAAGTGTCTCAGGAGCTTTCGATCTTGATCTGCTTTCCGGGGTTGCTCGGTGCGGTCAGCGGCACCGTGACGGTGAGTATCCCGTCGCGGTAGCCGGCCTTCACGTCGTCCTCGACGAAGCCCTTCGGCAGGGACATCGACCGGGTGAACTCACCGTAGGAGAACTCGGAGCGGCCGTCGTGGCTGCTGCGTTCGGTGCGCTGCGCGGTGATCGTCATGATCCCGTTGAGGATGGTCACGTTGATGTCCTTGGCGGGATCGATGCCAGGGAGTTCGGCGCGCACGACGTACTTGTCGTCGGCGAGCTCCTCTTCCACCCGGATCAGGTGGCCGCTGGGGCGGAGCATCCCGACGGCGGGGATGGTCGAGAAGAGGTCGGCGATGTCGGGCAGGAGGGAGCGGGTCGTGTGGTGTGCTGGTGTGGCCATGATGGTCCTCCGTCGTCGCGAGTGAATGGGGACACCACCATTGAACGCTCGGGCGCACCCCCGGCAGGAGGGTCGAAGGACATCTACCCGACCTCTTGGCCGAGCGGGCCGTTGTGAGCCCGGAGCGCGGGTGAACGGGGATACCATGACGGCGTCGTCCAGCTGAGAGATCGGGGTTTCGACATGCACACCGTGGTCGCGTACGGGAGCGCTCATGGAGCCACCGAGGGAATCGCACAACGGATCGCCGACGGGTTGCGGAACGGCGGGGACTCGGTGGAACTCTGGCCGCTGCAGAGCGACCGGAGCCCGGACCGGGCCGACCGGCTCGTGATCGGCAGTGCCATTCACAACGGGCAGTGGCTGCCGGAAGCCGAGCAGGTCGCCGAGTCGGTGGCGAAGGACTCCGGAAGCCCGGTGTGGGCGTTCTCGGTCTCCTCGGTCGGCGCGACCTCGACCTTCCTGTCACCGCGGGTCGCACGCTTCCTGCGTCCACGCACTCCGCTGCCGCGCGCGGTCGCCGCGATCGAGGCGAGCGGGGCCCTGCGATCCCATCGTGCGTTCGCCGGTGCCATAGCCCGGGGTGACTGGCCGGGATTCGGCCGGATCGTGTTCCGGCTCATGGGTGGGAAATACGGTGACGCCCGTGACTGGGACGACGTGGATCGGTGGAGCCGGGAGATTCTCGACGCCGGCTGAACAGCCCCGCCGCATCCGCCCCGCCTCATCCGCCGTGCCTCATCCGCTCACCGGTCGCCACCACTCACGCTGATCCGGGACGGGGCCGCCACCGGCCAGGAGCGAATCCCGCGTCCGGTCGCCGACCACGTGATAGTGGATCGAATCCCGTTCGGCGACCACCATCAGCGGCCACCACAGGGCGTTGACGTAGTCGACGGCGCTGTCGTACCCGTCCCAGTCGTAGATGCCGCGGTAGCGATTGTCGCCGTCGGCGGTCATCCACAGCTTCGACACGAATCCGTCGAAGCCCGCGAACAGGACGGTGTTGCACACGCTCTCCACCCGAAAGATCCGGTGCGCCAGCCGGTTGCCGTCGACCCACCGCAGCCGGAAGCAGACGACGAGGCTGACCGGCTCGGTGACCGGATGGTTGTCGCGACGCGTCTCGCGGTAGACCGCGGCGGTGGTCCCGTCGGCGAAGGCGACGACGCGCCCGAGGTTCGGCAGCGGCTGGTGGAGTCGCCGCCCGATCAGGGACCGCAGGACCTCGGCGAAGCATCGCCCGAAGGCGATCAGCGCCCGCGGCCACGGTGCGGGATGCGGAGTGGCCATCTCAGGTGCGAGTCGAGTCTCGGAAGTTCACCATGATTCCCCGGCTTCCGTCGGACGGTTCCGTCACCGTCATTCGACCCCGCCGACCCGCCGCGGCTCAAGTGCCGAACGGCCTCCGGTCGGGAGAAGAACGTCGGAACACACCTCGTGTCGACCTCGTCGAACCGAAGACATGGACTTTGGTCACTTCCGCCGTCGCCGTTGGTCACTAGGGGAAGGCCCGAGGAAAGACCATCGTGGGTATATGACGCACGTGCTGACCTTCTCGGAGCTCGGATTCGATCAGTTGTCGCTGGTGGGGGGCAAAGGTGCGAACCTGGGCGAACTCGTCACCGCGGGACTCCCGGTGCCGGACGGATTCGCGCTGAACGCGGACTCGTTCGCGGTCTCGATGGAACACGGCGGGGTTCGCGCCGAGTTGCTCGCCACCCATCGGGAGGCGCTGTCGGCCGTCGGCGACGACGCACGCATGGCCGACCTGAGCAACCGGATGGCGGAGATGGTGACCAAGGCGGGTATCGCGCCGCAGATCGCCGCCGAGGCGCTCGCTGCATACCGGCGGCTGGCCGACGGCGGCTCCGACGTCAACGTGGCGGTGCGGTCGTCGGCGATCGGCGAGGACGGCAAGGACGCCTCCTTCGCGGGGATGAACGCCACGTTCACCAACATCGGCGGTCCGGACGATCTGCTGGTCGCGATCGTGCGGTGCTGGGCATCGCTGTTCTCACCCCGCGTGATCACCTATCGCGCGGAGAAGGGCCTGACCTCCGAGCCCCTGATGGCTGTCGTCGTGCAGAAGATGGTGGCGTCGGCGACCGCGGGCATCGTCTTCACCGCCGACCCGGTCACCGGGAACCTCGATCATCTGGTCGTCGAGGCCGTCGAAGGACTCGGCGAGGCCGTGGTGTCCGGCGCGGTCACCCCCGACACCTTCCTGGTGTCGAGAACGGACTGTTCGATACTGCAGACCAGTCTGGGCAACCAGGAGTTCCGGATAGTGCGCGGTGACGACGGCCATGATCGCCGTGAACCGGTGGCGGCCGGCCGGTCCGAGCCGGTCATCGATCCGGCGACCGTGCAGGCCATCGCGCGGATGGCATTGCAGGCCGAACAGCACTACGGCCGCCCGCAGGACATGGAATGGGCCGTCGATCCCGAAGGTCACATCTGGATCGTCCAGTCGCGGCCCATCACCACGCTGTCCGATGAGCAGACCACGACGGGCCGCGCCGATACGCAGGGGTCGGTGGCGCCACCCCGCGCGAAGGTGCTGGTGCACGGCCTCGCGGCCGCCCCCGGGGTCGCCACCGGACAGGTCCGCATCCTGCACTCACCGCGCGACGGGCACCAGCTCGTGGACGGCGAGGTGCTGGTGGCCCCGATGACCGACCCCGACTGGTTGCCGACCATCCGGCGCGCGTCGGCGGTGGTGACCGATCGGGGTGGCATCACCTGTCACGCCGCCATCGTCGCCCGTGAGGTCGGCGTGCCGTGCATCGTGGGAACACGCACCGGGACAACCGATCTGCAGCAGGGTGCGACGGTGACCGTCGACGGCGGCTCCGGTGAGGTCACCGCCGGCCGGACGGCGCGGCCCACTGTCGCGCGGACGACGGAAGCCTCGGCGCCGCAACCGCGTTCGGATGTGATCACCGCGACCAAGATCTACGTGAACCTGGCCTCCGCCACGCATGCCGCGGAGGTCGGGGCGACCGACGTCGACGGCGTGGGTCTGCTGCGCGCCGAGTTCATGCTGACCGAGGCACTGTCGGGCCGTCACCCGCGGGCGGTCATCGCCGCCGGCGAGTCGGACGCCTTCGTCTCGGCGATGGCGGACACGTTGTCGTCCATCGCCGGACCGTTCGGCTCCCGGCCGGTGGTCTACCGGACGACCGATCTGCGCAGCAACGAGTTCCGTGGCCTCGACGGTGGTGCGGAGTTCGAGCCGGAGGAACGCAATCCGATGATCGGCTTCCGCGGCTGTTACCGATACGTCCGTGAGCCGGAGGTCTTCCGGCTCGAGCTCGAGGCGCTCGCACGGGCACGCGAGAGCCACCCGAACCTGCATCTGATGCTGCCTTTCGTGCGGACCCGCTGGGAACTCGAACGCTGCTTGGAGCTGATCGACGAGAGCCCTCTCGGTGATCACCGCGGGCTGCATCGCTGGGTGATGGCCGAGGTCCCCTCGGTGATCTACTGGCTGCCGGAGTACGTCGACGCGGGCATCGACGGGGTGTCGATCGGCAGCAACGACCTCACCCAGCTGATGCTCGGCGTCGACCGTGACTCCGAATCGTGCGCCGAACTGTTCGACGGGAGTGACCCGGCGGTCCTCGACGCCATCGCCCAGATCATCTCGACGGCGCGCCGCTGCGGGATCACCTCGTCGCTGTGCGGGCAGGCTCCGTCGACCAACCCGGCATTCGCGGAACTGCTCGTGAAGATGGGGATCACCTCGGTGTCGGTGAACCCCGACGCCGTCGCCGCGACACGGCTGCACGTCGCTCGAGCCGAACGGCGCCTGCTCGTCGACGCGGTGATCCACGAACGGCTCGGGGACTCCTAGTCGCCCGCCCCGGTGGTCACGCCGACGACACCGGGGATGTCTGCCCGTACAGCCGATCGACATCCTGTGCCCGGCACGGCTCGGTACCCGGGGTGAGCATCGCCGCGGCACCGGCCGCGGTGCCGTAGCGGACGGCGTCGACGATCGGCCATCCCCGCGTGAGGGCGACCGCGATGGCGGCGACCATGCTGTCGCCCGAACCCACCCCGGTCCCCACGCCTGCCGGCACCGGCACCCCGGCGACATCGTGATCCTCGTCGGCGGTCACCACCAGCGCGCCCTGCGCGCCCAGCGACACCACGACGACCTCACTGATGTGGTGACGGATCAGGTCCCTGGCGGCCGCGACCTGCGCGGCACGATCGGGTAGTGGGGCGCCGGTCAGGTCGCGCAGTTCCCGCACACTGGGTTTGACGAGAAAGGCGCCGGTCACCCAGGGCAGCGCGGCGCCGTTGGTGTCGACGACGAGGAGGCACCCGTGATGAGCGGCGATTCGCGACACCGCGCCGAAGAAACCCGGTGAACACCCCGGCGGGAGGCTGCCGCTGACCACCAGCATCGAGGCCGCCGAGGCATTCTCGTAGATGACCTTCAGGCACCGCAGCTCCTCGTCGGCCTCCAGGTGGGGACCGGGCAGCACGAACCGGTAGCACTCGCCGCTGTGCTCGTCGACGATCACCAGTGACTCACGGGTGGGTTCGGCCACCGGTACCGGGCATGCCTCGAGGGGGTCGGCGGCGAGCAGCGACTCCACCCGCTGCCCCGTGTACCCGCCGCTCGTGAAGACCGCGGTGGCGGTGACGCCGAGCCGCGTCGCCGCGCGAGCGACGTTGATACCACCCCCACCGGGGTCGTAACGCGGATGGCCACAACGCATCTTGGAGCTCGGCAGCAAGCGCGGGACGGTCGAGTGGATGTCCAGCGTGGGATTCATCGTGACGGTCAGTATGTGCGGCACGTGAATCACCTCCGGAAGGGTATGCGGTCGCCAGATGGCCTCCGATCCAAATCTCCTCCGGTCCGGGCCGTCCCGTAAGGGCATTTCGACTCATGCCGTGGTGTCCGGCACCGGGGAGGAGATCGGGGCTCCTCGACGCGGGCGGGCTGACCTGCGCTCACACCCGTCGAATCGGGGCACTGCGACCCTTTCGGGCACACCCGATCCGGTGCATTGTGGAAGGATCCCCGACGAAGGGAGGAGCGGCGATGAAAGCGATCGAACGCGCCGCGATACGGGTGCACATCCTGGGTATCGCATTGCAGCCGGGCACGCAGGACCGAGTCCTCGAGGAGCTGGTGCGCCGCGGCTACCGGGTGCAGCCGAGCGACCTACGTCTGGTTCTCGACGAACTCATCGGACGCGGCCTCCTCGCCGCCCAGGACGAGATGATCGGATACCAGAAGCGCCGCACCTACGAGACGACGCCTGCCGGACGGATGTCCTGGGCCGAGGAATGTCGCGCACTGAGCAAACTCACCCACGAGGTGTTCGGAACCCGCCTGCCGCCGTTGCCTCCGCACGTCGGCATCGACGATTCGCAGGCCTGGTTGTCCGGAGCCGACCTCGAGGACGTGGACGATCAGTGAGCGGAGTGGGCTTCCGCCTGCCCTCGGCGCCGCGCCCACCGGTACAGTTCGTCGGCACCCCAGACTACGACGGGCATGGGTAGCAGCCACACCAGGAGATCCGCCGGCGGTGTCGTCGTGCCGAAGAGGTCCTGACACGCCGGCACCGTGACCACCACCACGACGAAGGTGAGCTCGAAGGCGAAGCCCCACAACAGCAGCCGATTGCTGAACACGCCGATCGAACTCAGCGGTGCGCGTTGGCACCGCGAGGCCATCGCGGTGCCGAACTGGCAGGCGACGATGCCGAGGAAGGTCATGGTCGTGGCCAGTTCCCACGTCGAGTGGAGGGGGCCGCTGTCCACCGGGTCGCCGAAGTGCCAGCCACCCCGCCACAACGTGCCGAGGAACAGGGCCACCACCAGGATCGTCGACACCCCGCCGAGGAGTCCCCACGACCGAAACAGGAGTTCCCGGTCCACGACGTTCTGGGTCCGGCGGCGCGGTGCCCGGTTCATCAGACCGGGTTCGGCCTTCTCGCGACCCAGGGCCAGGGCGGGAAGTGTCTCCGTGCCCAGGTCGATGGCGAGGATCTGCATGACCGTCAACGGAAGTGGGATGTTGCCGCCGGACAGGGCGTACATCAGGAACGGCACGACCTCCGGGGTGGCGTGCGCGAAGATGTACACGATGAACTTGCGGACGTTGTCGTAGACACGACGACCCGCGGCCACCGCGGTGACGATGGTGGCGAAGTTGTCGTCGGTCAGCACCATCGTCGCCGCCTCCCGGGCCACGTCGGTGCCGTTGCGTCCCATCGCGACACCGATGTCCGACCTGCGCAGCGCGGGTGCGTCGTTGACCCCGTCCCCGGTCATCGCCACCACCTCGCCCAGATCGCGCAGCGCGTCGGTGATCCGCAGTTTGGCCTCGGGGGAGGTGCGGGCGAAGACCAGTTCGGTGCGGCGCTTCAGGAGCCGGTCGAGTTCGGTCTCGGGCATCGCATCCAGATCGGGTCCGCTGATCACCTCGAGTCCGTGATGGGAGCCGATGCCCACACCCTCGGCGATCCCCCGCGCGGTGAGGGCATGGTCGCCGGTCACGACCATGATGCGGATGCCTGCGCGATGGCAGACGTCGATGGCGTCCCGGACACCCGTGCGGGGAGGGTCCATCATCGCCACGATGCCGTCGAGCGTCAGATCACGTTCGGCGCCGGCACGGTCGATGGTGCCCACCTGTCCCGGGCCGACGGACTTCGACGCCACGGCGAGCAGCCGCAGACCCTGACCGGCCCAGCTGGCGATGAGCGCGTGGAGTTCCGCATGGTCCGCGGCGGTCAGCGCTCGATCGGCGATGTGCGTGCACAGCTCGAGGACCTCCTCCGGTGCGCCCTTGACGTTGACCCGTCCGCCGTCGGCGGTAGGCACGACCGTGGACATCCGCCGCAGTGCCGGATCGAAGGCGAACGTCCGGCGCACAGCGGCCGGCCCGTCCGTGGTGCGGGAGGCCGTGGAATCGCCGGCACGGGGCGGGGTGACCCCGAGACCGGACGCCGCCCGGAGCAGCGCCAGCTCGGTGGGGTCGCCGAACTCGGTGATCGTCCCGGACTCGTCGACATCGATGGTCGCCGAACAGCAATCGGTCATCACCTGTGCCACGTGTCGCAGCGAGGCCGACGGGGTGCCGTCGAGGGGGAGTCCGACGACGCCGGCCGGTGTCCAGATCTGCGTGACCGTCATCCGATTCTGTGTCAGGGTGCCCGTCTTGTCGGTGCAGATCACCGTCGTCGACCCGAGTGTCTCCACCGCCGAGATCCGTTTGACCAGCGAACCGTTGCGCGCGAGGATGCGAACGCCCAGCGCCAGGGCGAGGGTGATGGTGGGCAGCAGTCCCTCGGGGACGTTGGCCACCAGCAACCCGATCGCGAAGTTGACCGAATCGCGCAGCGAGAGGCCGGCCAGCGCCGTGCCGAGCGGGATGAAGGCGAGTCCCATCGTGACGGCCACGGCAGCGATCAGCCACGCCACTCGTTTCACCTGCCGCTCCAGCGGACTCTCGTCGTGTCCGATCCGCTGCGACAGCGAGGCGATGTGCCCGAGTTCGGTGCGCATCCCGGTGGCGAACACCACCGCGCGGCCGTCCCCGCCCACGACATTCGTTCCGCTGAACACGATGTCGGTCGCCTCGACGATCGGCCCGGTGCCGGCGGCGGCCTGCGTCTGCAGGTGCACGGGAACCGACTCGCCGGTCAGTGTGGACAGATCGACCTCGACGGAACCGCCGATGAGTCGTGCATCGGCCGACACCCGGTCGCCTTCGGCGAGGTGGATGACGTCACCGGGCACCAGTTCGGAGGCCGGGATCTCCTCCTCCGGCCCCTCCCTGACCACGCGGGCCGTCACCGGGATGATGTCGGCCAGCGCTTCCACCGCGCGTTCGGCATGACGTTCCTGGACGAAGGCGAAGGCCGCGTTGATCACGATCACCACGACGATCGCCACGGACAGCGGCTGCGAGCCGCTGATCCACGCCAGCAGTGCGGCCACCCACAGCAACAGCGCGAGGGGGTGGGTCAGCTGGCGGAGCAATTGACCGAACCAGCGGCTCCCGCGGGTTCGGGTGAGTGTGTTGGGTCCGTGGATCAGGCGGCGTCGCTCGACCTCCCGGGGGGACAACCCGTTCGGGGACGATCCGAGGTCGCTCAGCAGCTGCTGGATGTCTTCCTGGGGATCGATATCCATCTCGTCGGGCACGGTCATCGTGGCGGCCCTCAGCGGTGGCTGTCGATGTCGAACTCCAGCCACTCGGCCTCCCACCGTCGCATGCGACGCCGGTCGGCGGCGGCCCGGACCAGAAGGACCAGTCCCCACCAGCCCAGGGTGGTCAGCATGACGACGCCGAGCCCGGCCATGATGCCCTCCACGACGGCGTCGGTGGTGGTGCGCGGCGGGTCCGCCGGCTTGTCCTCGTCGTCGAGCCAGATGACGCGGACCCGGCCGACGCGGTCGTGCCGTTCGGTGTCCACCGTGGCGGTGGCGCGCGAGCCGTCGGGCCGCCGCCAGGCGACGATGGTCGAATCGTCGTCCGGCTTGGGCATCGTGACGACGGTGGCGCTCACCGAATGTCGCGGTCCCTGGACCTCGACGGCGGCCTTGTGGGTGGCATACGTGTTGCCGCCGATGGTCAGTGCGACGAGCAGACCCGCCAGGGCAGACACCCAGAGCGCCAGCAGTACAAGTGTTTCCACCCGGTCCGTCGGACGGACGAGCCGGTTGGACGAGGCGTGCATCAGCCGCCAGCTGTGCAATTCACGGGAGAGGAACCGCAACATCGCGGGCTCCTGTCGAGTCGGTCGGTTCTTCCCCGCCCTGATCGAGCCGAAAGGGCGGGTACTCGTCACGCATCAGCGCCGCATACGCCCACACCCGATACTGCCAGCGGTTGATGCCCATCGCGAAGTCGAACAGTCCGCGGGGGTACGCGCCGGTGAAGAGCAGCGCCACTGCGGCGAAGAACGCCACGAGCGCCAGCACCGGCGCGATGGTCACCCGGCCGTCGTCGCCCTGTGCCACGTATCCGATGGCCAGCGGGCCGCCCAGCCACCCGCCGGAGAGTACCGCGAGGACGAGGTAATGGGGGATCGCCAGCAACCACCACTTCACCAGCGCGAGGCCACGGGACAACCGCTCCGGGTACACGACGTCGAAGTCGGCGGGATAGTCGGTTCGACGCAGCGCGAACGGCGGATACCGGTCGGTGGCGAACGCGGAGTGCGTGTAGAACGCGACGCGCCAATTCCACCGGATGACGCCGACGTTGAAGTCGAACAGGCCACGCGGATAGCGGCCGGTGAACAGGATCGCGAAGCCGGCCACGACCGTGCAGACGAAGAACGCGATGTCCAGCGCGATCAGTATCAGGAAGTGCGGTATCGCCAGCAACCATTTGATCAGCCACAGCCACCGCGACAGCGGTTCGTCGAGATGTCCGGTCAACGTCACTGCGTGCATCGTCTCGAGTCCTCCCGTCGAAGCCTCTGAATCGAGTGAAACCCGCCGGGCGCGGGAAAGGAAGGGTCTTCGATGAAGTGTAGGGGTCGGCGTACCGGCCCGTCTGGGTAGAAAGGCCCCTGTGCTGCCCGTCGGTATCCGGAATGACCGAATTTCTCAGTCTTCAGTCATTCGACTCACACTTTTTCCGAATCCTCGCTATGGTGATCGTGCGCTTCGTTAACGGCATCGAAGGGGGTGTCGAAGCGTAGGGGGTCAACACCGGGGTGGGAATGCCACTTCGGAGCATCGGTGGTCTACATGTGTGGAGGGCTCAGTTGACCAGGACTCTGTCGGCGCGCGCGTCCAAGCGAAGCGTCCGCAAATTTCTCGAACCGTCGGCAATCGCCGAGGCCATCGCCATCGAGCAGCACATCGTGTTGCCCGGATATCAGGCGCTGACCCACTATTCGTCGACCTTCGGACTGACCGAAGATCTGGTCCGTGAGATCGACGACGCGGCGCGACGCCACCAGGCGATCGTCGCCCAATTGCGGCGGATGCATGCCGATGCGCTTGCCGCGGAAACGGTTTCGTCCGCTCAACAAGAGGTGTTGGCTACACTGGGGCTCCTCGAGCCCGGCTCGGGCGAGGCTGCCGACGCCACGCCGCCGCGCCCGGTGCAGGTGTGCCACCTCATCCAGTCGTACCCGGGCCGGGCGGGGGATCCCACCTCGCGGGCCGTCGTCTCACTTGCTTTCCTGCTCGTCGCGGTCCATGCGCTCACCGATCCGACGAACTGTGGAACAGCTTCTCCCGCACTGAATCTGGTGCCGCCACCACTGCATCGTGACCGCGCGCTGCTGGAGAAGGTGCTCACCCACACGGTGGCCGCATTCGACGCATCGTCGCTCTCGGCGCTGACCGGGTTCATCGCCGACGCGGGTGAGTCGTTCGCCGGCTGGTCGACCGAGACGCAGCGCGGGCTGTCGGTGCTGCGCTACAACCCGCATTCGCTGCGTACGTCGTGCCGGAGCGTGGGACTCGGCGAGATCGACGTCCGTATCGCCGGCTGACTTCGGTGACCGACTGCGGCGACTGATCGCCGGTCCGTGGTTACCCTGGCGGGGTGACCACGTCGGTTTCGCAACGCTATCGGTGGCTGTTGCACGTCGACCTCGACCAGTTCCAGGTGTCGGTCGAGCGGCTGCGCAGTCCGGAGCTCGTCGGTGTCCCGGTCATCGTCGGCGGCAACGGCGATCCGACCGAGGCCCGCAAGGTGGTGACCTGCGCGTCGTATGAGGCGCGGGATGTCGGCGTGCGGGCCGGTATGCCGCTGCGTGCTGCCTACCGCAAGCTGCCCGACGCGGTGTATCTGCCGCTGGACATGGGCGCGTACGACGCCGCGTCGGCCGATGTCATGGATGTGCTGCGCGGGACCGGTCATCCCGTCGAGGTGTGGGGCTGGGATGAGGCGTACCTCGGTGTCGGTGCGCGGGGCGCCGAGGTCGACCCGTTCGACGATGCCGCCATCGTCGACTTCGCCGAGCGGGTCCGCCGCGACATCTTCGATCGTTGCGGTCTGACGAGCTGCGTCGGCATCAGCGACAACAAGCAGCGCGCCAAGATGGCCACCGGATTCGCCAAGCGGCCGCCCGGTGCCACGCCCGACGACGGCGTCGATGCGCCGCGCGTGTTCCTGCTCGACGACCGCAACTGGCTGGACCTGATGGGGGAGAGGGCGACTCGCGACCTATGGAGCGTCGGACCCAAGACGTCGGCCAAACTCGCCGCCAACGGCGTCGAGACCGTCAACGACCTCATCGCCACACCCCGCGACGACCTGATCGCCACCTTCGGCCCGCACCAGGGCAACTGGCTGTACGTGTTGTGCCGCGGCGGTGGCGATTCGACGATCACCGCCGAACCGTGGCTCGCCCGCTCGCACTCCAAGTCGCGGACCTTCGCGGCCGACATCGCCGAACCGTCCGAGATGCGCACCGCGGCAGCCGAACTGCTGCGCGAGCTGCTCGACCAGGTCGTCGCCGAGGAACGCCTCCCGTTCCGCGTGGCCGTGACCGTCCGGACCACCACCTTCTACACGCGCACCAAATCCCGGAAGCTCCCCGCCCCGAGCCTCGACTTCGACCAGCTCGAAGGCGTGGTCGCCGACCTGCTCACCAGGTTCGACATCGACCGCCCGGTCCGCCTCCTCGGCGTGCGCCTCGACCTGGTGACCGACGACGAGGACGCGCCGGTGGCGTGACCTCGATACGCGGCGTCCTCGCTGCGCTCGGTCGTCGCTACTCGGCCAGCAGGGGGTCACCCCTGCGCGATCACCAGCGGCACAAGCTGTTCCGCGGCCGTCCAGGCTCCGTGGTGGCCGATCATCTTCGACTCCATCGTCTCGCTCGTGGAGCGCGTCAGCGTCACCGAGTCCCGCGCCACCGCGACCACGTCCCCGATCCGACGCGCCACGGCGTCGGTCACCTCGGGTCCGAACCATCCCTCGTCGATGGTCTGCTCCCGCGTGACGACGTGCGCCGCGTCACCGAGATACCCCGACCATGCCTTCAGGACGTCATCGGCACCACCGGACGTCGCGTACACATGTCGCGCACGTGCCTCACCGGCCACAGCGTCGACGCCGTCGAGAAGTCCTGGCGCGGTGTCGATGTCGATGGCGCGGTCGGCGGTGATCATCCCGTGGTCGCCGGTGACGAGCAGTGTTGTCCCGGAGGGCAACTCGGCGGCGAGATCGGCCACGAGCCGATCGACCATCCGAAGCTTCTCCTGCCACGTCGATGAACCAGGACCGTGGATGTGTCCCGCGGTGTCCAACTCGCTGTAGTACGCGTAGACGAACCGGCGATGACGACTGTGTCCGCGCACCGCGGCCAGGACGCCGTCGCGCACGCCGTCGGGGGTCACCGCCGGCACGTACTGGCCGGGCGCGCGGAACGCTGCCAGGGTCAGACCCGTGCCGCGGAACTCCCCGGGCATCACGTAGGTCACCCGAACACCGTCATCCGCAAGAGCTTCCAGGCTGCCCGGGTGCGTCCGCACCAGTGCCGGGGGATAGGTGACCAGCGCCGACGGGCCGTGCGCGTCGTCGAGAGTCCAGCGCAGCGAGTTCAGCACCCGGCGTGATCCCCGTGTCCGACAGTCGTCGTCGGGCCGGAAGCTGTATCCGATGATCCCGTGCACGCCACACGCCGCCCCGACCGTCAGACTCAGGATGCTGGTCGCCGTCGTCGCCGGGAATCCGGCACGCAGCGTGGTCGCCGTCAGCTCGCGCAGCGTCGGCGCGGAATCCGCGTACTCCTCCAGCAGCGTCGCCCCGAGCCCGTCGATGAGCAACACCACCACCGAATCGCCAGGTGGCACAACCAGGTCCGACGACGCGGACATTCCCAGCGCAGAGGACACCGCGGGCAGGACGTCGGCGAGTGTGTGCGGGTACCGGTCCCAATCCGCGGGAGTCAGTTCGACGCTCACCGCACCCCCGACCCCGCCGGACCGAACATGTAGTGACCCGACCGCAGGAACCGCACCGACCGTCGCGCCTCGCCTTCGAGGAGCAACGGCGACATCGCGTCCCGCAGCGCGATCCGCCACCGCGCCGCGTCGAGCGGATGACTCGCCCGCATCGCTTCGACGTCCCGCGGCAACGCCACCACCACGGTGGCGTCCGGGGGCACCCGCTCGTGATGGGCGACCGGACGCGACCGATCGGAATCGTCGATCACCGGCACCGCACCGTCGGCGATCAGCGCCTCCACACTCCCGACATCATCGACGGCCTCGGGCAGCCCGTCCTCGGGCGCCCACGACATCAGCACCCGGTCGGAATCGGCGTCGCCGCCCAGCTCGTCGCCGAGCTCGCCGTAGAAGTCCTCGTAGTAGTGGACCGGCATCGCGCCCAGCTTCGTGATGTTGAAATACGCGTTCCGCGCGACCAGCGGATCGAAGGTCCACGTGATCGTCGTCAGTCCACGCGCCAGCGCCCACTTCCGCTGATGCATTTTCAGCAGGTAGCCCACATGGTGGCCGCGTCCGCGTCGGGAGACACCGGTGATGTGACTGTGCAGGGCCTCGCCGGCCGGCGCCGACAGGAACGCGACACTTCCGCCGGCCAGGTGATCGCCGATGAAGGCGCCGGACACGTAGTTGCCCGAATGCGACAACGCCCGCAGCATGTCGATGCCCACCGGGCGTCTCGTCGGGTCCGGCCGCCACACGTCGTCGAAGATCCGCATCAGTTCTTCGAGTTCGTCGGGCGAGGACAGCTCGCGGACCTCGACCGTGCGTACCTCGACAGGAGCCGGTGAAAGCGACATGCTGTCGATTCTTTCACCGCGCACCGACGAGTTGGCCGGGTTGGGTGAGTCGGTTGCGCGGGGGCCCACTCCTTAGGATGGGGCCATGTCACGCACCGTCCGCACGCCCGACGTGTTCACACGCGTCGCCGCGGCCGGTGTGGTGCCCGCCGTCGCGATCGCCGCGCACGGTGCCGCCGGCGGCCAGATGCCCAGCTCAGGTGGCCTGGTGCTCACCGCGGCGATCGGTGTGGTCGCGGCGATGCTCCTGCAACCGGCGACCCGAGGCCGGCGCCTCGTCCCGGCCACCGCGTCGGCCGTCGGCATCCTGACCGCCGCGCAGGTCGCCAGCCATTGGTCGCTCGCCGCCGACGCCGCACACGCCGGCCACGACGCCCCGGCGTTACCGATGCTGTTGACGCACCTCGTCGCGATCCCGCTCAGCGCCGTGCTGATCGTCGTCGGCGCGCAGCTGCTGGCCGTCATCGGGTCGGTCATCGCGTCGCTGACGCCGCCCGCCGCACTGCTCGCGCCCGGTGCATGCCCGGTCTTCTGGACGCAACCCGGTGTTCTCGCCGATCCGCCCGTCGGCGGGACCGGCGTTCGTGGACCTCCGCCCGGATTCTGACCCGCGCCACCGCACCGAACCCGCGACGGTTCGGTGCTGTCGTGCGCGCAACGCACAGACTTCCGAACTCTTGAGAAAGAACGCAGATGAAAAACCTTGTCCTGACGCGGGCCACGATCGCTCGCCGCCTCGTCCTGCCCGCCGCCGCTGCCGCAGTCGTCGGTGTCGCCTCCCTGACCGGGGCGGGTGCGGCGTCGGCGCACGTCACCGCCAACGCCCCGACCGTCACCCAGGGTGGGTACGGCGTCGTCACGCTGGTCGTCCCCAACGAGTCCGACGCGGCTCCGACGACGTCGCTGCGCGTGACCCTGC
The DNA here is from genome assembly GCF_024733855.1 of Gordonia sp. GONU. NCBI lineage: Bacteria > Bacillati > Actinomycetota > Actinomycetes > Mycobacteriales > Gordoniaceae > Gordonia > Gordonia sp. GONU. Next base: position 35,335 of record NZ_JANRHB010000025.1, read on the forward strand.
CCGGCCTGAAGTCGGCGCGCCCGGAGGTGATGAGCGGCTGGAAGTCGGTCGTCACCAAGAAGGACGATCTGGTCACCGAGATCACGTGGACCGCCGCACCCGGTTCGCCCGGTGTCCCGGTCGGCCAGTTCGGGCAGTTCCGCTTCTCCGGCGGCCCCTTCCCCGAGCAGGAGACCGTCACCCTCCCGACGCTGCAGACCTATGCCGACGGCGAGAAGGCCGACTGGAATCAGCCGACCCCGGCCGACGGCACCGAACCCGAGAAGCCCGCGCCGACCATCACCCTGGCGGCGGGCGGCGACGGACACGGTGCACACCATGCCGCAGCGCCCGAGGCCGCCACCGACGCGACCGAGTCGCAGGCGACGGAGACCGCCCAGGCCGACTCCGCCGCCCGCTGGCTCGGCGGCATCGGACTGGTCGTCGGCGCACTGGGCACCGTCTTCGGTGTCGCGGCGCTGATGGTTGCCCGACGCAATGGACGCGGCAATGCGTAAGCGCGCGCTCCCGCTGAGCCGTTCGGTCCTGTTGACCTTGGCCGCGCTCGCCTGCCTGGGTCTGGTCGGCACCTGGTCGGCGCCCGCGGCGTCGGCGCATTCGCGTCTCGTGTCCTCTGATCCCGCCGACGGCGCGAGCCTGCCCGCGGGCCCGTCGACCGTCACCCTCACCTTCAACGAGGGAATCCAGTCGGCGTACGCGGTGCTCAACGTCGTCGGACCCGACGATCATTTCTGGCAGTCCGGTGACCCCAAGGTCGACGGCAGCGTTGTGAGCGTCGGCGTGCGTGAGCTCGGCCCGACCGGGAAGTACACGATCAACTACCGGGTCACCTCCGCCGACGGACATGTCATCAGCGGGCAGCGCAGCTTCGAGCTGACGGTCGCCGGTAATGGTGAGCCGGGTCCGCTCGCCGACGCGTCCGCTGACCAGTCCGATGACGGAATCCCGGTGTGGTACTTCATCGTCGGTGCCGTCGTGGTGCTGGTCGTGGGTCTCGGTGTCGTGTTCTGGCTGACCCGCCGCCCCAAGACGCGGAGCTGACGCGTGAGGGTCGTGGCCGGTGTCCCGGCCCTGTTCGCCGGACTGCTGGTGAGCTGGTTGCTCGCCCGCCCCGACGGACCGGACACGGTGGCGATTCCCGCGACCCTCGCGCTCGGCGTCTGCGTCGTGGTTCTCGGCCTCGGCCTGTTGCCCACGGTCGACGCCGAGCCGTCGTCGAGACTGATCGGTGCACTAGCGGGCGTCTGGGTGGTGGCGACGCTGATCAGCGCCTGGGTGCGCACCGCCGATCGGTCCGGCGCGGACGTGCTCGACGTGAGTGCCGGCGACTTCGGTGAAGTCCTCAACTCCGGCGCCTCCGAGATGGTCGCGCTGGTCGCGGGTCTACTCATCGTCGTCTGGGCGGTGCTCGATCTGCTGACCGCGGTCGAGATCCCGGTCCTGGTGGTCGGGGTGCTCGCGGCGGTCGGGGTGCTGGCCACCGCGATCGCCGGGCACGCCGGCAACGACGCCTTCGGCCCGTTCCTCGTCGGCGCCCACGCGCTGGCCGCCGCCTGGTGGTGCGGTCTGCTCGTCGCGATGGTGATCGCGGTCCGCGGCCGGTCCGGGTGGGCGCGCAGTCTGCCGGTGTTCTCGCAGCGTGCGCCGTGGGCCGTCGGCGTGATCGCGGTGACCGGCGTGGTTGCCGCACTGACGGAAATCGACGGCCTGTCAGCCCTGTTCACCACCGGTTACGGTCGGATTCTGCTGGCGAAGGTCGTCATCCTGGCGGCGCTGGTGGGCGTCGCCCTCTGGCATCGACGACGATGGGTGCTCGCCGCCGAACGCCACCGACTGACCGAGGCCGCGTCGATCCGCAACGCCGTCGTCGAACTGGTGCTGATGGCCGTCGTGCTGGGCCTCGCTGCGGGGCTCTCGGCGACTGCGCCCTGACCTCTGGCTGCCTGATCCGAAAGTAGCGACCCGACCCCTCGCTGCCTGAGGTGCGAGGAGCGTAAGCGACGAGCCTCGAAGGCCTGGTGAGGTCGACCCCCTACTTCAACGCCCGCGACTGGTCCCAGATGGCGAGCAGTTCGTCGATGATGTCGGTGGCCATGTGCAGGGTGCTGAGGTGGCTTTCGCCGGGCAGTTCGAACAGCTTGGCGTCGGGCAGCAACGACACCATGTGCTCACCGTGGGCGTAGGGAATGATGTGGTCGTGGTCGCCGTGCCACCAGCGCACGGGGACCTGGATGTCGGAGACGCGGAAGCCCCAGTCCTTGGCGAACACGACGACGTCGGCGAACGGCGCCTCCATCGCACGTCGGCCGCCGTGGAGCAGATCGTCGAGGAACATCGCCCGGAACTCGGGCCGTTGCAGCAGTTCGCGGTCGGCGGCGGGGGACAGCCGTCCGTAGACGCTGATGGCCGGTTCGGCGACAGGCCGTGCGAAACGGAGCGCGACACTGAGGACCTGCCCGATCTGCGACCCCGCGACACCGACCGCCGGCGCCAGGAACGAGCCGAGTTTCATCGCGCCGCCGGGGATGCGGTCGGGGCCCACGGTCGGTGCGACACCGCCGAGAATGCCGACCGCGACCACCCGGTCGGGCATGGCGTGAGCCACACCGAGCGCGTACGGTCCGCCGCCGGAGAGTCCGATGACCGCGAACTCGTCGATGCCGAGTGCTTCGAGTACGTCGGCGAGGTCGGGCGCGAAGGCGGCGATGTTGTCGTACCGGTACGGCGTCGACGACCCGACACCCGGCCGGTCCAGTCCGATCAGACGAACCCCCCGTTCAGCGGCGAATCCGCGGGCCTCGACGGGGATCTGCCGCCGCGCTCCGGGTGTGCCGTGGAGCCAGATGATGGCTCGTCCGGTGGCTGATCCGTACTCGGCGAACCCGATGCGACGATCACCGTCGGCCACGGCGATCGACCCCTCGATCTTCGGACGGGCGATGTCGATCATGTGACCAGCATCTCACGTAGCTTTGTAAACGTGATTCCCGAGTTTCTCAACGGTGCCGCCAGAGCAGTCCGCCACGTCTTCAAGCCGTACCCGGCGACGGACATTCCCAAAGGTCAGATGCTCGACTTGCCCGGCCGCGGCCGCGCTTACGTCACCGATTCGGGACCCCGCGACGCGCCGGCGGTGTTCCTGCTGCATTCGGTGCTGACTACCGGACTGCTGTGCTGGTATCCGACGATCCCCGCGATCAACGACCGCTACCGGGTGATCACCCTCGACGCCCGCTGGCACGGTCGCGGTATCGAGTCGGAGAACTTCGATCTTCGTGACTGCGCCGACGACGTGGTCGCGGTCGCCGACGTCCTCGGCATCGACCGGTTCGTCGCCGCCGGCTTCTCGATGGGCGGCGGCATCGCCCAGCTGGTGTGGCGTCGTCATCCCGAGCGGGTGTCGGGCCTGGTGCTTTGCTCCACGGGACCGTTCTTCAGCACCCGCGACCCCCGGCACCAGAGGTCATCGGAAAGGACCGGTCGCATTCTCGTGCCGCTCTACCGGATGCTTCCGCGTATTTCCGACAAGAGCCTCGACAAGACGACGTCGCACACGTCCGTCTGGGCGCTGCGGCAGTTCTTCTCGACGCCGCTGTCACATCTCGGTGAATTCGGGAACGGATTGGGGCGATTCGACTCCCGCAGTTGGCTCGACGAGATCGACGTCCCGACCGCCGTCGTGGTGTCCACCCGCGACCGCGTCGTCGAACCCGAACGTCAGCAACTGCTGCTCGACGGCATCCCCGGGTCGCAGCGCTTCGAGGTCGACGGTGGTCACGCCTGCTGCGTCCTCGGTGCCCGGTTCTTCATCCCGCCGTTCACGGACGCGCTCGACGCGGTGACCACGCACGCGGCGGTGAGACCGAGCACGCGGCGGTGAGGGTTCCGCCGACAGCCCCCGCCGGCTGAGCGGGGGCATCACGCCACCATCGGTCGCAACGCCACACCTGCCGTTAGCCCCGCAAAGTTGTTTCGCCCGTGCAGAATTGGTCACGCGGTTTGTCGTCATTGGTCCGTGCGGAGGCTCGACTTCTGTGCGCCGCAGTGCGGCGCCGAACCGGACATACTGAATTACCCAGCTCCTGGCAAGATTTCAGGTCAAGAAGGTTCTGCACCCGGGCTGCCGTCCTCGACGGGCTACAGTCCTCCGCGCTGCGAGACTCTCGGCGACCGCGCCGTAGTCGCCGGACCCGTTCCCGCCCATCGATGCTGGGCGGGAACGGAACCGATTGAGCCGCCGGTGTTTTCACTGTGGAGTTGTCAAGGTACGGATGCGGTCCCGGTTGATGTTCGGTGAACGTCGGGTGCGGAAGGTGCTGCGCGTAAGTCTGTGTCAGGCGGCGATGTCGTCGAGTCGCATGGTGCGGCGGTTGTAGGCGGGTAGGGGTCGGCGCTGGGGGTCGATGTCGGCCGGCGGGATGAGCCAGGGGTGGCGGTCGAAGCCCATCATGATGTCCCAGCCGTTGTGGTGGACCTGGGTGTGGCAGCGTTGGCAGAGCAGGCACCCGTTGTCGAGCTCGGTGTCACCGTCGTCGGTCCAGTGCTGGATGTGGTGGACCTGTGTATGTGAGGGCGGTGCACCGCATTTGATGCAGGTCTGGTCGCGGATGATGATCGCTTTGCGCAGATGTGGTGGGAACAGGCGCTTTTCGCGGCCCATGGCCAGGGGCACGGTCTCGCCGTCGATGATGATTTCGGTGAGGGTCCCGTCGCAGGACAACCGTTTCGCGGTGGCGTGGGTGACCGGTCCGGTCCAGGGCAGGAATGCGGGATTGCCGCCGTCGGCGGGGATGGTCAGCACTGTCTGGTTTCGCGGGCTGCCGATGGTGTCGACGGCGGCTTGGTCGAGCAGTACTTCGAGTGCGTCTGCTCGTCGTTGGGTGGCCGAGCGTGGGTCGGGGGAGCCGTCGGGTTCGGGGCGCGGTGTGCTGCGTTCGTCGATCATGGCGATGAGTTTCTCGCCCACGACTTGTGTCACGTTGGCGTGGATCTCGACGCGACTGTCGTCGGTTGTGTGGTGGGAGAGCGTGTCCAGGGATCGGTCGTCGCTGGCGGGGATGCCGTCCTCGGAGGCGTCGGCGATGGTGTTGCCGATCATTTGGGCGTGCTTCTGTATGTCGGTGGGTGTGGCGCCGGACAGGGCCTGGGTGAGGAGTTCGGTTTGGTAGATGGTTCGGTCGTCGTCGGAAAGTGATGTGGGGGAGCGTTTCTCGATCGTGGACATCCCGCGGACGATGGCGTCGACGACTTCACCCGCGAGGCGGCCGTCAGCTGCGCAGGTTTCGATCTTGTCCAGCGTGCCGAGGTGGTCGGCGATGCGGGCGGTACGAGTGGCTGCTGCGGGTGGGAGTCCCATCTCGATCAACAGGTTTTTGGTGGTGGAGCCGGCTTTGGCGGCGACGCCGAGCTCATCGAGTTGTGCTGTGAACGAGGCGATGCGGTGATCGGCGAGGTTGCGCAGCAGTATCCATCGGCGCAGCTGTGAGTAGGTGTGGACGCCGGTGGGGTCGTCGGTGGGTGGGGTGATCTCGACGAGTTGATCGAGGATTGCGTCGAGTGGAGTCGTGTCGGTGTCGATCATGACGGCAGCCATCCCTCTTCTGAGGTGTACAAGCGGTTGAGTGGGACCGTCGTTGACTGCTGCTCTGTCATGAATTTTCTGTGTCTTCAGTTCTACATCGGGGGTCTGACAAGAACTGTGGACGGGTTGCACCTACGGTTTTGATCGATGAGGTGGTCGAGAGGTGTGGTGAGCTCCGCCATGACTCCAAGGTACACGAACGCATGTTCGAGTGCCAGGTTTCTCCACAGTCGACGTCTCGTGTGATGTATCGGGTCTTCGGTGACAGTTCTGCATCAGGACTTCGGTGACAGTTTGTGTATCAGGACTTCGGTGACGATTTGCTTGAGTTCGTTCGCGGACCGCAGGTTGTCCGTTACCGACGTGCTTGATGCCCGGGCTGGGTCAGATGTGCTCAGTGAGTACTTCGCCCCTCGGTGTTGGCCACGATGATCGTGTCGGCCTCGGCGAAGACCAGTACCTGCTCGAAGGCATGGCGCACATCAACCATGTAGATGACTGACTCGAATGAGAATGTGCCTGAGTTGTTGATCCGTCGCACTACGGCGCCTTCGGGCACGTGCACGGGTTCTTGCGGCTCGGGGACCGAGCGCGTTGGGAGTTGATCAAACAGGGGCGCAACGGATTTGGGATCGGGGCGTGGTGGATCGGCTTTCTGTGTAGTGCACCATGCAGTCAGTGGTGTGACCCGCCCGGGGAGGCCCTGGTGTGGCCGCTCGGTGTTGTAGACGTGGTCGAAACGCGTCGACCTGGGCTTGAAGTTCGGCGACGTTGTCGGCCAGTGGTTGCTTGTCCAGATATCGGAACAGTGTCTGGTGGAAGCGTTGTTCTTTCCTTCTTGCGTCCGCCGGCCAGCACGTACTCGGTGCCATCGAACTGCCAGCATGCGTTCGGAGCGGGATAGACAAATCGTCGCCACGCGCAGCGGGGCTTCTTCTTCGGCTCACGGCGCGCCACGCCCGCCTCTCGGAAGATTCGCGCCAGCGACGCTCTGGATGGGACCTCATCCAGCCCCATCGACCGAATCTTGTCGTGCACGCTGATTGGTCCGTGATCAAGCCCGGAAGCCTCCAGCGCTGCCCGCACCGCCAGGGCCTGCGCCTTGACCTCATCACTCAACATCGATGGACTCGACTTCGGGCGGCGAGTCCGCGGTTCCAGCACCGCCGACGGATCCTCGGTCCTCGCGCGTTTACGCAACTCGTAGAACGATTTTCGGGAAATTCCATGCTCGGCGCAGAACGTCGAGACCGCTCCACGCGGCGCATCGTCACGCCACTGAGAGATCGCCAGCCGAACTACAGGATCGCTGGGTCCATTGACAGCCACCGAAAACAGCCTCGGTGGGAAAGTGTCACCACCAAGACCCCCAACACTGTCACCGATGTCTTGATGCAGAACTGTCACCGATGTCCTGGGAGATAACAACAGTCGACGTCTCGGTCAAACCAGCGGTATGACGACGTCTTTCGCAATGCGAAAGCAACTCGCAACACTGACGCACCGGTCTGCGACCTTCAACTTGTGGTTCCTCCGGGACGCTCGACAGGTGATCTGTCGGAGTCGCTTGTTAGTCTCGCGTCCTCATCTGACAGAGCGGATACGGGGGATGTCCCAATCCGAAGGGAGTTCAGGGTGGCAATTCCTGTCGACCCGCAATTCTATGTGGGGCTTCTCGCTGCGCTCGTCCCGGCGTTCTCTGCGCCGGGGGCCTTGTACATTCGGCAGAAGCAACGCCGATCGCACTATGAACAGGTAGAGCAACTGATGGCGTTGCTGCCTGATGACGATGTCGATCCCGCCGTTGCGTCGCTCAAGCAGCGTTATCGCTGGGCCGAGGCTCTCCGTCGATTCGACATGATCACGCTGCCCCGTCCTCAGCGCGGGCGCGCATTTGTGTTCTCCACTATTGGCTGGGGTAGCGCCTTGATCGGTAGCGCCTATTTTGTCGGCGCTCTCGTACCCGGCGTGCTGACGGCTTCGTCGCGGGTACTGGCGGTCCTGTTCGCGCTGGGGATGCTTATCTGGGCCTGGCTCGCGTTGCTCACAGCCCACGACTTCCGGCAACCGGTGTACCGCCTCGCCGGCCTTCCTTTGCCCGCGTACTCCCCACATGCCACGCAGATTCGACGGATACGGGCAGATTACGGACTCTCCACTTCGCTCGACGACGCCGCCGAAGAGGCGACCCGAAAGCGGATTGAGCGAGGTCGTCGAGCTCGTCGGTGGTACACCCGCAGGCGCTACGAATTTCGTTCGGTGGCACTGGTTTTGAGAAGGCCTGTCGCAGTACGCGCGTTCCGCGTGAGTCGGCAGGCTTCCGCCAGAGGGGCACGATAGGCACGCTCGGTCGGACGAACCTGCAGCGCGTGAAGAGTGACCGTTGTGACGCTTGAACCTACGCCTGGACTTCGAAGGCTTTGAGAACCGTCGTCGTCCAGATCTGCTGTCCGGCAGGGCTCGGGTTGACGGTGTCCTTCAGCAGCGGCGCCAGCGACGCATCGTCAGTGGGGAAGGCTGAGTAGACGTCGATCACCTGGATGCCCTCGGCGTCCATGGCCGACGCGAAGCCGGCGGTCACTTCACCGGTGTTCTTGCCCTGCGCCGGGCTCTGCTTGATCGCGACGAGGTCGGCGTTCGGGTATTCCTTGCGGAGCTGAGCGACGAGCGGCTGCAGCTGTTCGGCGAGCGCGGTCTTCGGATCCTGCGTATGTCCGAAATTGAGCATGATCAGATCCGGCGAGGCATCCGCGGGAATCATCTTGTCGAGATTTTCGAGCGCGTAGTTCGCGTCTTTTCCGGAAGCGCTGCCATTCCAGAATCCGATCGGTCCGTTCGGGCCGTCGCCGAGTCCGACCATTGCGCCGTAATCGTTGGTCGTGGTGTTCCAGAATTTGGTGGCCATCGGCCGCTGGAGGGTCTGGCTGATCGCGGTGCCGACCTTCGGTGCCCAGCCGTCGCGGGCGGCACCGGTCGAATCACCGAGCAGCACAATTGTTCTCGGCTCAGCCGCATGCGCCTTGGCATCTTCCATGAAGGCAAGGGTGGCGGGCTGCTCGAGCGGGGTCGAGCTGGTCGGGGTCATTGCCGCCGCCGCGTCCGACGTCGGAGCGGTTCGATTACTCGACACGATGAGACCGACAACGAGCACCACGGCACACACGACCATGACGATCCAAGCCCAGATCGGTGCAGAACCTGCAATGCGCTTTACGGCATTGAACATGTAACAAGTCTCCCAACCCGCGTTTCTCGTCTAGCGACTTTGTCACCATAGCGGCCATTTACCGACCACGCGCGAGGCGTCGGGCTCGTTTGTTTCAACAATTACTCGGTGCGGGCAATCCAGCAACTCGGTCGCGGACCCAGGTCGCCATAGCGGGACCAGGGTTGACGATATGCCCCTGCTGTTCTTGCCGGACACTCAGTACCCGATCCCCGACCTCGCATGCGCGTCGAAGTGTGTCTTCCATCACATCACGAGGGATGACATTGTCGGCCGCGCCGTAGACCGCCAAGATCGGCACCTTCGTCGCGGTGCGGGGGAGGGTGTAGGCCGCGAGGCGCGCGTGCAGGGTCTGGGCGGCTGCCGGCGTCACGGCGCCCAGCGAGGTATCCGCGGGCACCGACAGCAACGACAATGCGGTGCGGTCGTCGCCGCACACCGGCACCGCGGAGCTGTTCAGCGCGGAGAGGTGGTCGCCGGGTTTCACCGCCGGGTCGGCCTGCGAGACTCCGTGCACCACCAGCGGATACAGGTGCTGCTGAGCCCGTGTGAGGGTGTTCTCCTGCGCGCGCGTCGCGAAGTAGCGGGGATCGAGCAGCGGCGCGACGGCCACGACGCCCAGTAGTTCGCCGCTGCCGCCGCCGTAGCCGGCGAACTCCTCGGCGGTCGACCAGACCGCCGCGCCACCCTGCGAGCGGCCCGCGGCCAGCCAGCGCGGACTGATACCGAGACCTGCGGACTGGGCCGCGCGGGCCGCGTCGATGACGTTGAATGCGGCGGTGCGGGGTTCGAGATACGGGTGCGGCGCCTGACGGCCGGTACGTGTGCCGAGTCCCTGGTAATCGGTGGTGACCACGGCATATCCCGCGTCGAGGAAATCCTGGACCGCGGTCAGGTCGCCGAACATGTCCGCCTGGTCCGACGGTGCGCAGTCGGGCGTGATGCCGGTGGTTCCGTGCGCGTAGGCGATCAGCGGCCAGCCGCCGGCCGGGGGAGTGGAACCCGGAACGAAAACCGCGCCGCTCACCGAGGTCGTCGACCCGTCGACACCGGAGGTGGACCGATAGACCAGTCGTTTGGCGACGGTGCCATACGGCAATGACCAGGAGTCGGGAGCGTCGTCGGTCCGAACGATTTCCCCGCGCTGCTCGACCGCCTCCGCGCTCAGCACGACGCTCGTCGACGACGCCGTCGAACTCGGTGTTCCGGCCGTCGAGTCGCCCCCCGGCGTCGACGCGCATGCCGAGATCCCCATCCCGAAAACGGACACGACGGCGACACATACGCCGACGTGCCGCACTCGCCCCCACCTGGAATTCACCCGAGAACGGTAACCCGTCGATTCGGGCGGTTTGCGTCGACGTATTAGTTGAATGATTCTGGGTGGGTGGAGTTATCCGTCGGGGTTCGGAGAACAGGTGTGGCGTCGGCTGATGGGCCGGTGCTGGCCGACGTCGATCAGGCACGGGTGCCGAGTACCCGGCGCCACGCTGAACCTCCTGCGCCGCAGCATAACCCGCTGGCCGTGTCCGCGCCGGGCGACGACGAGGTCTACGAGTATCTCGGTCCTCAGATGCGCTGGATTCAGCTGGTTCTGGTAGCTGCGTTCGTGCTGGTCTCCGTCTCACTCGTCGCATTCGCGACGACCCATCCGTGGCTCACGCCGGTCCTCGTCATTCTTGTCGCGAATGTGATCGGGAACACATTTTCATTGTTGACCGGCATGAACAAACGACGGGTGACATGGTCGTCGCATCAGGAGCGGGTTACTTCCTGGAATCCGCCCGACGGCCGATATCCCAGCGTCGACGTCTTTCTGCCCACCTGTGGTGAAAGTCTGGAAATCCTGCGCAACACCTATGAGCATGTCGTCGCGATGAACTGGCCCGGGAAGCTGTTCGTCTATGTCCTCGACGACGCGGCGCGCGAGGAAGTTCACGATCTGGCAGCATCTTTCGGTTTCGACTACGTGGTCCGCCCGGACCGCGGTCACCTCCGTAAAGCCGGCAATCTGCGACATGCCTGTCGGATCAGCCATGGGGAATTCATCGTCATCTTCGACGCCGATTTCTGTCCCCGCTCCGATTTTCTCGGCCATCTGGTCCCGTATTTGGACGATCCTCAGGTTGCGATCGTGCAGAGTCCGCAATGCTTCGCCACCACCGAGTCGATGAACTGGATTCAGCGCACCGCCGGTGCGACGCAGGAATTCTTCTATCGCTGGGTGCTGCCGTCGCGTGATCGGATCGGCGCGGCCAACTGTGTCGGGACGTCGGCGATATACCGGCGCAGCGCGATCGAGCGGGTCGGTGGTTTCGCCGCGATCGAGCACAGTGAGGATCTGCACACCGGACGTCACCTGCAGCAGGCCGGCTACACGATCCGCTATGTGCCGGTGATGTTGTCGCGCGGGCTGTGCCCGTCGGATCTGGCGGGCTTCCTCAACCAGCAGTACCGCTGGTGTCAGGGGACGTTGACGCGCGTGCGCTCGCTCCCCGGACTGCAAACGCCGCAGTTCCCCTCGCTCCCTGAGGAGGCCCGGAGCTTGCGGAGGGCCGTCTCGAAGGGCACTTTCCGCCAACGCGTCGCCCGATGGGCCGGCGTCCTGTACTACATCACCACCGCGATGAACGTCTTCCTGCTCTTCCTGCCGGGCGTGATCATGGCGGTCTTCTATCCCGAGGATGTGCGGCCCGCGCAGTTGGTCCTGTTCCTGCTCGGCCTGTGGGTGTATGTGGTGCTGTTCCCGCTGGTGTCGCGTACCCGCTGGCGTTTCGAGGTGCTCCGTATCCAGATGGCCTACAGCTACGCGCATGCGGTGGCGATCTGGCACAAGATCATCGGCCGCGAGATCGGCTGGGTACCGACGGGCGTGATCGGCCAGTCGAACTCGCTCGCCCGCTCCATCTCCTGGCTCGGCGCCACGGTGCTCGGGGCGTCATTGGTCGCGTTCTGGGTGTCCATCGTCTGGGACGTGCTGGAGTACGGGCTGGCCCAGTTCTGGATGATGGTCGGCCTGATGCTCGCGTACACATACCTGGCGTTGCCGCTGTTCATCGAGTTCGTGAAGATCTTGGTGCCGCGGCGTCGTTCGCGTGCAGCAGAGGTCGAACCAGAGGAGATCGCAGCATGACGGCGTTCGGTCCCGAACCCGACGACGCGCGCCCCGTAGCCCATCCCGAGCGCCCCAACCCGACGAACTGGAATCGCATCTCGGTGTGGGAGGTGGTCGGCTACACGCTGGCAATCCTGTTCATCGCGGCGCTGGCGCTCGGCTGGTTCGACATCATGCTCCCGTGGGACACCAAGTGATCGGCCGGGCGGGCTGATGCCGTACGAAGCCCCGACGCAGCCGATGCGTGCGCTGCAGGTGGAGTCCGACGCGGCGCCCACCTCACCGATGCGGGTCGCGCCCACAACGTTCTTCGACGACATCGCCGGCCTACGCGGTGTCGCGGTGCTGCTCGTGGTGCTGTTCCACTCGCACGTTCCGTATCTGACCGGCGGTTTCGTCGGTGTCGACGTCTTCTTCGTGATCTCCGGGTTCCTGATCACCGGCCTGTTGGTCCGGGAGTACGAGCGGCACGAGCGGATCTCGTTGCGCGGCTTCTTCGCTCGCCGTGCCCGTCGCATCATCCCGCCGGCCGCGCTGGTGATCGTGGTGTCGATCATCGGCGCCGCGATCTTCATGCCGCTGCTGAAGGTGTTCAAGCAGGCGCTTGATCTGCTGGCCGCGGCGGCACAAGTGGCGAACTGGCATTTCATCCAGCAGAACGCCGACTATCTGGCCGGCGCGATCGACGGCAGCCTGGCGACGCACTTCTGGTCGCTGGCCATCGAGGCTCAGCTGTACTTCATCTGGCCGTTCCTGGTCATCGGCGCGGGTGCGCTGGCGACCCGGACCCGGCTGCGAGAGCGTCTCTCGGTCCGCTGGTCGGTCGGTATCGCGGTGCTGGTGGTCAGTGTGGCGTCGCTGGTGTGGGCGATCGTGCTGACGCCTACCGATCCCGCGACCGCCTACATGGCCACCTACACCCGCGCCTGGCAGTTCGGCGTCGGTGGTCTGGTGGCGATCGTCCTGCCGGTGCTGGCGCGGTTCGGTGGTCTGCGTGCGGGTGGTCCTGTTGCCCTGGTGCTGGGTTGGGCCGGCCTTGCCGGCATCGTCGTCGCGGCGTTCATCGTGAACGCCCACACGCCGTATCCCGGTACCGCGGCGCTGCTCCCGACCGCGGGTGCCGCGCTGGTCATCGCCTCCGGTTGTGCCGTCGGTTCGGGTTCGGTGTTCGTCGGACGGCTGCTGGCGACGCCGCCGCTGAAGTTCCTCGGACGGGTGTCATATGCCTGGTACCTGTGGCACTGGCCGGCGATCGTCCTGTACGAGGCGGTCGTCGGGTCGTCGAGCTGGCCGGTGCTGCTGGCCGTGTCGGCGGGATCGCTGGTACTCGCAACGATTTCGACGCTGCTGTTCGAGGAACCGCTGCTGCGTAACCGCGAACTCAAACGCAATGATTCGGCGTCGATCTCGCTGGGGTTGACGGGCGTGATCGCGGCACTGGCGGTCACGATGACCGCTGGTGTGATCACCGTGCAGGTGGCCAGCCGCGACACGGTCGCGAACGCGTCGCTCACGTATCAGTCGGTGTTCGGGACCGACAGCGGCGAGCAGTCCGGCCCGGTGACACCCAATCCGTTCCAGGCGTTCGACGATCGGCCACGGCCATTTGAGTGTTTGATCCCGGTGGGGGACACCGCACCACGCGAGAACTGCGTCTTCGGTCCGGCCAACGGCATCCCGGTGGTGCTCTTCGGCGACAGTCATGCCGATCAGTGGGCGGAGTCGATCCGCAACATCGGCGCCGACCACGGCTGGCGGATTCACCAGTTCACCAAGGCTGCCTGCCCGGCCCAGCACCTGCGGCCGCAGTCCGGCATCCCGGACCCGTATGTGAAGGCGGACTGCCAAGAGTGGCGCGAGGAGACGCTGAAGCGCATCGCCGAGGTGGGGCCGCGGATCATCTTCGTCTCGTCGCTCTCGACCTATGTGCCGGATCGTGTGGTCGCCGAGGCCGCGTGGACGCACACGATGATCCAGCTGCGGAACACCGGCGCCAAGCTCGTCTACATCGCCGACACGCCCTACCCGGGGTTCCAGGTGGCCGACTGCATCTCGGGCTCGATGGACGACTGGTCCAAATGCGAGTTCAACTTCGACGACTACCCGCGCATCGAACCGATCACCGACGTCGTGTCACGTCGCGAGTATCGGGATGTCACGACGCTGAGCGTCAACAACCTGCTGTGTGAGGGCAACTCGTGCTTCGCCGCGCACAACAAGATCCTCTTCTACCGCGACGACTCGCATCTGACGGCCACCGCCGCGCGGGTCCTCGAGCCGGCATTGCGTGCGCAGCTGGACAAAAAGAGGTTCGACTACAACGCGCGATAGTCTCCGCCCCCCGCTTCCTGAGGTGCGACGAGCGTTAGCGAGAACCCCCTTGCTCCCTGAGGTTAGCGAGAACCTTCTTGCTCCCTGAGGTGCGACGAGCGTTAGCGAGGAGCCTCGAAGGGCAGGCGACCGGACGTATCAAACCCCAGCCCCAACCACCACCTACTCCTCGTACCGCCGACGTTCACGTGTACGCGTGAAAGTGACTGCGGCGATTGCCACTCCCAGGATCGAGAGAATGTCCGACTCAGTGAAGCCGTGGTTGATGTTGATCGAGATCAACACTCGGCCTTCGACCGGTCCGTTCCACATGAACCACGCCACGGATGCTGCTACGAGCACCGCAGTCGCCCTGTAGGTGGGCCGTGCGAGGCACCACGCTCCTGTAACAAACAGCAGGTTCAGTAGTACCAACGCATAGAACACAGAAGGATCGACGGGTTGGTCAGGCATCGCACCAGTATCCCTGTCCCGATTCCTCCTGCAACCCGACGGTCCAACAACCTGCAGACGCACTAGGTAGGACGACCGCTACTCATCCATTGAGCAAGTTCGTCGCGAAAGCTCCTGGTGCTGGCAGGTGTCGAGTTGAACCGCCAGTCGCGCTCCTTGTCCATCTGAAACCAGAGGAACCCCGCTACATCTGGGTGGGACTCGATGATGCGGAAGAATTCCGAGATCCACTGTGCTTTCTGATCAGGGTCGTCGCCCTCCGCACACCCGACCTCAGTGATGAGGATCGGACGACCCGGGCCTAAGCGGCTTAGCTCCTCGAGACTACTTGAGAACAATTTGTCGGCAGATTGCCACTGGTGGCCAGGGGACCGGCCCCAGTTGTAGCCGTCCAAACCGAGGTAGTCCACGACGCTGTCCCCGGGGTAGCAGTCGGCAAAGTCACGAGTGCCTTCGGTAATTGCGTTTGGAGCCCATACGAAGCGAACCTGTGGTGCCTGTGCCCTGATTATGGAGTGCATCCTCGACCACGCTGCGCGGTAATCCTTCGCCGTGTTGCCGTGAAGTCCGATTGACCACGGGTACCAAGTCCCGTTCATCTCTTGCGCAAACCTGAGTAGGAGCGGGTGGGACCATGCGGCGAGTTGAACTGCCCAACGAGACAGGGCTGCATCATGCTGGCCAGCAGCGATGGTGGCGAGTGAGTACTCGGGTTGGTTGAGGCCTTCGCGAGGGCGCCAAGGTTCTAGCGAGAGAAGTGGGGTTGAGCCGATGCCACGGACGGAGTCAAGCGTTCCGGCGGGAAGTGAATCGTCGATCGCAGAGAACAGGTGCACGACTTCGGGCTTAGCGCCAGCGAGTATCGCGAGTTGGTCGATAGAACCGACAGTTGAGGCCTGTGCGCTAGTAACAGTTGGCAGGAAGGCGCCCCAGGAGCGGTGAGGGATCAGCGGCTCCGGTCGGCCGCCTCGGGTTGTACTGCATGAGACTACAAACGTTGCCGCCAGCCCCGTAAACGTCGCGAAGAAGGCGCGGCGAGGGAAGTTGCCGGCAACCGGGCGCGGCCTGCCGTCTTCGATCATGTAGTCATTCTGGCTGGTCGCTGACCGCAACGAGAACTCGGGAGGCGGACCCGGGTACACGGCTCGTTCACGGATTAGAAACCGTTTGTCAACCTGCGCTCGAAAACGATAGGTGAATAGCAGGGCAGATACGTCCGATTCTGAAAATTTGCTAGCCCTAGTCAATGGGTAGAGAAGATTAAATTCTTGCCGCGTTTCTCCTCCACTTCTGGCCCCTGCGAGTTGGCAAATCGCGCCGTCGTGCTGCAACACCACGCCAGTAAACGGCAATTGTGATGCTGATCACACAGGTTTGGACGAGCGGCTGGTCGGGAACCCGTTGTGGCGCATCGGCATTCGCGAGGGACTTTAGTCCCTAGCGGATGAACGGAGGTGCGGTGCTGCGGAGCGATCACAACGTCTCGGTGCAAGTACATCGCCTTTGCCAGCGGGATGTTTCTGCAAATTAGCAACGCAAAGTGTCGTCCGGTCAGCCTACAAAGGCGTTCAAGTTGTACATGTGACCACTCTGAAATACCCTCACTAACAACCGCGAAGCCAATTGCGGGCGGACGTCGTCGACGTTCTGGTGGTTGGGCGTAGGGGCCGATCGCCGCCTTCGAGTTCATCTTTTTGTTTTGGGAGGTTGGCTGTGGCCCATCGTCCGGCCTACGACGCATTGGGACGGAGTTCGGAGCGCACACCCCTGCGACTGCGGTTTGCTAGTAGAGACCGGGAGCGTTCGCGTTCCTGGATTCACGGGTATGTGGCTCGTCTCGCTTGGACCGATGCGATGATCGTCGTGGCGGCTGTGTTCGCTGCCCAGTTCGCCCGATTCGGTGCTGACAACGCGCTGGCGCCCAACGGGGCTGCCCAGGTGCCGGCAACGATGGTCTCGACTGTCCTTGTTGTTTGTTGGCTGGCATCACTTCGCGCTGTTCAGACCCTGGACCGACGAGTCGTCGGGTCGGGCTCCCAGGAGTACAGCAGGGTTGTCACCGCGTGCTTGGCACTTTTCGGAGTGCTGGCGATGGTTGACCTGCTCTTCCGATTGAACATCGCGCGAGGATTCATCGCGATAGCACTCCCGGTCGGAACCACTGGGTTGTTGCTCTCCAGATGGCTTTGGCGTCAGTGGCTCGGGCACCAGCGCCTGCGATCGGAGAATGTGGAGAACGTTCTGGTTGTAGGTAGCGAGGCTTCAGCGGGGCCGGTAATGGAACGCCTTCTGGCGCAACCAAGTCTCGGGTTCCGGGTAGTAGGAATTTGCCTACCGAGTCGGGCGGGAAAGCCGAAGTCCGTGTCGGTGGGCAGCACCAAAGTGCCGGTCTTCGGGACGTTCGACGACGTTAGTGAATCTGTGCTCGAGTCCGGTGCAACAACTGTGGCGGTGACCTCGGCTGAGGCACTAGGCCACGATGCAATGCAGGCACTGTCGTGGGACCTCGAAGGCATGGATGTCGACATGATGGTGTCCCCGGGTGTGACGGATGTAGCTGGACCGCGCGTGATGGTCAGACCAGTGGCGGGGTTGCCACTACTACACATCGACAAGCCGCGGTACGAAGGCGCGAACCGGTTTCGAAAGGCCTTCGTGGATAGGGTGGGCGCGGCCATCATCTTGTGCGCCCTTGCTCCGGTCTTCGTTATGGTTGCCATCGCGATCAAGGTGGATTCTCAGGGGCCTGTCTTCTATCGCGCAACGAGAGTGGGCTTGAACAATGTTCCCTTCTCCATGTGGAAGTTCCGGTCCATGGTTCAGAACGCAGACTCGCTAAAAGACAACTTGCGTGGACTGAACGAAGGGGCAGGCGTCCTTTTCAAGATGCGCGACGATCCGCGAATCACGAAGGTTGGGATCTTCATCCGGCGATACAGCTTGGATGAGTTGCCACAGCTATTCAATGTGCTCGGAGGAACGATGAGCCTCGTCGGGCCACGTCCGCCGTTGCCAGACGAGGTCGAACGATATGACGGCCGGGTGGCGCGAAGGATGCTCGTGAAGCCTGGGATTACCGGGCTCTGGCAGGTCTCGGGAAGATCCGATTTGTCCTGGGAAGAGTCTGTCCGACTAGATCTCTCGTACGTAGAGAACTGGTCGATAATGCAGGACGCTTTGATTCTGTGGAAGACAGTCAAGGCTGTCGTGGCGAAAGATGGTGCGTACTAATGCGGATGGTTGTACTCGGACTCGGCTACCTCGGCGCAACTCACGCGGCCTGCATGGCAGAGCTCGGACACGAAGTTCTCGGCATCGAGGTCGTGCCTGAGAAGCGAGCACAACTCGCTGCAGGCGAGGTCCCGTTTTACGAACCCGGGTTGCCCGAACTCCTGAAGCGCCACATCGACTCGGGAGCACTTACGGTGTCGGGCTCGTACGCAGATGCCGCTGACTTTGCCGACGTCTTTTTTATAGCTGTCGGAACACCACAAAAAAAGGGCGAGTACAGCGCCGACCTTCGGTATGTGGACGCTGCCATAGAGGAACTTGTTCCCCTCCTAACGCGCGATGCGTTGATCCTCGGCAAGTCCACAGTGCCGGTGGGCACGGCACGCCGGCTATCGGAGCGCGCAGATGAGCTGGCGAAGGATATTGATGTGGAGGTGGCCTGGAATCCTGAGTTCCTCCGCGAGGGGTTCGCGGTCGATGACACGCTTCATCCAGACCGGGTGGTACTAGGTACGTTCCCCGGTGGAAACGCTGAAGTTGTGTGCCGCGAGATCTACAAGTCCATGATCAGTGATGGTACGCCCTTCATCGTCACTGATCCGCCCACAGCGGAGCTGGTGAAGACGTCGGCGAATGCCTTTCTTGCCACGAAGATTTCGTTCATCAATGCGATCGCGGAAGTATGTGACGCGGCGGGTGCGGACGTCAAGGCGATTGCCGACGCAATCGGCTACGACGCCCGAATCGGAAGAAAGTTTCTGAATGCAGGCCTTGGATTTGGCGGAGGATGCCTCCCAAAGGATATCCGAGCTTTCATGGCTCGTGCCGGTGAGCTTGGTGCCGCTGAGGCTCTGACGTTCCTGCGCGAAGTAGATAACGTGAATATGCGCCGGCGTACCCGAATGGTTGAGCTCACACGTGAAGTGTGTGGGGGATCGTTGCTGGGCAAGCGGATTGCGATCCTGGGGTCCGCATTCAAGCCGGAGTCCGACGATGTCCGCGACTCGCCAGCCTTAAATGTTGCCGGACAGATTCAGCTACAGGGTGCCTCTGTTACAGTCTTCGATCCGAAGGCAATGGACAACTCTCGTAAGTTGTTCCCAACGCTGGACTATGCGGCCACTGCACTCGAAGCTTGCGAAGCAGCGGATGCCGTTCTGGTACTTACTGAGTGGAAAGAGTTCATTCAGCTCGATCCGGTCGAGGTGGCCAAGGTGACACGTACTCAGAACCTGATCGATGGGCGTATGTGCCTAGACCCGCTTGCGTGGAAGCGAGCCGGGTGGTCCTACCGAGTCTGATCGCAGGACCCGAGAATTCATTTGACTACAGCTTTGCTGTATCTAAGCGAGGGATCATGAAGAAAGCGCTGATTACGGGCATTACTGGGCAGGATGGTTCCTACCTGGCTGAGTTACTCCTTTCTAAGGGGTATGAAGTGCACGGTTTGATTCGTCGGTCGTCGACGTTCAACACGTCGCGCATTAACCACTTGTACCAAGACCCACATGAGCCGGATGCCCGCCTGTTTCTCCATTACGGCGATTTGAGTGACGGTGCACGCCTGGTCACGCTCGTGTCATCTATTGATCCCGATGAGGTGTACAACCTCGCGGCACAGTCGCACGTGCGCGTCAGCTTCGATGAGCCTGAACATACCGGAGACACAACAGGCATCGGGTCGATCCGACTGCTCGAAGCTGTTCGACTCGCCGGGGTGAAGTGTCGCTTCTACCAAGCATCGAGCTCTGAGATGTTCGGTGCATCGCCGCCTCCCCAGAACGAGGACACCTTGTTCTACCCGAGGTCGCCTTACGGTGCAGCGAAGGTCTACTCATACTGGGTCACACGCAATTACCGCGAAGCGTACGACATGTTCGCCGTGAACGGCATCCTCTTCAATCACGAATCGCCGCGGCGGGGCGAAACATTCGTTACCCGTAAGATCACCCGTGCTGCCGCTCGAATCAAGGCGGGCCAAGAACAGTACATCTACATGGGAAATCTTGACGCTGTTCGAGACTGGGGCTACGCCCCCGAGTACGTCGAGGGAATGTGGCGCATGCTCCAGGCGGACGAGCCGGACGACTATGTCCTGGCGACGGGCGAGAAATGTTCTGTGCGGGAGTTCCTCATCACCGCGTTCGAGCACGCGGGCTTAGATTGGCAGGAGCATGTCAGGTTCGATGACCGGTACCTCAGGCCGACAGAGGTCGACGCTCTGATTGGAGACGCGAGTAAGGCTGAGCGGGCGCTGGGATGGAAGCCTCGTGTACTTGCTCCGGAGTTGGCGCGGATCATGGTGGATGCCGACATCGAAGCTCTAGATCACGAGGGACGGCCCTGGATTGATACTCCTGCGCTCGATGCGTGGAACGTGCGAGCTGGAGATAGCGCGTGAGATCCGGGTCTCTGGCACTGGGTCCGCTCGACCGTTCCGCAACCACTTTCATCGCTGGGCACAGAGGTCTGGTGGGCTCGGCTATATGGCGGTTGATGGAGCGGGAAGGATTCACGAACTTGGTCGGTAGGCCGCGTTCGGAACTGGACCTCACCGACAGAACAGCCGTATTCGAGTTCTTTGGAGCTGTTCGCCCGGAGGTAGTCGTGTTGGCGGCAGCCAAGGTGGGCGGAATACAGGCGAACAACAACTATCCTGTCGATTTCTTGTCAGTAAATATGCAGATCCAGACAAACGTAATGGATGCAGCGGTTGCATATGAGGTTCCTCGGCTACTCTTCCTTGGCTCGTCATGCATCTACCCAAAGTTCGCTGAACAACCGATTCGCGAGGATTCGTTGCTCACCGGACATCTTGAGCCCACCAACGATGCATACGCGATCGCAAAAATTGCGGGAATTATCAACGTGCAAGCTGTTCGCCGGCAGCACGGGCTGAGTTGGATCTCCGCGATGCCGACAAACCTGTATGGACCCGGAGATAACTTCTCGCCCACTGGTTCGCATGTCCTACCGGCGCTGATCCAGCGGTACCACCAGGCAAAGCAATCAGGTAGCCAGTATGTCGAGAACTGGGGGACTGGAACACCGCGGCGTGAACTACTTCACGTCGATGACATGGCAGCCGCATGCTTGTTCTTGCTCGAGAACTTCGATGGGCCTCAGCAGGTGAATGTCGGAACAGGTCTGGACCATACTCTGAAGGAGATAGCGTCGATCGTTGCCGAGGTGGTGGGGTACGAGGGCGAATCTCGGTGGGACGCCAGTAAGCCAGACGGGACGCCTCGGAAGGTTCTCGACGTCTCCACCCTGACCAATCTCGGATGGTCGGCATCCATTTCCCTCGAACAGGGAATCGCGGATACCGTGAAATGGTATCGAGAGAATCTCGCCGAAATTCGAACCTAGGATCCGTAGCTAGGCGTCTAGGCAAGTTCAATCAAATATTAAACCGTCAAAGGATAGACAATTGACTGCGCTCATTACCGGTGTCGCCGGATTTGTCGGCCATAGTCTGGCCGCGGCGCTCCTGGCGCGCGGTGAGCGCGTTATCGGTATAGACGCAATCACCGACTACTACGATCCCCGCATGAAGCGTGAGAATCTCCGCTCTCTGACGAGTAGTCCAGACTTTGAATTCCATGAGATTTCGCTCGCGCAGGCACCTCTAGATGAGTTGCTGAAAGGTGTTACAACCGTTTTTCACCAGGCCGGCCAACCCGGGGTTCGGAAGTCGTGGGGTCGGGACTTCGCTACGTATTCAGTAAACAATGTTGAGGCGACACAGATACTGCTCGAAGCGGCCATGAGAGCAGATGGTGTGGAGAAGGTTGTGTATGCATCGTCCTCCTCAATCTATGGTGACGCTGAAAAGTACCCCACTTCGGAGTCGACGATTCCTTCTCCTCGAAGTCCGTACGGCGTAACAAAACTCGCGGCGGAGCATCTTTGCAGCCTGTACGCTGCGAACTTTGGTTTGCCGACGGTGTCGCTGCGCTACTTCACCGTGTACGGGCCGGGACAACGGCCAGACATGGCGTTCACACGCTTTCTCACCGCAGCTCACCTTGGTAGCGAGATCACGGTCTTAGGCGACGGGGAGCAACGTCGAGACTTTACCTACGTTGCAGACGTTGTTCGAGCGAACATTGCGGCGAGCGAGGCTAGTTCGCAGCCTGGCGCTGTCTATAACGTTGCCGGTGGTTCCAACGTCTCGGTGAACGAGGTTCTCGCCACTATTGCGACGCTGTCCGACAAGAAGCTGAACATTGTCTACAAAAAATCGGTTGCCGGTGACGTACGGAGGACTGGTGGCGATACGACCGCCATTCGACGGGACCTGGGCTGGACGCCGAGCGTCTCGCTTAACCAGGGTCTCGAGCAACAATTCGTATGGGCGAAGGCTACGGTCGAATCAGGGATTCTCCGTACGGAAACGATAAGTTGATGTACGAGAAAGACGCGATTCCGGAGGCCGCCCATTCTGGTGAACTGAGGCCCGATATCAGTGTCATCACGGTTGTCTTCAACAACCTGGACGGATTGAGGTGCACATCGGCGAGTATAGAGCGGCAGGCCGGCGTGAACCTCGAACACATTGTGGTCGACGGGGCTTCGACTGACGGTACCCGGGAGTGGCTGGATTCGTACAACCCTCCTTTCACTGTAAAGAAAATATCTGAGCCGGATGCTGGGATTTACGATGCAATGGACAAGGGAATTAGGCTTGCGCAGGGGAGGTATATCCAGTTTCTTAACAGCGGCGATTGTTTCTCTGATGATGGTGCGCTAGGTAAAGCGTTCGAATATTTCGGTGAAAAGAACGCCCCTTGGGCCGCTGGAGGAATTAACTACTTGAACAGCGAGCGTGCTCGGACCAGGTCGATTGACTGTCCCGAGTGGTCGCTCAAGAGGCTCGCGTACGGGATCGATTTTATCCCGCATCCTGCAACCTTCGTCCGTAGAGATATTTTGCAGGCATCTGGTGGGTTCGATCAAAGTGTCGGGTTCTCAGCTGACCAAGAGTTGGCTCTCCGATTGGGCAATGCCCACGGAGAGCCGGTCAGAATTCCACATCGGGTTGTGGACTACCTGGAGGAAGGTGCTCATGGGACGTCGAGCTATATGGACCGTGCCCGCCGATACAGGAAGATTCGGATCAAGCACGGGATGCTCGTTGGGGGCTCGAGCGTGACAGACCATATTTTTACTGTGGCGGAAGCATGGTACTGGTCGGCGCGTATGCGCATCCGCGGTACAGCGAAGGTCGCGTTTGGCAAACTTGGCCTGCTCGGACTCCGTCGCTGAGTAGTTGGGCCCGGAAGGGTGTACGAAGAACTGACTTCGTTCCTAGAAGCCTTAAATATTCAATGATCTTGGAGAAGATAATGTCGGACCATATCGTGGACCGCGTAACATACGAGGACTTCCTCGCTAGTGATCTGGCGGCCCACAATGAGAACCGATGGCGTGCGATTTACCGTGTAAAGAAACCCGCGCTTTACTTCCAGAGACTCCTTCGACGCGTGGAGTACTTAGAGGCGGTTGTGAAGAAGCAGCCATGGCGGCGCACGGAGCTTGCCTATGCTCGGTACCGTCTCCTGAGGGTTTCGGTTCGCACAGGGTTAAGTGTTCCCGCTGGTGTGTTCGGCAAGGGACTCTCTATTGCACACTACGGCAGTATTGTCGTTAATTCGAAGGCTCGTGTGGGCTCGTTCTGTAGGATTCACTCGTCGACCAATATTGGCGCTGACTTGAAAGGCGTGCCTGTAATTGGTAACCATGTCTACATTGGTCCGGGTGCCGTGATCTACGGCGCAATCAAGGTGGGAAATAACGTAGCAATAGGTGCGAATGCCGTCGTGAATCGCGATGTGCCCGATGGGGTGGTTGTCGCAGGTGCTCCTGCGCGAATCATTAACGAGGCCGGCTCGGCGTCGATTATGCCGACTTGGTACCCATCTGCTGACCGTCAGATCTCGGGTCGGCGGTAGGATTATGTTCGAAGATGGCGATTGCAATAATAGAGAATCAATCAGGATAGGTATTCTGATTCCCCGGTCAACTGGTGGTGGCGCCGAGTTCGTCGCTCATACATGGGCACAGCAACTTTCGTCTTGGGGGCACGACGTACTCGTGATCAATACGATCGCCGAGTCGGCTGAAACTCAGTATCGCAGGCAGACTCTGCCGGCATCCCACCTGGCGCGGGTGTCTGAAGTACGCAGAATTGTCCGGCGCGAGAGGCTTGACGTGCTCGTTGGGATGATGCCCTATTTCAACTTGCTGGCGATTCTTGCTGGTCTATCAGTTCTGTCTGGGCGTCCCCGAATTGTTGTCAGTGGCCGCAACATGGAGTTCCCATCTCGGACGCTTCACGGGTGGAGGTACATCCTTAAGGACTGGTTCGCTCGCTTCTTGTATCCGGTGGCAGACGCCTTCATCGCCATTTCGCACCCGGTGGCAGCGGAAGCTATTACTCGCTACCGGCTACGGGCGGAGTCGGTCTTTGTGGTACCAAATCCAGCATTGGGGAAAGTTGGCCAGATCTCCGAGCCGAGGGCAGAGCTCAATGTACCGGAGGATTCATCGTCCGGTGTGCTGAACATCGTAGTCCCTGGTCGGCTTGTGCCGCAGAAGCGTCCTGAGACTGCCCTCGCCGTCAGTGTCCGATTGCAGGCGATGGGAGTTCTTGCTCGCGTCGTGTACTTCGGAGACGGCGAGCTTCGAGAAGAAATGCGAACTCGAGCGCAGGAACTGGGAGTGGACGCGGAGTTTCGAGGATGGGTCGAGCGCTGGTTCGATCACTGTCCATCTCGGAGTATTGTCTTGCTCCCATCGGTAACCGAGGGTTTCGGCAACGTCCTCGTGGAGGCTGCAGCTCGCGGGGTGCCAGTCGTCGTGTCTTCGAAGTGTTTGGGTGCTGCAGACGCGCTCGTACCTGGTGTCACCGGGACACTGGCCATGGATGACACTGTCGAATCGTTCGCCTCAGCTGTGCTGTCGAGCCGCGCGATGACTGGGTCTGTAAATTTGCACGCTCGGGGATGGTTAGAACGATTCAGTCCCGAGAACAGCACCCGGCTCTTGCTTGAAGTTCTGCAAGGTAGACCGTTAAGAGTTTCCCGTCGAACGAAGTCGCGGTCCTGCGGTAGCTCAGTGGATTCGATTAGGAATCAGCATGACAGTAGATAAATCGCAGCCGCTCTCCACATGTTGGGTTGGGCCTGTACCAGTGGCAGAAATGTCGATGTTGGAAGCGGTTGACCATCTAGTTGAGTCCGCGGTCTCCCGACGTCCGGTGGGATACCGTTTCGTCAATGCGTATTCAGTTGCGTGCACTCGAAACGACCCGTCTTATGCTGCGTTGCTGGCGGACGGCGGAGTCAATTTTGCTGACGGACGGCCCGTCCTCTGGGCTCAATTGCTGCGAGGCGCTCGCAGGGCCGGTCAGGTTCGAGGCCCATCGGCGTTCCGTCTAGCGCTAGATCGTGGCCGTGAACAGGATGTTTCGCACTACTTTTTCGGTTGTACAGACGAAGTTCTTGAGGCGCTCGTGAACCAGGCCAAAGCGAACTATCCTGGCGTCCGAATTGCCGGAACGTTTGCGCCGCCGTTTGGTCCCGTAGACGACGCGCTGGTGACCGATGCGACGGCGAGAATTGCGGCGGCAGATCCGGACATCGTCTGGGTCGCCCTCGGCACACCGAAGCAGGACTTTGCCGCCGCGGCACTGGCAGCTTCAACGGGGAGACCCTGTGCGGCCGTGGGAGCGGCATTTGACTTCCTCGCAGGTACCACACAGGAAGCGCCGCGCTGGGTTCGGAACGTAGGTATGGAGTGGGTGTATCGACTACTGGCGGACCCAGGCCGCCTTTGGCGTCGCTATACGATAGGGAACTTCCAGTTCGTTCTCGCTATAGCTGCGAGACGTAGGCCTTAGCTGTGTCCATCGTCTCGAAGCTGAGTGGGAGTTCGACGGTCGAGGTCAGTGGTGCCCTTAGGCGGGTTGTCCTTTCCGCCGGCGCCCGCATCTTTGTGCTGCCGCTGTCAGGCGTCGCCGCGATCCTACTTGCGAGGATCGTCTCTACAGACAGCGGTGAAGATGGATACGCAATCTTCACCCTCGTCGCGGCGCTGCCATTCCTGATACCGTTTACTGACCTTGGGCTCGGTGCCGCGGTGACGAACTCGGCTGCGGGACTGCCAGGAAACTACGTGAGCTTCCGTCGTGTCCTGCGTTCGGTGACTCGGATGCTAATCTGTGTAAGCGCAACCCTTCTTTGTGTAAACCTGGTCATCTACCTCTCAATAACCTGGCCCGTACTTCTCAACTTAGATCCAGGGCTGGACCTTAATCTGGCGATCTTCGTCGCAATGACGGTATTTTGTGCGTCAGCTCCTCTGGCTCTTGGATTTCGAATTTTGCTGGGAATCCGGCACAATGCTGCTGTAGTTGTAGTGCAGGGGTTTACATCTGTATTTACCTTGATTCTCGTAGGAATCGCTGTCTCTCTTTCGGACGACTCTCTCAGGTATGCGGTGGGATTGTCTACTTCAGGCGTGTTCATTGCAAACGGCGTGTTGAGTGTTGTCGCTTGGAGGAAAGTGGTCGCCCAGGCGGCGCTGGCGCGCCGTCACGTGACTCCCTTGGGATTCCAGGTAGCGGATGAGAGATTGTTGATGACTGCGGTGCCGATGTTCATCATTTCCCTCGCCCTTCCACTAGTGTTCCAAACTGATCGACTAATACTATCTTGGTTCTCGTCGCTAACTGAGGTGGCGCAGTACTCTGCGGCCGCCTTGGTCTTCCTTCCAGCGGTGTCGGTTGTGCAGATGGGAGGCCGGTCATTGTGGGGCGACTTCGCTGCCGCCCGGCATCGTGGCGCCAGTAGCCGGAGTCTGTACGGGAAGGCTCTTCGACTTTCCATTTTCATGGGTGTGGTTGTGGCGGGTGGATTCTGTTTGGTCGCTCCGGCGATTACTCGTTTTGCCGTCCCATCAGCGTCGAGAGAGATATCGCTGTATCTTGCATTCGCACTTCTACTGTTCGTACAAGCGGTGCAGCAGCCGGCCGGAATGTTCCTTACGGATGGGGTTGGTCTGAGGTTCCAGGCGATAACGACCAGCATCTCGGCGGTGATCGGACTTCCTGTGTCAGTTGCGTTGGCTGGCGAGTACGGAGCTGTCGGAGTCGTCGCGGGAACTGCCGGGGTTGCGGCACTATTGCATGTGGCTCCTTGCCTAATGTTCAGTCGTCGTCGCCTCAATAAAGAACATCAAGTGAGCTCTGAGACGGAGCGGCGTCGAGAGGAAGTCGTATGAGACGGGTGATCGTCGATCAGATCGACCTTGCGAACTTAGTTCCGGGAGGAACAGATACTTGCATTGCGGACATTCTTGCGCGGGGAGACTTGGATGATCCCGTAGTCGTCGGAATAACCAATGACCCAAGCGTCCGCTTGGGTCGCATGACCGACCGGGAGTTTAGGGGGCGGTCTGTCAAATTCATTCCGGTTGCGAGATTCTCGAGGGATCGGACGGCTCGACGAGTGCGCGTTCCTGACTCGCTAAAACTTATTCTAGGCGCTGTACGATTCCGAAGAGAGATTCCACGTGAATCGGTTATCTGGCAAGTCCATCGAATTGAGGTTGGATTTGCGGCATTACTACTGTTTCGGCCCACTCGGCTAGTGCAATTTGTCCACAACGCGGCCGCAGGCCTGTCGGGTGACAATTCTGACTCGGCTTGGAAAGGGCTCGGTCGGGTCTATTCGAAGCTGGAATCCTTTGTCGGGAAGCGGGCGAACGGAATTGTCGTCTTCAATCAGGGCGACGGAGAGAGGCTCTCTAGTCTTTTCGGCCGTGTGATGTCAGCCAGGACCTGGTATGACGAGTCAGTGTTCTACCCGCGGGAGGCACAGGTACTCGCAGGGCCTGCGGGTCTGGGCATGGGCCCGCTGGTCCTTTGGGTGGGACGCCTTGAGGCACAGAAGGATCCGGAGCTGGCGATTGAGGTGTTGGCGTCGCTCATCAAGCGAAACAAGGATGCGCGGCTAGTTATTGCCGGAGACGGGTCACTGTTACCCCAAATTAAGAGTCGGGCCGTCGAACTTGGAGTTCTCGATGCAGTAGAGTTTGCAGGCCGACTGTCCCGTATGGATGTCGCGGACCGGATGAGGACTAGCGACTGCCTCCTGATGACGTCCCACTACGAAGGATCGCCGCGTGTTCTGGTGGAGGCCGGGGCGTGCGGATTGCCTGTAATCGCTACAGCTGAGGCCGATCCGGACCACGTCATCAGCGACGGGACGAACGGCTTCGTGGGTGATCGAAATCCCTTTGCGTTAGCGGAGCTTGTGGAGAAGGCGAAGCTGTTCTGTTCTTCTTACGACTGCGTCGAAGCGGCTAGTGAGAGAAGCGCGGACCGAGTGATCAGTTCGATCTTGGCGGTTGGAGTGGACGATGAATCTGCATCGTGATTGTGTGGACGCAGCTGGACTTGAGTGGGTCTCCCAGCACCGGTCTACCCGGTATGCAAGCCCATGTATTGCCGTTGCCCGTTGGGTTCGAGATAGTGCGAGGAGAACGCTGTGACCGTGAAGACCCAGGAAACCAGTTCGGACGATTTACTTTCCGCGAGGGTGCGCGCCTTCGGGTCGAAACTCCGCGACGAATGGTGGGTGGTCACGCTCGTCGCATTGCTTGGGGCCCTGGTTGGGTTGGGATTCAGCTTGATCCAGACACCGATCTACTCGAGTTCTGCAGTCCTGTATGTAACCTCCGTTAGTGAATCGAATGCGGCAAATGCCGCCTATCAAGGGTCTTTGGCTTCGCAGCAGCGGGTGGCTTCATACGCAAAGTTAGCGTCGTCCGATTCAGTAGTATCGGATGCGTTAGCGCATAGTGGTGTTGGCCTCTCGTTAGACGAAGCGAGAGCCTCAATTAGCGCTGCAACAACACCACAAACGGTGCTACTTACTATCAGCGCTGCGCGGCCGGACCAGGCTGTCGCCAGCCGGTTGGCTGGTGCAGTTGCGGAATCGCTCGTAAGCACCGTGTCCGATCTCGAGGAGCCAGCGGGCGGCGGCGCGCCACTAGCGAAGCTGACTGTTGTGACGCCAGCGACTCCTTCACCTCATCCCGTTTCACCGAAGACAGATCGCAACGTCGCAGTCGGCCTCATCGCCGGGCTTGTGTTCGGCATTGTGCTGGTCGTGCTTCGGGCTCGTCTAGATTCGAAGATTCGGTCCCGCGAAGACGTCGAATCTCTCTCGGATGCACCGTTGTTGAGCGTGATTCCTAGTGACGATGAACTGAACGGCACACGCACTATTGAGTTCGGAGCTGGAGCTACAGCGGTTGCGGAGGCATTCAGGCGTCTTCGGTCAAACCTCGCATTCGTCAGCGTGGACAGCCCGGCACGGAAGATACTCGTAACTAGTGCGGCTCCAGCTGAGGGGAAGACGACCGTCTCTTTGAATCTCGCTGCGGCACTCGCCGAATCGGGGCACGAAGTTGTCGTTGTTGGCGCAGATCTGCGAAACCCGATCCTTGCTTCGCGGCTTGGCCTGCGGGACGACGTAGGCTTGACGGACGCGCTCCGTGGTGAAGCCGCTGTGGTGGACCTGGTTCAAGCATCTGGCGTTTCGGGCCTAAGCGCTTTGGGGTGTGGACCGATCCCGCCAAACCCGGCCGAACTACTCGGTTCAGATCGTGCTCAGCAGATACTCGCTGAGCTGGCTGACGCGTACGACTATGTGATCATCGATTCCGCTCCAATTATGCCGGTGGTGGATGCTGCAGTCCTAGCGCAATGGGTTGACGGCGTTGTAATGGTTGTCCGAGTCAACCAAACGAAGAAGGCGTCCTTGGTCGAAACCCTCGAGGAGTTGCGGACTGCGCGGGCGAACGTTCTGGGGGTTGCGGTAAACGGCAATCCCATAGCGGCGGGGGATTATGGATATGGGACGTATGGCGTCTACGGGGCGCAACCGGTGAGCGAACCTCGTTCACGCCCGGTCGGCACCATGTAGGGATCAGTGGCAGTGGCTGGGGGTTTCCAGCAGTTAGCAAGGGTGGCTCCTACCGATGGTAATAGTGACATTCGGGTAACATTCGGATACGGGTGACGGTGCTGCCGCCTCGGATGAAAGTAGCCCAGTAGCAAAGTCGACTCGGTCAACAATCTTTTTATGTTTACGGCATAATGCGATGGTGCAGCTTAGGGAACTTGCGAGAAGGCTCAGGAATCGACTAGACACCCCGGAGGGTGCAGCACGGAGGGCCGGTTGTGTCATCGGCAACGACGTTCGACTGTACTCC
Organism: Gordonia sp. GONU; assembly: GCF_024733855.1. NCBI lineage: Bacteria > Bacillati > Actinomycetota > Actinomycetes > Mycobacteriales > Gordoniaceae > Gordonia > Gordonia sp. GONU. Next base: position 65,557 of record NZ_JANRHB010000025.1, read on the forward strand.
CGGATCGAGAATAACGAGCCATGGCTTGTGGAGATCGGTGATCGAGTCACGGTTAGTTCTGGCGTGAGATTCGTGACTCATGATGGAAGCGGTTGGTTGTGCCGCGACGAGGAGGGGCGGCGTTACCGAATCGCACGTATTCGAATAGGCAGCGACGTGTTTATCGGGTTGGGCACCATCTTGATGCCCGGTGTTTCAATAGGGAACCAGTGCATCGTGGGCTCTGGATCCGTGGTAACGCGATCGGTGCCGGACGGATATGTGGTCGCAGGAAATCCGGCTAGGAAGATCGGCACATTTGCTGACTTTATGACCAAGGCGGAGTCTTGGCCATCTGCGGCTGACCTGACAGCAGGGGGGAAGACCCGCCGAGAGCAGGTCGATTCGATTACGGAGCTTGATTTCCGTCCACCGGTGGCGTGACTCGCCCGAGCCTGCGCGATGCAGCACCAGGCTTGAGATCTGATCCACGGTGAGTGAGTTGAGACTCAGTTTCGTTCCGTTGATCGGAGCGTCGAACTGTTGATAGTGGACGATACGCTGTCTGGCTAATCGCCGTGTGTCCCACAGATTCGGCGAGCCGTATGGACACGATCCGGTATGTACGAACTACGTGCTATCAGAGTTAAGTTCACATCGTCCAGTGTCGACATCGTCGCGTTCGCGCTCCTTCTGGGTGTCGCGGGCGAAATTTGTCGGGGCGTGAGTTGTAGAGGTCTGCGCTGCCGTCGCAGCTTCGCGGTATCGGACATATCGCAAACGTGGCGACCTGGGCACTTGTGTCCGGATGGCGAAATCGGCGCCCAATTCGACGTTTCGCGGGTCTCTACATGATGATAAGTGGATGCAAAGAGGAAGTCCGTGGCATCAGCGTCGGTGGGGTGGCTGCCCAGTATGGGGGTGGGTGCTAATCGTGCTAGGAACCATCAGCATGGTGGCTACACTCGTCGTGGGTGCTACCCGGCCAGCATCGACCAGCGACACTGATCGCGTGCGCGCTGCGGTCTTCTTCGGCGATTCCTGGACGCGGGGCGCCTTCGCCACGCCGATCACTGACGGCTTCGCCTACCAAACGGGACGCACCCTGGGTGTGCCGTTCGACGTCTTCGGTTTTGGATCGGTCGGATACACCACGAAAGGCGCAGGCGGAGAAGGTAACTACGCTTGGCGCCTAGCACACCAGGTGCGTCCGGTGAACGCGCCCGATCCCGATCTCGTAGTCGTGCAAGGAAGTGTGAACGACGCCGGGCAAGATCCGAACGAAGTGATGAGCGATGCGGAGCAGCTGATCGACGATCTACGTGCTGCGTATACCAATGCACAAATTGTGCTACTCGGGCCGGCCCCGATGATCCCCAAGTACTTCGTGACTCTGGAAGAGTACGACATCGCCCTTCATGCGGCGGCGGTTGCTAAGAGCGCTCGCTACATCAGCCCACTAGCTGAGCACTGGTTCGCTCGCGGAACCCTTGCTCGTTACATGACCGGCGGCGCCTCACCCCATCCGAACACTGCAGGTCACTCGCTGATCGCGCGAAAGCTCACCGCGGCACTGCTGTCCTGAGCCACGCGGTACAAGAAGGGCTGGCGATGTAGCCGGCCGGGGAATATCGGAACTTCCCGCGCTGACAATAGGGTTATAGGCGGGTGGGCGACGGCTCGGTCAGCGCGCGCGACGAGGTTCAGGCATCATTTCGACCATGCGGCAGAGCACGTTGACGACTATCCGATGGACGGTATGCGCAATCGGACTAGAGGGTCTCGCGCTACGCCTCGGGATCTACTTCGAGACCTTCACCCCAGAGCGGTCGACTTCGGTTGTCTGTTCCGCGTGATCACCGCGACGTCGTCGGCTAGCTTCTTCGGGTGTCAGTTGCCACCGTGAAGGGACCACCGTGAGCAGATTTTTGCCACGAGGATGGGACCACCTGGATTGCCAGTTATGGGACCACCGGCGCGTCGCGTCGGTGGTCCCTTCGTTTTGCTCGTTGACTCAACTGCAAGATTCGCAGGAGGGGCGGCG
>NZ_JANRHB010000026.1:0-66920 GCF_024733855.1 Gordonia sp. GONU
GTCATCGCCTGGGCCCTCAGTTCCGGGTCGACACGACGAACACAGGGTGGGGACTTTTATCTGGCCACCAGCGGGGACCTCGACCTGGCCACCAGTGGGGACTTTCTCATGGCCATGGACAACCGGTCCCGATGGCGAAACCGATACTGACGATGATGCCGGCGACAAGGGCTGCAAGGGTGCGTGTGACGCGCATGGTGTTCCTTTCGTGGGCCGATCGTCTCCGTCGAGTCCCGATGGGCTGTCTGAAGAGTGTTCGGACCGCACACGGTCACGGATGGGTCATGGGCACCCGGCCGGCCGTGTCGGCCGGCATCATCAATGGTGGAACGAAAGATCACATGTTGTAAACGTTGTTCGGGTTCCAGGTGGAGACCGCCCAGATGACGATGAGGTCGAGGACGATGATCAGGATCGCCCAGGCCGGGTAGTAGGGCAGCCACAGGAACTGCGCGATGATCGACAGTGACGCGATGACGATGGCCGCGATGCGCGCCCAGTCCGCACCGACCGCGAGTCCGCCGGCGACGAGGATGCCGACGATGCCGAGGATCAGGTGAATCCAGCCCCACGCGGTGAGGTCGAATTCGAAGACGTAGTCGCGGCCGACGACGAAGAGTTCGTCGTTGGCGATCGCCGAGATGCCCTGGAAGACCGAGACCAAACCTGCGACGAAGAGCAGGGCGGCGGCGACGATCGAGATCCCGAAGGCGAAGCCCTGTTTGGCGGACGAGTTCGCCTGCTGGTCGGGGGTGGCGCTCATGGTGGCGTCCTTTCATGGTGGGGAACGCCGGCGTCCAGAGATCCTGGGGCGACGGCGCGGTGGCGTTGTTGCGGGTGGACCTTGACCAAGGATGGGACGTCCGACCCGTGTCCCACAGCGTTTCGCTCAGTTCCGGCACATCTTTGACCAGGCGATTTAGTACTCGGCGGGGGTCGGGTATAAGCTATCGCAGGCTACACACGGGGTGTGGCGCAGCTTGGTAGCGCGCTTCGTTCGGGACGAAGAGGTCGTGGGTTCGAATCCCGCCACCCCGACAGAGATCGGCCACGGTCGATCACAGAGATGTGTTGGTTGAGACACAGCAGTGAAACCCCGGTCAGCAGAGATGCGGCCGGGGTTTCCTCGTCTTCGCAGGTGACCTCGCAGTGGAGAGCGCGGGGCTCAGATCTTCTGCTCGGAAGAGACACGATCGCCGAGGTGAGCGAGGATCTCGGGGTCGGCGCTGACGAACCGGTCGACCTCTTCGCCGCCGTCGCAGCGCAACAGACTCACGGTGACACCCTCTGGGCCGCGGCGGACGACCCGCCAGCCCGCCCCGGAGTCCTCCCAGCGCCGCAGATCGTCGAGGGTCATGACGCAACGGGCTCCTTCGCTCAGCAACCCAGCTGCCGGGCCAGGTCGAGCAGATCGGTGGCGTGGAAATCGTTGTGCGGCGAACCGGAGTCGTCCTTGGGTTCGCCACCCCATTCGGCCGGTCGCTCGATGAACGCGGTACGCAGGCCGAAGGAGCGGGCGGCGTCGAGGTCCGACTGATGCGTCGCGACCATCATCACCTCGTCCGGCCGGACCTCGAGGAGTTCGGCGAGGCCGCAGTACGTCTCGCGCGCGGGTTTGTAGTGACGCCAGAGGTCGGAACCCCCGATGACGTCCCACCCGAAGCCGTTGTGTCGTGCCATGTCGGTCAGCAACGCCACGGTCCCGTTGCTGAGAGCGCACACGATGCGGTCCCGCTTGAGGCGCCGGATGCCTTCGGCGGCGTCGGGCCAGCCGGGGATGGTCCGCCACGCGCGCACCAGCGCGCGGCTCTGTTCGGCGTCGAGAGTCACGCCGAAGGACCCTGCGACCTCCCGGAGGGTCTCGGTCTGCAGGTCGTCGAGACGACGCCAGGGGAGCTCTCCGGCCTCGACACGCGCGAGGATCGGCGAGTAGCGGCGACGCCACTCACGTGCGAAGTCGGCGGAGTCGACCTCGGGGACGATCAGCGCCACGGCACCGGAGATCCCGGTGTACCAATCGGTGACCGTACCGAAGGTGTCGAACGCCAGGACCTTCACGCCGAGCGCGTTCACGAGTCGATCGACCCCCGATGTGTTCGGGGGACGCTCACAGGGACTCGCGTGCCAGCTGCGGCAGCGACTGGTCGGCGTCGTAATCGGCGTCGCCGTGCGAGACCGGCGTCAGGGTGATCAGGCTGGCCTCCGGGCGGCAGCAGAAGCGGGCGGGCGCGTACGGGGATGTGCCGAGGCCGGCGCTCACGTGCAGCTTCATCGACGACCCCCAGTTCGACGGTCCCTTCACCCGGGAACGGTCGATGTGGCAGTTGGTGACGAGCGCCCCGAAGAACGGCAGGCACAGTTGCCCGCCGTGGGTGTGGCCGGCCATCACGAGGTCGTAGCCGTCGGCGGCGAAGCGGTCGAGGACCCGCGGCTCGGGCGAATGCGTGAGGCCGAGGCGCAGGTGCGCCAGCGGGTTGGGGCGCCCGGCAATGGTCTCGTAACGGTCCCGCTCGATGTGCGGATCGTCGACACCGGCCGCGACCACCCGCACCCCGCTGACCTCGAGCTCACGCACGGTGTGTGTGGCGTCGAGCCAGCCGCGTTCGGTGAACGCCGCCCGCAGGTCCTGCCACGGAAGCGGTTCACCATACGTGCGCTGGTGATCCTTCTTGAAGTACTTGAACGGGTTCTTCGCCTTGGGGCCGAAGTAGTCGTTGGAACCGAAGACGAACAGACCCGGACGCGACAGGAGGCCGCCGAGGGACTGGATCACCGCGGGCACCGCCTGCGGGTGCGCGAGATTGTCGCCGGTGTTGACCACCAGATCTGGTTCCAGCGCCTCGAGCTCGGAGATCCACGCCTGCTTGAGCCGCTGGTTGGGCATCATGTGCAGGTCGCTGATGTGCAAGACCCGCAGGGGAGAGGCGCCGGGCTCGAGGACCGACAGCGTCGTGTGCCGCAGGGCGAAGGCGTTGCGCTCGATGACGGTCGAGTAGACGAGGCCGGCCGCTGCGAGTCCCGCTGCACCTACGAGCGCGCGCGAACCGACCCCGGAACCGGGTGAACCGAGGCGTGAACGGCCGAGGCGTGCGAAGTCGAGTTCGGAGTGTTGCATCTGTTCAGAATACGCATCACCGAGCGCATGCCCACCCGTTCCCGGCCCCGGGCTCAGCCGGGTAGCTGGATCACGACCGGGCCGACACCGGGAACCACCACGGTGGTCTCAGTGGGACCGTTGCCGCTGTCACCGCCGCCGGCGCGACGACCGTTGCTGACGTAGATGGTGACCGTGCTGCCTGGCATCGCGGAATCCGAGGGCGCGGTGAACACGACCGTGCCCTTGGGGCGGCCGCTGTCGACCTCGAGCTCGTTGACCTTGAACCCGGCCCGTTGCAGGCGTGAGGTCGCCTCACTGGCGGTCAGTCCGCTGACCTGCGGGATTCGTCCGCGGTCACTGCCGTTCCAGTATTCGCGGTCGATCGGAGGGAGCCGGACCGGACCGTACTTGGTCGCGACCGGCTTCATGGCCTGGAACCAGGTGCGTGCCGGTTCCATACCGCCGTACAGATCCCCGTCGTAGCAGGACCGGAGCGGGCTGCTGCAGACACCCTGGGGGTTCGGGCCATCGCTGTAGACGTATGCGGCACCGGCGATCTGGTTGGTGAAACCGACGAACGCAGAGCTGCGGTGCGCCTCGGTGGTACCGGTCTTGCCCGACATCGGGAGGGTCCAACCGGCCGAACCGGCCGCGCCGGCAGCGGTGCCGCCGCCCTGATCGTCCTTGCTCAACGCGTTCGCCAAGGTGTCGGCGAGGCCCTTGTCGACGACCTGTTCACACCCCGGTGCATTGAACGGCACCGAGGTGAGGGCGCGCTGTCCGTCCGGTCCGATCACCGGGTTGCCGTACTGATCGCGCTTGACCCGGCTGATCGCCTTGATCGGGTTCGGCGGGCACCACACGCCACCGGACGCGAGCGTCGCGGCGACGTTGGCGAGTTCGAGTCCGTTGAGCGGCAGCGGGCCGAGGGTGAACGAGCCGAAGTTCCCGTCCTTCACGTACTGGGCCATGCTCTTCTCGCCGTAACCCGACGAGCCGGGCACCGTGTACGAACGGAGACCGAGGCGAACGGCCATGTCGACGGCCGGTTTCACGCCGACCTGCTGCAGCAGCTTGACGAAAGCGGTGTTGGGGGACTGTGCGAGGGCATTGGTCACCGACAGCGATGCCGGGTAATTGCCGTCGTTCTTGACGCAGTACGAGTTCACCGGGCAGCCGTTGGCACCGGCGCTGTTGCCCATGCCCTCCACTGCGACGAAACCGGGAACCGGGATGTTCGAACCCGCGCCCAGCCCCTTCTCCAGCGCCGCCGCCACCGTGAAGATCTTGAACACCGAGCCCGCGCCGTCACCGACCATCGAGAACGGCTGCGGCTGCATGGTCTCGCCCGCGGCCAGGTTCAGGCCGTAGTTGCGACTCGACGCCATCGACAGCACGTCGTGGGACTTGTCGCCGGGGCGGATCGTGCTCATGACGTCGGCCACGCCGTCAGCGGTGGGACTCGCCTGCGCCTTGACCGCGCGATCCGTCGACCGCTGGACGTCGGGATCGAGGGTGGTCTGGATGATGTACCCGCCGCGGAGCACCGAGTTGCGCGACATTCCGTTCTCGGCGAGGAACTGGAGCGCGTAGTCGCAGAAGAATCCCTCGGTGTCGGCGGCGATGCAGCCCTGGGTGGGTGTCCGCGGACGCGGGAGAACGCCCAGCGGCTTCTCCTTGGCCGCCATCAGCTCGGCGCGTCGTTCGGGGAAGTTGTCGATCATCGTGTCGAGTACGAGGTTCCGTCGGGTGAGCGTGCCCTCGGCATTGCTGTAGGGATTGAGCGCCGAACTCGACTGCACCATGCCCGCGAGCATGGCCGCCTGCTCTACCCGCAGGTCCTTGGCCGGGATCCCGAAGTAGGTCTGCGCGGCCGCCTCGATGCCGTAGGCGTTGTTGCCGAACGGGACGACGTTCAGATAGCGGGTGACGATCTGCTTCTTCGCCTCCTGCTTGGCGGCGGCGTCGTCGAGACCCTTGTCGCGCTTGGCCTGGTCGATCAGGGTCTGCTCGAGCGTGAGGGCCATGCGCACCTCGCGCAGCTTGCGCGCCGGGGTCGTCTCGACCGCGGCCTGGCGGTCGGCCTCGGTGCGGGCGAGCACCAGCAGTTGATAGTTCTTGATGTACTGCTGATCGAGCGTCGACGCACCCTGCTGGACCTCGCCCGACGACGAGTTCTTCAGCGCGGCGCGGATGGTGCCCTTCCAGTCGACGCCGTCGTGCTCGAGGAAGCGCCGGTCCTCGACGGAGATGATCGCGCGGATCATGTCGGGCGAGATGTCGTTGTATCCGACCTGGTAGCGGTACTGGTCGAACAGCACCGCGATCGGCTTTCCGTTGACGTCGGTCATCGTGGTGACCTCCGGCAAGGTGCCGTTCAGGAGTTCGGAGGAGACGTTCTCGACTGCCGCGGCCGCCCGGTTGGAGACGACGCCGACCCCACTGGCCACCGGATACATGAGGCCCGCGACGAGAACCCCGGCCAGCAGGCTCGCCCAGGCCAGTGACCACAGTTTCTTCGACATCACCCCGACAGGATACGTGCGATCGGTCCGAACATCGCCCAGCCTCGCCCCCGGGATCCGACGGGACCGTTGTGCCTGGACACGATCCCGGCGTGCTCGAAGAACGGCTCGACCGCGCGTCTGCGCACCCCCGACAGCACGTCAGTGCAACCCTCCGATCGGATGAGTTTGCACGGTGGTCCCACTTTGTTGCGCTCCAGGGGTTGCGCACCCATGCACAGATCCCTAGATTGAGTGCAGAATGTGACTCACTTAACAGTTTGCTGTAAATGTGGTCTGAGCAGGAGTTGAGCCCCGGCTTCGGGGACATGCGGAACACGATGAGTAGGGGTGGCGGATGGCGACAGCGGCAGTTTCTACCGGAGAAGATCGCTTGGCCTGGGTGGCCAGAGCACGATGCCGAGGCGGAGACCCGGACGATCTGTTCGTGAGAGGAGCAGCCCAGCGCAAGGCCGCCACGATCTGCCGGCACTGCCCGGTACAGCTCGAATGCGGTGCCGATGCCCTCGACAATCGCGTCGAGTTCGGTGTGTGGGGTGGCCTGACCGAGCGTCAGCGTCGCGCACTCCTCCGCCAGCATCCCGAGGTCACCTCGTGGTCGGCGTTCTTCGAAGCCCAGCGCCGGCGTCAGCGCGCCGACGCGGTCTGACCCACCAAGACTCATCAGCAAACGCAATTCGGCTCGACCGACGGAAGCCGGCCGAGCCGATTGTCATCAGTCGGTGGTGTAAGCGCTCAGCCCCGTCCGGTGATCTGCTCCGCGACTGCGCGCAGTGCGGTCACGTCGGCGACCTCGAACGGCAACGCCGGGACCCCGACGATCGGGACCCGCGGATGGGCCGCCGTGAATCTCTGCAGCAGATGGAGTTCGCGCTTCGCGGTGGCGGCCCGGTCGGCGTGGATCTGTAGCACCCCGCGAGTCAGGTCGTCGGTGACCGACTCGAGTGCCACCAGCGCCGCCTCCTCGTGGATCGAGGTCAGGTTCGGGTGGGTCCGGTTGAGGATCAGACCCGCGAGCGGCATCGTCTCCTCCGACAACCGGTCGACGAAAAAGGCGGCCTCACGCAGCGCGTCGGCCTCGGCCGCGGCGACCACCGCGAACTGGGTGCCCGGCTGCTTCAGCAGTTCATAGGTCTTGAGCGCGCGGTCCTGGAAACCGCCGAACATCGAGTCCAGGGACTGCACGAACGTCGCGACGTCGCGCAGCATGTCGCCGCCGATGATGGTGGAGACACCCCGCATCGCCAGGCTCATCGCCCCGGTCACCATTCGGCCGACACCGCGTCCGCCGCCGACCAGCACCTTCATCAGCCGACCCGACAGGAACGAGCCGAGACGCTGCGGCGCGTCGAGGAAGTCGAGGGCGTTCCGGGACGGTGGCGTGTCCACGACGATGAGGTCCCAGTGCTCCTGCTCGAGCAGCTTGCCGAGCTTCTCCATCGCCATGTACTCCTGCGTGCCGGAGAACGACGACGCGACCGTCTGATAGAAGGCGTTCTCCATGATCGCCTCGGCGCGTTCGGGACTGGAGTACTCGAGCACCATCTCGTCGAAGGTGCGCCGCATGTCGAGCATCATCGCGTCGAGCGTGCCCTTGCCATCGATGGGAACCGGCTGCGGCTCGTTGGTGAGCTGCGACATCCCGAGTGACTGCGCGAGCCGCTTGGCCGGGTCGATGGTGAGGACCGCGACGGTGCGGCCCTGCTCGGCCGCGTACATCGCCATGGCGGCCGCGGTGGTGGTCTTGCCGACGCCGCCGGCACCACAACAGATGACGACGCGGGTCGCGGGGTCGGTCAGCACCGCCCCCATCTTGAGGTCGAGTGGCATCACGCACCCGCTTTCTGGAGAAGGTTGGCCAGCTCGTAGATGGAACCGAGGTCGATGCCGTCGCCGAGGGACGGCAGTTCGAGAGTCGGCAGTTCCACCTCGTCGAGCTGAGCCTTCGCGATCTGCTGTGCCTGCAGGCGGGTCGCATGTTCGATGGTCTCGGTGAGCAGGCCGGACAGATCACCGTCGGCGAGCTTCACGCCGGCGGCGCTCAGGTTCTCCTCGATGCGCGAGGCATCGATCTGTCCCTCGGCGATCTCGTCGATCGTGTCGGCGGGCAGGTGCGGTGCACTGACCCGGTTGATGATCAGGCTGCCGAGGTTGAGGTGCTTGCTGCGCAGCTCGTCGATCGCCTCGATGGTCTCCTGGATCGGCATCGCCTCGAGCAGTGTCACGAGGTGGACGACGGTCTCCTCGGAATGCAGCAGGCGGACGACGCCCTCGCTCTGATTCCGGATCGGACCGGTCTTGGCGAGGTCGGCCATCGCCTGGGTGACGTCGAGGAAGTTGCCGATCCGGCCGGTCGGCGGTGCATCGACGACCACCGCGTCGTAGACGCGTTCGCCCTGCTTGTCGGTGTGGATGATGCGTTCTTTGATCTTGCCGGTGAGCAGCACGTCGCGCAGACCCGGTGCCACCGTGGTCACGAAGTCGATGGCGCCGATGCGCTTCATCGCCCGGCCGGCGAAGCCGAGGTTGTAGAACATGTCGAGGTATTCGAGCAGTGCGTGCTCGATGTCGACGGCGAGCGCCGACACCTCGCCCCCGCCTTCGGCGGTCGCGATCCTGGTGTCGGTCGGCGGCAGCGGCGGGATGTCGAAGAGCTGCGCAATGCCCTGCCGGCCCTCGGTCTCCACCAGGAGAACCTTTTTGCCGTCGGCGGCGAGCGCGAGTGCGAGTGCCGCCGCGATGGTCGTCTTACCGGTCCCGCCCTTGCCCGAGACGAAGTGCAACCGGGCGCGCGATGCCGCGTCCGGCCACTCGTTCGCGCCCACAACGGAAGAGTTGTCTGTCACGCCGGAATCGAGACCTTCCCCCGCCCCGGAACGTGAGCCCTGTTCATTGGCCACCGCAACACCTTATCCATTGATCGTCGGCAGATAGGGTGAGTCCATGACTGAAGTGACCGCGTGGGAATACGTGACGGTGCCGCTGCTGACGCACGCAACCAAACAGATCCTCGATCAGTGGGGCGCCGACGGCTGGGAACTGGTGTCGGTGCTGCCCGGCCCGACCGGTGAGCAGCACGTGGCCTACATGAAGCGACCGAAGGGCTGAGCATGGCTGCAACCTGGACAGATCGACTCGCCGAGCTCGGCATCGCGCTGCCCGACGTGGTGCCTCCGGTGGCCAGCTACACCCCGGCCGTGCGGACCGGCAACCTGGTCTACACCTCCGGACAGCTCCCGATCATCAACGGCGAACTCTCGGTGCACGGCAAGGTGCACGACGGTGCCGAGGGCGTCGTGCGTCCGGATGAGGCCACCGATGCGGCGCGCGTCTGCGCGCTGAACGCGCTCGCCGCGGTGCACGCACTGGTCGGTATCGACTCGGTGGTGCGCATCGTCAAGGTGGTCGGTTTCGTCGCGTCGGCCCCTGGCTTCACCGGTCAGCCGAAGGTCATCAACGGTGCGTCGGATCTGCTGGGCGAGATATTCGGCGACGCGGGAGTTCACGCTCGTTCGGCCGTCGGTGTCGCCGAACTGCCACTCGGTGCACCCGTCGAGGTGGAACTGATCGTCGAAGTGGCCTGACGTCTCTTTGGACGTCGCGCTGCTGGTCGTCGCGGCCGCAGCCGCCGGGTGGGTCGACGCCGTGGTCGGCGGTGGGGGATTGGTGTTGATCCCCGCGATGCTGATCGCGCAGCCCGGCCTGCCGACGGCGACGGCACTCGGCACCAACAAACTCGCCGCGGTCTTCGGCACCGCATCGGCAGCCTGGCGCTATGTGCGGCACGTGCGCGTCGATCTACGACGGCTCGTCCCGGTGTTCCTCGCCGCGCTCGTGTTCTCGGCTCTCGGTGCGCTGGTGGCGATCTCGTTGCCGACGGAGATCTTCACGCCGATCGTGCTGGTGATGCTCGTCGGCGTGGGACTCTTCGTCGCGCTGAATCCCGGGTTCGGCGGCGACACGTCGTCGGGCCCGCGGTCTCGCCTGTCGACGATCGCCGGCCTGGTGATCGCCGGTGTCGTCGTCGCGTTCTACGACGGGGTGATGGGGCCCGGAACCGGGACCTTCCTCATCATCAGCCTCACCGCTCTCGTCGGGACGACGTTCCTGGAGAGTTCGGCGATGGCAAAGGTCATCAACACCGGTACCAACCTCGGGGCGCTGACCGTGTTCGGGCTCCAGGGGAATGTGTTGTGGCTCTTGGGTCTCGGACTCGCAGTCGCCAATATCGTCGGCGCCCAGATCGGCTCGCACATGGCCATCGGGCGCGGCAGCTCGTTCGTGCGGTGGGTGCTGCTGGCTGTCGTCGTGGTGATGGTCGGGAAGCTGGGATACGACCTCATCACGGACTGATCCGGGACCTATGCGCGAACGCCGGGCCGGGCAAGGCCGGTGCGGCGTACCTGAAGGTCACTGACGGGTCAGCTTCTTGAGCAGATCTTCACGAAATCAACGGTGGAGACGTCACCGACGCGGCGCACCGTGAAAGGCGGATCGTCACTCCGGCACGGTGTCACGTCGAGGCTCCAGATACCTGGCTTGCATAGAGTGGCGCCACGTCCGGTGAGGGGAGATGTTATCGATGATGATGTGGTACGGCGACGGCATGACCGGTTGGGGTTATGTGCTGATGACGATCGGCATGGTGGCGTTCTGGGCGCTGATCATCGTCGGTATCGTCCTGCTCGTGCGCGCTGCGAATCGGCCGGCGAATCCGCCGACGGTGCACCCGCCATCTGCTTCCGGGCCGACAGCGGAGGAAATCGTCGCGATGCGGTTTGCTCGAGGAGAGATCGACGAGGACGAGTACCGGCAACGCATCAGAGCGCTGAAATCGCATCAACCCGGATCGGACGCCTGAGACATTCGAGGGGCCGGACCTCAGGGCCGAGTAGGGGTCAGACGAGTCGCCTTATGCGCCTCGGGGGGAGACGGCAATTGCAACCGTCTGAGCATCAGCGCATTCACCGCGACGATCAGGCTGGATCCCGACATCGACAACGCGGCGATCTCCGGGCGTAACACAAACCCGAAGGCAGGCTCGAACACGCCGGCGGCGATCGGCAGGGCGATGGTGTTGTAGCCGACGGCCCACCCGAGGTTCTGCCGCATCTTCCGAAGTGTGCCCCGGCCGATGCGCAGCGCGATCGGCACGTCGAGAGGATCTGAGCGCATCAACACCACGTCGGCGGTTTCGATCGCGACGTCGGTGCCGGCGCCGATGGCGATGCCCAGCTCTGCCTGTGCCAGCGCGGGAGCATCGTTGACGCCGTCACCGACCATCGCGACCTGCTTGCCCGCACGCTGCAGTTCGGCGATCTTGTCGGCTTTGTCGCCGGGCAAGACCTCGGCGATGACCGTGTCGATGCCCAACTGTCCGGCGATGCGGCGCGCGGTGGCCTCGTTGTCGCCGGAGAGCATGACGACCTCGACGCCGAGTTCGTGCAGCGAGCTCACCGCGTCCGCGGAGGTCTCGCGCGCGGCGTCGGCCAGGGCGATGACTCCGACCCCGCGGCCGTCGACCGAGACCAGCACCGCGGTGCGCCCACTCGAGGCGAATTCCGTGCGCCGAGCCATCAAGGCACCGAACTCGACGTTCTCGGCGGCCATCAGCTTCCGATTGCCCACCGCCACACGGTGCCCGCCTACCTCGGCGACCGCGCCGTGCCCGGGGACGTTGCGGAAGTTCTCCAGCGGCACCTGCGGGACGCCACGAGCGGCGGCATGACGGACGATCGCGGCGGCGAGAGGATGCTCGGATTCACTCTCGACCGCCGCCACGAGGGCCAGCATCTCGTCCTCTCCGAGGCCGTCGGCCACGACATCGGTCACTTCGGGTTCACCCTTGGTCAGAGTGCCGGTCTTGTCCATCACGACGGTGTCGATCCTGGCGGAGGTCTCGAGCGCGCTGGCGTTCTTGAACAGCACCCCCCGTTTGGCGCCCAGTCCGGTGCCGACCATGATCGCCGTCGGGGTGGCCAGACCGAGCGCGTCCGGGCAGGTGATGACCACCACGGTGATCGCGAACAGCAAGGCCCGCTGCACATCGCCGTCGACCGTCCACCAGACGAGGAAGGTGCCCAGCCCGCCGAGCAGGGCGACGAGCACCAGCCAGAACGCGGCCCTGTCCGCCAGCCGCTGGCCGGGGGCCTTGGAGTTCTGGGCCTCCTGCACCAGGGCGACGATCTGCGCCAATGCGGTGTCGGAACCGACCCTCGACGCGCGCACCCGCAGCGTGCCGGTGGTGTTGATCGATGCCCCGATCACCTCCGAGCCCTCGGTCTTGGCCACGGGCAGGCTCTCCCCGGTGACCATCGATTCGTCGACCTCGGAGTTGCCGTCCTCGACGATCCCGTCGACCGGAATTTTGGCTCCGGGCCGGATCAGCAACAGATCTCCGACCACCACGTCTGCGGTGGGGATCTCCACCGGTTGACCGTCTCGCATCACCACCGCTTTCGGAGGGGCGAGTTCGAGGAGCGTGCGGATGGCGTCGTTGGCGCCGCCGCGGGCCCGCATCTCGAACCAGTGCCCGAGCAGCACGAACGTCGCGAGCATCGTCGCGGCTTCGTAGAAGACATCGCCGCCGCCGGTCAGGGTCACGCCGACGCTGTAGAGCCAGCCGGTGCCGATCGCGACGGCCACGAGCACCATCATGTCCAAGGTCCGGGCCCGAAGTGCCCGGTAGGCGCCAGCGAAGAAGATCCACGACGAGTAGAAGATCACCGGCAGACTCAGCAGGAGCGAGAACACGTCGTCACGAAGCCCGAACGGCGCGGACACCGTGAACCCGATCATCTCGCGCCCCATCGGCGACCACAGCATGATCGGGATCGACAGCACCAGAGCGACGAGGAAGCGCTCGCGCATGTCACGGACCATCGCGTCCATCGACATCTCCCCGTGGTCCCCGTGGCTCATCATCTCCTGCGGGGCGTGCTCGGCACGTGCCTCGGGAACGGGGCTGACGACGGCCGCGTGGTGTTCTGCGTGCCCCTGGGGTGCGAGATGACCGGCCGGGCGCGGTTCGGTCATCGGGTCGCACACATGGTCGGGTACCGAACGGCCCGCGCAGTGATAGCCGCAGTCCCGTACCCATTCCGCGAGTTGCGACACCGAGGTGCGGTCGGGGTCGTAAGTGACGGTAGCGGTCTGATTCATCGGGTTCGCGATCACCGAGAGCACCCCCGGGCGCCGGCCCAGCACCGATTCGATCGTGGACGCAGAGGTTGCCCAGTGCAGTCCCCCCACCTCGACCACGACGGTGTTGCCCATGTGTGCTCTCCCTCCTCATCAGCGCGGAGAAGCTTTGTCTCTCCGTGGTATTCGAAGTCAGCCGGTGCCCCGGTCGTGCTCGGCCTAATGGGTGTGGCGTGGCAACACCATCATCGCCAGCATGGCTACGCAGGGCACGATCAAGAGCAGGGCTCCGGTGGACACAGGAGCGCTCAGCACGAGCGCGGCGGCGACGAGCAGCACCGGTAGACAGCAGGCGATCATGACCTGCCGATGTCTTCTGCGGCTTGTGGTCTCGAGGCCGGTCCTCTCGTTGTCGCGACGATGCGAGCCGTTCTCACTGTTCATCTGGGCCACCGTCACTGTGGCGGTGCCGGAGCACCTGCCGGCGGGCCCGGTATTCCTCGGCGTCGATCTCGCCGAAGGCCAGGCGGTCCTCGAGAATCTGCAGCGGGTCATCCGACCTGTCCGCACCGGAATCTTCTCGGTGGCGACCGGTGCGAAACAGTGCAGCGATCCCGAATATCACCACCGCCCAGAAGATGACCATGACGACCGGCAGCATTACCCAGCCGCCCCCGGCCATGAGGCCTGATCCCCACGCCATGGCCACTCCTCTCCCCGAGATTCTGTGTTCAACACTGGAGGTGGGACCCGATGCCGGGATAGGCGTTCGATGAAGGTTCACTGAAGAATGTCGCCACGAGCCGCGTCGGTCGCCACGATGGAGGCATGGCATCCGATCCCGATCAGTTCTTCCCCGCTCCGGGTCCGGTTTCGGTGAACCCGCCCACCGGGTTGCGGGCCATGGTGGTCGAAGATGAGATACCGCTGGCGACGGTGGTGGGTACGTACCTCGAGCGAGGCGGGTTCGACGTCACGATCGTGCACGACGGAATCGATGCCATCGATGGCGCGCGACAGGTCGATCCTGACGTCGTGGTGTTGGATCTGGGCCTGCCCCGGCTGGACGGGGTGGAGGTGTGTCGCCGGTTGCGTACCTTCTCCGACGCCTACATAGTCATGCTCACCGCCCGCGCCGAGGAAGTCGACACCCTGGTCGGTCTGTCCGTCGGCGCCGACGACTACATGACCAAACCGTTCAGCCCACGCGAACTCATCGCCCGAATCCAAGCGATGCTGCGCCGTCCCCGGGCCGCGGTCGGGGTCGCCGCGCCGACGGACATGACCACGCCGCCGGAGCGTCGCAGGTTCGGGACGCTGACAATCGATCAAGGCGCCCGCGAAGTGGAGGTGGGTGAGACCCCGATCGCTTTGACTCGCACCGAATTCGACATCCTCGTCGCATTGTCCGAACGCCCGAACATGGTGTTCACCCGGGCTCAGTTGATCGCCTCGGTGTGGGGGCCGAGCTGGGTTGGCGACGAACACCTGGTCGACGTGCACATCGGACATCTGCGTCGCAAGCTCGGTGACGACGCCACCCGCGGAATGTTCGTACGCACAGTGCGCGGCGTCGGATATCGCATGGGGACAGGGCAATGACCGCCAGGTCCCGCGCGACGGCAGCGACACGCCGTGGATCGGGATTCGGCACCCGATTGCTGGCCGCGCAGGCAATGGTCATCGTGGGTGGCGCGGTCAGCGCCTGGCTGGTCGCCGCCGCTGTCGCTCCGCGGCTGTTCCACAATCACCTGCAGCAGGCCGGTTTCGAGCACCCCTCGACCGAGGCAACCCACGTGGAGGCTGCGTTCACGTCAGCGATGATCATCTCATTGGCGATTGCACTGGTCGTCTCTGCGTTGATGGCCCTGGCCGTGAGCTGGTACTTCACCCGCCGTGTGCAGCTGTCGATCATTGCGGTCGCCGCGTCGGCCACCGAGATCGCCGGCGGCCACTACGCAGTGAGACTCACCGGACCCGGGCTCGGCAGCGAATTCGACCAGCTTGCAGTGACATTCAACCAGCTCGCCGAACGGTTGGACTCGGTGGAGACCACGCGCCGCCGAATGCTGTCCGACCTCGCCCACGAATTGCGCACACCCCTGGCGACTCTCGACGCGCACCTCGAAGCGCTCGAGGACGGAATTCGGCTCCCCGACGCGGAGACACTCGGGATTCTGCGTGCGAGTACTGCACGCCTCGGTCGACTCGCCGAGGACATCACGGCCGTCTCCCGCGCAGAGGAAGGCCAGCTGGCGATAAACCCGGTGCGCACCGACACGCGCGCCCTGGTCGAAGCGGCGATCCGTGTCTGTGCCGCCCGATACGCCGCCGATGGCGTCGCACTGATTGGCGACATGGCCGAGACGGTCACCGTCACAGTCGATCCGGTGCGAATCGGACAGGTCCTCGGGAACCTGCTCGACAACGCTCTCCGACACACCCCTACCGGGGGTGCCGTCACTGTTGCCTCCACCGCTACGTCCGACGGGTGGGCTGAGATCACCGTCACCGACTCCGGCGAGGGCATACCCTCCGAGCACCTGGCGCATCTGTTCGATCGCTTCTATCGCGCGGATACCGCCCGCGGCCGCGTGGAAGGCGGCAGCGGGATCGGCCTGACCATCGCCCGCGCGCTCGTCGAAGCCCATGGCGGCACCGTCACCGCCCACAGCACTGGCCCAGGCGCAGGATCCCGCTTCAGAGTGAAACTTCCCGCCGACACCTGCGCCCGGTGAAGCGACACCGAACCATTCAGGAGATGTTCCATGACAACCTTCGGTAATACCGGTCGTCATTTCAGCCGGCGCGCATTCCTCGGTGCGGCAGCGGTAGGGCTCGGCGGCCTCGCGCTGACCGCCTGCGGTGCCGATACGACCTCGACAAGCACAACCACGTCACCCGGTGTTGATCGGAGCGCGGTCTCCGCAGCCGAGGCCAGACAGCCGCATACTGGGCGAACGGTGACTGCCGAAGTGACACCGCAGCTCGTCGACATCGACCTCGGCGGCCGGGACGTCCGTTCGTTCGCCTACGGGAACACCGTGCCGAGCCCGATCATCCGGGCGAGCATCGGCGATGAACTGGCCGTGACCGTGCACAACAAGATGCCCCATTCGACATCGCTGCACTGGCACGGGATCGCCCTGCGCAACGACATGGACGGCGCCGCCCCGGCAAGCAGGGATATCGGTGCCGGCGAGGTATACACGTACCAGTTCTCGGTCCCCCATGCCGGTACGTATTGGGCACATCCGCACACGGGAATGCAGACCGACTACGGACTCTACTTCCCCGTCATCGTCGATGACCCGAACGAGCCGCTGTCCTACGACGCCGAGTGGATTGTCGTACTCGACGACTGGACTGACGGTGTAGACCGCACCCCACAGCAGATCCTCGAGGACCTTCGACGCGGGGGCGTGGGGTCGATGGGACAATCCGGGATGAACATGCACGGCATGGGCGGGATGGGGCACTCCAGCACCTCGGGCGGTTCGCAATCCGGCAGCGATGGGATGTCCGGACGGGTCGGTACGAGCGCGCTGCTCGGTGGCGACTCGGGCGATGTCGCGTACCCCTACTACCTCATCAACGGGAGAATCCCCTCAGCGCCGGCATTGTTCGACGCCCGCCCCGGCCAGAGGGTTCGGATCCGGATCATCAACGCCGGCGCCGACACCGCGTTCCGTGTCGCTCTCGGGGGCCACCGAATGACCGTGACCCATACCGACGGCTTCCCGGTTGAGCGCACTACCGCCGACGCTCTGCTGGTGGGGATGGGGGAACGGTACGACGTCGTGGTTATTGCGGAAACGGGGGTTTTCCCGCTCGTCGCAGTCGCGGAAGGGAAGAATGCTCAGGCGTTCGCCGTGTTCCGCACGGGTATCGGGTCTGCGCCGGATCCGACCGCGCGTCCCCGCGAGTTGGACGGGCAGGTCGGAACCGTCGACAGCTTCGTCGCCACCCGCGAGGTGATGGTCCCGCAGGGGCCTCCGGACGTGGGTCTTGCGGTGGACCTCGCCGGCGACATGATGAGCTATCGGTGGACGATCAACGGCCGCACCTACGACCAGGCGGAGCCGCTGGCCATCGAGCAGGGCCAGCGTGCACGACTGACCTTCACGAACACGTCGATGATGTGGCATCCGATGCACCTGCACGGGCACACATTCCAGGTCGTCAGAGTCGACGGCACACCTGGCCCCCGGAAGGACACCGTGATCGTGCGGCCGATGGAACGTGTGGCCGTCGATCTTGTGGCTGACAATCCCGGCAGTTGGATGCTCCACTGCCATAACGGGTACCACCAAGAATCCGGAATGATGACCCGACTCGACTATCGACGTTGACGGACCCTAGGGGCGCCGTCCTGCAGGCGCGGTGTTGACGAAAACTTCACCCAATGCTCGGGTGGTCACCAGGTCGGACCGGCAAGCTCGGACGCAGACGAGCCGGCCGGCGGGAAGATGCGTTCGGAGGGCTCGGGTCGTTCGCCGCGTGGCGGACGAAGGAAGGAAGGTACTGGTGAGAAAGAAGTCCCTGGCCGCCGGGGTCGTGGCGGTCGCCGCGGCACTCACTCTGGCAGCTTGCAGCGATTCCGGCAGCGATCAGTCGACTCATACAGCTACGTCGCCGAAGGTGAGCACTGCTACTTCCGCCGTGGCCGCCGCCGACCACAATCAGGCTGATGTGAACTTCGCGGAGCAGATGATTCCGCACCACTCACAGGCCATCGAGATGAGCGACATCATCCTGGCCAAGCAGGGCATCGATCCTCGGGTGTCTGAGCTGGCGAAGCAGATCAAGGCTGCGCAGGGGCCTGAGATCGAACAGCTGCGGAGCTGGTTGGTACTTTGGGGCCGGACCACGGGTTCCACGACAACCAGCCCGAACATGCCGATGCCGTCACCCGGGATGGAAATGCCCGGGCACGGCATGCCGGGTTCCGCTTCGATGCCGGGTTCCGCCTCGATGCCCGGGCCCGCCTCGATGCCGGGGTCCGCCTCGATGCCGGGCGGTGGCGGTATGAGCGGGATGATGTCTGCCGAGGACATGACCGCATTGCGGAACGCTCAAGGCGTCGACGCCTCCCGCTTGTTCTTGACACACATGATCAGACATCACCGCGGCGCGATCGATATGGCGCGCACCGAGATCGACACCGGACAGAATCCCGAGGCTGTCGCCATGGCTCGCGGCATCGCTGATACCCAGCAGCGCGAGATCACCACTATGGAGAACATCGTCTCCTCCTTGTGACACCCGGCATCGACGCGCAACCCGTCCGGGTTTCGGCATCCAGTCGTGCCGGACCCGGACGGCTCGGGTATCACCGGCGGGTACCACGCCGATATTCGCACCCGCCGGTGTGCGGCTGGTCGAGCGGTGTGACCGGGGCCGTCGTCAGTCGATAGGCTCGGACACCATGAGCACCCCGAACGATGACGCCGCCGTCCACCCCGCCTACGGGGTGCTCCGAGAGATAACCCCCTTCGCGTCGGTCCTGTTGTGCGACAACTCCGGGATGATGGAGCTCGACGGGACCAACACCTACGTGTTGCGCGCACCGGGCAGTGACGAGTGCGTCGTCGTCGATCCCGGTCCACCGAAATACAAGCACCACGCCCGACGCCTTGCGGAGCTCCCCGTCGCGCTCACCCTGATCACGCACCGGCATTTCGACCACACCGGCGGTGTGGCCCGTCTGCACAAGCGCACGGGTGCACCCGTGCGCGCCCGTCTGGAGAAGTTCTGCCGGAATGCCGAGCCCCTGCGCGACCGCGAGGTCATCGAGGTCGCCGGCCTGCGGATCACGGTGCTGCACACGCCCGGACACACCGGGGACTCGGTGAGTTTCCTCGTCGAGCACGAGGACCGGCGTGCGGTGCTCACCGGCGACACCATCCTGGGCAGCGGCACGACCGTGCTCGACCCGAGCGACGGCGGGCTGCGGGACTATCTGAACTCGCTGAACCGGCTCATCGTCGAAGGTGAAGGCGCGGCGCTGCTCCCGGCACACGGCCCCGACCATCCGGATCTCGTGCCGGTCGCCCGCTTCTACAAGACCCATCGCGAGGAGCGGATCGATCAGATCGTCGCCGCACTCGACGCGATGGGCGTCTCTCCACACGAGGCGAAGCCGATGAAGGTCGTGCGCCGGGTGTACTCCGACGTCGACAAGAAGCTGTGGCCGGCGGCGCGGATGTCGGTGAAGGCGCAGCTGGAGTACCTGCGCGAGGCCTGAGGCCGAAAGCAAGAGCCGCTCGCTCCCGGAGGAACGAGCGGCTCTTGTGGTTCGTCAGCGTGCGCGACGCGCCAGGCGCTCCGAGTCGGCGATCAGGACGCTCTTGCCCTCCAGGCGCAGCCACCCGCGCTGGGCGAAGTCGGCGAGTGCCTTGTTCACGGTCTCGCGCGAGGCACCGACCAGCTGGGCGATCTCTTCCTGGGTCAGGTCATGGGTGACGCGCAGGGCGCCGCCCTCCTGGGTGCCGAATCGCTGCGCGAGCTGCAGGAGCTGCTTCGCGACGCGACCGGGCACGTCGGTGAAGATCAGGTCGGCGAGGTTGTTGTTGGTGCGGCGCAGACGGCGGGCCAGCACGCGGAGCAGCTGCTCGGCGATCTCGGGACGATCCTTGATCCACGCGCGCAGGGCGTCACGGTCCATCGACACCGCGCGGACCTCGGTCACCGTCGTCGCCGACGAGGTGCGGGGGCCCGGGTCGAAGATGGAGAGCTCGCCGAACATGTCCGACGGTCCCATGATCGTCAGCAGGTTCTCGCGGCCGTCGGGTGAACGTCGGCCGACCTTCACCTTGCCGGACATGATGATGTAGAGCCGGTCACCGGGCTCGCCTTCATGGAAGATCACGTGTCCACGAGGGAAATCCACGGGCTGAAGCTGCTTGGTCAGCGCCGCGACGGCAGAGGGCTCGACGCCCTGAAATATGCCTGCCCGCGCCAGTACTTCTTCCACCTAGGGAACCTTTCTCGAAATCTTTGCTACAGCCACGTGTGAGATCGCGCCCTTGGATACGCTACCCCGCGCACCAGCATATGTGTTGAATGGGTCACTGACGGTGCAATGAGTGTGTGTCTGACCGACGAGATGCCCGGGTTCGGCGATCAGCGGCCGCGATCGGCCGGAGAACACCGCAAAAGACGCGTCCGGGCGGACCGGACGGTGAGCAGGGAACCGGTGGATCAGCTGGCCCGCTGCGGCGAGGCGGCGTGATCGGCGGTCGCCGGTTCGTGGCCGGGGAAGCGGTGGGGCCGAAGTTCGTGGAGTGCGGCGGGTGCGGGATCGCGAGGCGGCTTACCGGCGTTCTGGGACCCCGTGCGGTCGATGAATTCGTCGACGTCGTCGTTGGAGACGGACACGCGGTCGATCCGGGCCTGCACCTTGTCCATGCCCATGGCGAAGAGCATGAGTACCGCCGGGAACAGCAGTGCTGCGAGACCATGCATGGGGACAAGTAAACACAATCGGCCGCGCAGAATCCTCATCGGACGGGACGACGTCACTGACTTGTTACCTGACCGTAGGTTGTGTCCCTCATCTCGGCCCGTCGAGCCACGTAGCTCACACCGCCGTCGTGATGAGGTCCTTGACCTGGGGTGATGCCGCCGACCCCACGGTTCGGCGCGACCGTCGTGGGCCGTGATGAGCGGAGTTCGCCCAGCACATCGCTAACCTGAATCACGTGAGCGCACGGAAGGCTGCGTCGGTGGGTCAGGCCCCGGCACGCAAGCAGGAGACCCCCCTCGGGTTGGTCCGACGCGCGCGACGGATGAACCGCACCCTCAAGATCGCGTTTCCGCACGTCTACTGCGAACTCGACTTCACCAACCCACTCGAGCTGTCGGTGGCCACGATCCTGTCGGCGCAGTGCACCGACGTGCGGGTCAACCAGACCACCCCGGCGCTGTTCGCGAAGTACCGCACCGCCCGCGACTACGCCGAGGCCGACCGCACCGAACTCGAGGAGATGATCCGCTCCACCGGCTTCTACCGGAACAAAGCGAACTCGATCATCGGACTGGGCCAGGCCCTCGTCGAGCGCTACGACGGCGAGGTCCCGAACAACCTGAAGGACCTGGTGTCGCTACCCGGCTTCGGCCGCAAGACGGCCAACGTCGTCCTGGGCAATGCCTTCGGGATCCCCGGCATCACCGTCGACACGCACTTCGGACGACTCGTCCGGCGCTGGCAGTGGACCGAGGAAGAGGACCCGGTGAAGGTCGAGCACGCCGTCGGCGAGCTGATCGAGCGCAAGGAGTGGACCGACCTGTCACACCGCGTGATCTTCCACGGCCGGCGTGTGTGCCATGCCCGCAAACCGGCCTGTGGCGTGTGCATCCTCGCCAAGGACTGCCCCGCGGTGGGCACGGGTCCGATGGACAAGGCCGAGGCCGCCGCACTGGTCAAGGGCCCGGAGACCGACCACCTGCTCCGACTGGCGGGACTCGCCGCGCCGTGAACGACACCACCAGCGAACCGGCGACTCCGCAGCCCGCCGATTCCCCCCGACCTCCCGCGCCCCCGGCCTCCCGCTTCCCGGCCGCTGCGCGCTGGACCCTCGTCTTCGTCATCGTGATGGTCGCGCTCATCGTCGCGATCTGGCCGCGTGGCGACGCCCCATCGCCGACCACGGGCGCACCGCCGTCGGCCAGCGGTCTCCGGCCCTTGGACGCGCCGGTCGACGAGGCGCGCGTGGCGAAGGCACGCACCGACGCGGCGCTCGCCGACTGCCCGGTCACCGGACTGCCGGAGAGCCCGGGTTCGGTCCTGGCCGGGATCGTCGAACCGTGTCTGGGGACCGGCGCGCCGTACGACATCGGCGCAGCCACCGCGGGCAAGCCGCTCGTCATCAACGTGTGGGCGCAATGGTGCGGACCCTGCAAGACCGAGTTGCCCTACTTCGAGGAATTCGCGGCTCGCGCCGGCGACCGCGTCACGGTGCTGGCACTCCATGCCAAGGAGGGCGGGACCAACCCGTTCTTCCCGCTGACACTGCTCACCGAGATCGGAGTTCGCTTGCCGTCCGTGCTCGATCCCGACGGCCGGGTGGCCGCCGCCATCACCGCGCCGCGCGTCTTCCCGTCGACCGTCTTCCTGCGTCCCGACGGCTCGATCGCCAAGGTGTATCCCGGGGTGTTCGACAGTCCGCAGGAGATCGCCGACGCGGTCGAGGAGTACCTGGACGTGACGGTATGAACGATCACCCGCACGTCGGTCCGCTCGTACATCACGACGAGATCCCGCCGTGGCTGCATCTGCTGACCAGCGACGTCGCCGCCGTTTCCGAGAGCGTCAACAATCGTGGGGGAGACCGCACGCGATGGGCACAGATGTTTCTGCGCGACCGTCGCGCGGCTGCGGTCCTCGTGCTGTTCTCCGGTTCCTGGGAGGCCGCCGACGATCATCCCGGCGGCGTTCCGGCCGATGCCGAGGTGCTGCTGACCGAACGTGCGTCGACGCTTCGTCAGCACAGCGGGCAGGTCGCATTCCCCGGTGGTGCCGCTGATCCGGGTGACGACTTCCCGGTCGGCACCGCACTGCGCGAGGCCCGGGAGGAGACGGGACTCGATGCATCGGGCGTGCACATCCTGGCCAGCCTGCCGACCTTTCCGGTCCCGCCGTCGGGCTTCGACGTGGTGCCGGTCATCGGCTGGTGGCACGAGCCGAGTGAGGTCCGCGTCGTCGACCCGGGCGAGACCGCCCGCGTCGACCGCATCAACCTGCGTGAGCTCCTCGCGCCCGAGAACCGCTTCCAGGTGCGTCGCTCGGTGATGGGTGGTCGCCTCTATCAGGGGCCGGCCTTCTTCGTCGACGGTCTGCTGGTCTGGGGTTTCACCGGCGGACTCATCGCGGCCATCAGCGAGGCATCCGGCTGGGACAGGCCCTGGGACAAGAACGACATCCGGCCGCTCGACGAGATGATCGAACGCGCCGGCAACCGTCAGGAATCGGGATTCAGCGCCGTCCATCCGCGCGGGATGGTCGACCCGGACACCCATGGCGAACCGGGTGCGGGCTGATGACGGGCTCCACCTGGGTCGATGTCATCGTCATCGGCATCGCGCTCCTCGCGGCGATCAGCGGTTACCGATCCGGTGCCGTCGCCTCAGCGCTGGCGTTCATCGGCGTTGCGCTGGGTGCGGTGGCCGGGTTGTTGCTGGCGCCACATCTGATCGAGCGGTTCGACGACCTACAGGTTCGTGTACTCGTCGGGATCCTCGTCCTCGTCGTGCTGGTGGTCATCGGTGAGGTGGCCGGCATGGTGCTGGGTCGCGCCGCACGTGGCGGCATCCGGTCGCCGGGGCTGCGGGCCATCGACAGCGGCGTCGGTTCGATACTCCAGGTGGTGGCCGTTCTCCTGGCGGCGGGATTGCTCGCGATCCCCTTGCGCGGTTCCGCCGACCCGGCGATCGCCGGCGCGGTGCGGGACTCCAAGATCCTGACCGGCGTCGAGGTGCTGTCGCCGCAGTGGGTCAACGATCTGCCCGGCGATTTCAAGGCCCTCCTCGACAGTTCGGGGCTTCCCAAGTTCCCGTTCGTGAGCTCGCCGTCGACCAACGTCGACCCTCCGGACCCGGCACTGGCCGGCCTGCCCGTGGTCCGCCAGGCAAGGCCGAGCGTCGTCAAGATCGAAGGTGTCGCACCCAGTTGCCGTCAGGCCCTCGAGGGCAGCGGCTTCGTCGTCTCACCCGAGCGTGTGATGACCAATGCCCACGTCGTGGCCGGGACCGAGCGTCTGGAGGTGGAGACCTCGACCGGGGCACGGTTGCCCGCGAAGGTCGTCCTCTTCGACAGCGACAACGACATCGCCGTCCTCGATGTCCCGGGCTTGCGGGCCCCCGCCCTGAAGTTCGCGTCACGGCCCGCATCGACCGGCGACGACGCCATCGCGCTCGGCTTCCCGGAGGCCGGTCCGTTCTACATCAGTCCGCTGCGGGTGCGGTCGACGTTCATGCACACCGGTGACGACATCTACCGGACCGGCCAGGTCACGCGTGAGGTCTATGCGGTCCGCGGTTCGATCCGGCAGGGCAATTCCGGTGGGCCGTTGCTGAACTCAGAAGGCGAGGTGCTCGGCGTCGTGTTCGGTGCGGCGGAGAACGCGGCCGACGAGACCGGCTTCGTGCTCACCGCCCGTCAGGTGCGTGCCGACTTCGACGAATCCGAGCGGCGAAGCGATCGCGTGAGTACCAAGAGGTGCGTGTTGGCCTGATCCGCCGGGCTTTCTTCGCGGCGACGTCGTTGGTCGCTTCCGGTTTCGTACGGAGGAAGTCGAGGATCGCCTCGGTCACCACCGCGGGCTGTTCCTGGTGCACGAAGTGTCCGCTGCCCTCGATCTGCCGGTAGGTCTGGTGCGCCGCCCACCGGTGGCCGTCGGCCATGGCGTCGTTCAGGATGTACGGGTCGTCGCGGCCGCGTAGCGCGAGTACCGGCAGATGCAGCCGTTGGTCCATGAGCTCCATGAAACGCATTCCGTCGGGCCGGAACTGGGAGCGGAATGCCCAGCGCCGGTACTCCAGACTGCAATGCGCGACATACGGGATCAGCATCGCCGACCGGTTCAGTTCGACCGTCTGCGCGTAGTCGGGTTCGGCGCGCCAGGCCGGCGACGAGCGCTGTGCGAAGTAGTCGGCGATGAACGCCGCGTCGTCCCGCGTGACCTGCCGCTCTCCGAGGCGCGGGATCTGGTTGCGCAGGAAGGGCTTCAGGAATTGTGATCGCTGTGCCCGGTCACGTAGCGCGCGCCGGCGCAGTGCCCGCGGGTGAGGCGAGGCGAGGACGACGATCCGGTCGACGACGCGGGGATGCAGGGTCGCTGTCGCCCAGCAGACCAGGCCGCCGTCGGAGTGCCCGATGAGTGTCGCACTGGTGTGTCCGAGAGCTCGGACGAGACCGTTGGTGTCGCCGGCCAGGGTCCAGCCGTCGTAGCCGCGCGGTGGCTTGTCGGTGTCGCCATAGCCGCGCAGGTCGACTGCGACGGCCCGGAAGCCGGCCGCGCTGAGTGCTCTCAGCTGATGTCGCCAGCTCCACCAGAACTCGCCGAAGCCGTGCAGCAGCAGTATGAGCGGCCGGTCGCCGGTGGGGAGCCCCGCCGGCTCGACTGCGTGGAACCGGACACCGTTGGCGCGGACGTCGAGGTGCTCCCAGTCGCCGGGAAGACGAACGCTCGAGGGGTCAGGTGCCTCGCTCAATGCTCAGCCCTCGCGGGCGGGAGGAATCCTCGGATGCGCCGGGGCCTGCGAATGGTCGGAGCCGCGGTTGGGCAGCACGGAGGACAGCTCGTTGACGGACTCCATCGTCTTCTTCGGGCCACGGACCTTCTTGAAGAAGATGTACCCGACGAGGGCTGCGACGCAGGTGACCACGACCAGGATCAGGAAGACGATGAGGAACGCCAGCCAGCGCCACACGAACTCGTCGAGCAGTTCGGCCAGGAAGAAAAAGAAGAAGAAGCTGGAGTACAGCGCCATCACGCCGGCGACGATCAGCAGACCCGTTCCCGCGCCCGCCTTCTTGGCCTCACCGACGAGTTCGGCCTTGGCCAGGGCAACTTCGGACCGGAACAGCGTCGAGACACTCGCGGTGGCGTCCTTGACCAGGCTCCCGATACTCGGCTCACCGTTCGGGCCGGCGTTCGCGTCGGACAGTGGGATCGAGGGGACGGAGTCCCGGGGGATCGAGGGGACGGAGTCCCGGGGGATCGATGGGACGGAGTCCCGGCCCGCTTCGGGCAGGCCGTGCTCGTTGGGGCTCACAGAATCCTCCGTTGTTCGGCTGATGCCATATGTTGCCATGCGCGGGCTCGCGAGGTGGCGGCCCACCCGGCGAGGCGTCGATGAAGTGGCCCGGAACGCGCGATGCGCCACCGGTGAGGCGTTCACCGGTGGCGCACGACGCTGTCCGTTCCCTCGTGGAGTGAGCGTCTCGAAGGATCAGGCCTTCTTCGCCCGGATCGCCTCGAAGACCGCAGGATCGACGAGCGTCGAGGTGTCGCCGAGCTCGCGGCCCTCGGCGACATCCTTGAGCAGGCGCCGCATGATCTTGCCCGATCGCGTCTTGGGCAGCTCCGGCACGACGTTGATCTCGCGCGGCTTGGCGATCGGGGAGATCTCCACCGACACCTGCTGGCGCAGCTCGGCGATCAGCTCGTCGCCGGTGTTCTCGACGCCCTCCCGGAGGATGACGAAGGCGACGATGCCCTGACCGGTGGTCTCGTCGGCGGCGCCGATGACCGCGGCCTCGGCCACGCCGGAGTGGCCGACGAGGGCCGACTCGACCTCTGCGGTCGAGATGCGGTGGCCGGACACGTTCATCACGTCGTCCACGCGGCCGAGGACCCAGAGGGCGTGGTCCTCGTCGTAGCGGGCACCGTCACCGGCGAAGTACCAGCCCTGGTCGGCGAATCGGGACCAGTAGGTCTCGCGGAAACGCTCCTCGTCACCCCAGATGCCGCGCAGCATCGCCGGCCACGGCTGATCGAGGACGAGGTAGCCCTGCTCGCCTGCGCTGACGGGCTTGCCCGCGTCGTCGACGATGTTCGCGCTGATGCCGGGCAGCGGTTTCATCGCCGAGCCGGGCTTGGTCTCGGTCACACCGGGCAGCGGCGAGATCATGATCGCGCCGGTCTCGGTCTGCCACCAGGTGTCGACGATCGGTGCCTTGCCGCCCCCGATGACCTGGCGGAACCACTTCCACGCCTCGGGATTGATCGGCTCGCCGACGCTGCCGAGGAGGCGGATCGACGACAGATCGTGGGCTTCGGGGATCTGCTGGCCCCACTTCATGAACGTGCGGATCAGGGTCGGGGCGATGTAGTAGATGGTGACGCCGTACTTCTCGATGATCTCGAAGTGGCGGTGCTCGTTGGGCGAGTTGGGGGTGCCCTCGTAGACGACCTCGGTGGCGCCGTTGGAGAGCGGGCCGTAGACGAGGTACGAGTGGCCGGTCACCCAGCCGATGTCGGCGCCACACCAGAAGACGTCCCGGCTTTCCTTGTGGTCGAAGACGTAGTGGAAGGTGTAGCTCACCTGGGTCAGGTAGCCGCCGGAGGAGTGGACGATGCCCTTGGGCTTGCCGGTGGTGCCCGAGGTGTAGAGCAGGAACAGCGGATGCTCGGAGTCGAACGCCTCCGGCTCGTGGACGTCGGACTGCTGGTCGACGGTGTCCTCCCACCACACGTCGCGCCCCTCGACCCAGTTCAGGTCGGGGTCGTGGTCGGTGCGACGGACGACGAGGACCTTCTCGACCGACTTCGCGGCGTCGACGCCGGTGCCCAGCGCCTCGTCGACGTGGGTCTTGAGGGGAGCGGGCTCACCGCGGCGGTACTGGCCGTCGGTGGTGATGACGAGCTTCGCCTCGGCGTCGTCGACGCGGGAGCGCAACGCGCCCGACGAGAAGCCGGCGAACACCACCGAGTGGGTGAGTCCGAGACGCGCACACGCGAGCATCGAGATCAGGGCCTCGGGAACCATCGGCATGTAGATGGCGACGCGGTCGCCGGCCTCCAGGCCGATCGAGGCGAAGTAGTTCGCGGCCTTGCTGACCTCGGCCAGCAGCTGGCTGTAGGTGAGGTCGCGGGTGTCGCCGGGTTCGCCGACCCAGTGGATGGCGACACGATCACCCTTGCCTGCGGCGACGTGCCGGTCCACGCAGTTGACCGAGACATTGAGCTTGCCGCCGACGAACCACTTGGCGAACGGGGCGTCCGACCAGTCGAGGGTGTCGGTGAAGTCGGTGGCCCAATCGAGACGGCGTGCCTGTTCCGCCCAGAATTCGAGTCGGTCGGCGTCTGCACGGGCGTAGATCTCGGCGGAGGCATTGGCCTGCGCGGCGAACTCCTCGGACGGCGGGTACGCCTGGACGGTGGTGGAAGACATCGGTGACATGAGCCTTTCGCTTCTCGACGGCGGGTCAACCCACAGTAAAAGGTGACCCGGCGGGATGACGGATCGCTGATGTGAGCGTAGTCACGTCAGGTTGCAACCGGGTACCGGTGCTCCGCCGAGCGTGATCGATTCGCGATGAGCGGCGGCTCCGCCGCGATGAGCGGTCGCCCGTGATTGTGCAGAAAGCGTCGGTGTGGCCCGTGAGGACCCCACGGGAATGGGTTAGGACAAATGTCCGAAACCGTCACTAACAATAAGCGCGCTGATGGTTCGGCGCAGCCACTCGATGTGGTTTCGGTTTTGTCGGTCGGTTGAACCACTTCCGTCGCGAGCCGATCGTCATGGCCTCGGGGCTCCGGAATCGGGTCCCGAGAACACGCGATGTGTTCGCGCAACTATCGTCGGGGCGTGACCAACGATCCTCTGGCTCCGCTACTGGACCTTCCGGGCGTGGCCGATGCGGCGGACCGGGCGCGTGACGCGTTGTCCGCGGTGCACCGGCACCCCGCAAACCTGCGCGGATGGGACAAGACGGCCACCGAGGCATCGTGGCGTGCCGGTCGTTCGTCGGCCGCGATCGACGGGGGAAGTGTCGAACTCCGACGCGACGGGGACTTCGACGATCCGATTCTCGCCGGCGCGATGCGTGTGTCCCAGGCGCTCGACGGGGAATCCCTCGAGATCCTGACCGGCGTGGTCCGACGCGCCCCTGCTCAGGCGCTTGCGCGGCTACACACTCTGGCGGCGGCTGACCTGGTCGAGGATCCCGATCAGCTCGGCCGACCGCGCGCTGAGACGGATGTTGCAGAACGTCTCGACCTGTTGGGGCAGTTGATAACCGGTGCGACATCTGTGCCGGCGCCGGTGCTCACCGCGGTGGTGCACGGGGAGCTTCTCGGGCTCGAGCCGTTCCCCACGGCCAACGGCGTGGTCGCACGTGCCGCGTCGAGGCTGGTCGGTGCGGCGACCGGACTCGACCCCCACTGTCTGGGCGTCCCGGAGGTCACCTGGTTCAAGCGGGTGGCGGAGTATCGGTCGCTGTCCGCGGCGTTCGCCTCGGGCAGTCCGGACGGACTGCGGGACTGGCTCGTGTTCTGCTGCGAGGCGCTCGAAGCCGGTGCAGCGGAGGCGAAGTCGATTGCAGATGCGGCCCGGGCGGGGTAGTACGTTCCGGCCCCGGACAGCACTGCGGGCGGCCTCCCTGTCGTTACCGACGAGGTTGCCGCCCGCGTAGCACGGACTCAAGTTACCAAGCGTGCTTGGTGGGTTGTGGTCACCGCCTCGGCGAGGGAACGCGAGTCAGGCCGCCCGAACCGTCCACGTGCTGCCATCTCAGGGCCGTTCTCCCCGGGCTGTCTACCGTCGGGGGAAGGCTGTGGCGCATCAAGTGTGGCGATCGTTTCTCCTGGTCGCGATTTCGCAGGCGCACAACGCTTTTGCCTCTATGCGGCGTGCTCCGCGTGGGTACTTGCCGCCCGTGCTGGGAAGTGCTCGGCGTGGGGGCTCGGTCCTTCTCTTCCGGATCGGGCTTGGCCTTCCGAACTTCCGTACCACTGTTGTACACCGTGATCGCGGTCACATCAAGTGATCGGTGTCCAAATGTTGATCGACTTCTCCGAATCGGCGGGAAGTGCTGCAGGGCAGCGCATTCGGAACTCCGAAGGCCGGCACTCGACGCTCTGTGCGTGTGCGGGTAGCGCGTCGTGCGGGAGCCCTCGAGCTGCCGGCCGGGTGCTGGTTCGTCATGACGATCAGGGCGGCGGAGGCCGCTCGCGACGCCAGTCGGCGTCGTGGTGCGTCCGGAATTCACCGACTGCAATCTTCCTTGAGGAAATGCGATCGGTGCCGTGGCCGGTATTGCCGTCGTGGGGTCCGGCAGAGCAGAACGGACATTTGCGAAATGGGATTGTTGTACTTGCAAAGAATCCGAATCCGTGTGTATAGTCGTCGGTACCCGGTTCTGATACCGGCGCCTTTCAGCCCGACCCCCCGGGGCTGAAACGCGACAACCCCGGCCTCCTCCCCCCCTGGCCGGGGTTGTCTTCTATCTAGGGGTCGGCAGCCTGAGATCAGTTGTACCCCACCCGTCCGAGACGCTGTGGATTCGATCCACAGCATGCTCGGTTGTCTCCACAGGTGCAGCCAACGCCGTCTGATGGTGCCTTCTCCGCGTCAACATCGACGCATGCCCGATGACTTGCTCGTTCTCGTCGACCCGGACCTGCACGACGACGTCGCGCGCTGCGCGGCGGCCGCCGGTTACCGAACAGTGTTCGGTCGAGCCGACGACTGTCGCCGGGAGTGGCTCACCGCCCGGGCGGTGGTTGCCGATCCGGCCGCGATCGCGGTCCTCTCCCTCATTCATCCGCCGCGTCGTGACGGACTGATCCTGGTCAGCGCCGACGAACCACAGACCGACACCTGGCGGTTGGCGATGGACCTCGGCGCGACCGACGCGGCCGCGTTGCCGTCCGGCGAGAGTCGCCTGGTCAGGGCGTTGACGGAAGTGCGCGTGCCACGACGCCGGCCTGCCGGGGTCGTGGCGGTCATCGGCGCGCACGGCGGTGCAGGTGCGTCGACGCTGGCCGCCGCGGTGGCTCTCACCAGCGTCGGGCGGGGAGCCCCCACCCTGCTGCTCGATCTCGACGAGGTCGCGCCGGGCGCGGACCTCCTGCTCGGGATCGAGCAGCGTCCGGGACTGCGCTGGCAGGACCTCACCCTCGACGGCGGGGTCGTCGGTGGAACGGCACTGCACCACGCCCTCCCACGTGCGGAGAGCGGTCTCGCGGTGTTGACCTCCGAGCGTCTCCCGACCCACGGACCGGAAGCGGATGCGGTTGCCGCGGTCATCGACGCAGGTCAGACCCATGGAGATCTGGTAGTGCTCGATCTTCCTCGCGCCGATACCCCCGTCGTCCGCACGGCGATCGCGTCGGCGGATCTCGTCGTGCTGGTCTCGGCGCCCTCGGTCGGTGGTTGCGCCGCGGCGCGGCGTGTCGTCGGCCGTCTCATCGGTGACGAGGTCTCCGTCGAACTGGTGATCCGAGGTCCGTCGCCGGGCGGGTTACGCCCCGCCCAGGTCGCCGACGCGATCGGTCTGCCGCTGATCGCTGCATTCCGGCCGGACCCGCGTCTCCCGGTCCGGCTCGAGGGCGGCCCGCTGCGTGTTCGACCCCGCAGCCCACTCGGTCGTGCCGCCCGCGCCGTCCACACGAGGGTCGCCGGGCAGGGGACGGCGGCGTGACACCGGGACGCACCGACGACGACCTGCTCGAACGCGTCCGGTCTCGCCTGGCCGCGGACGCCGCCGACCCGAGTCCCGCGGTCATCGCCGAGGCGATTCGCGCCGAAGCCGGCGGCGTACTCGGCGACACCGACCTGCTCGCGGCACTCCGCTTCCTCCAGACCGAACTCACCGGCGCAGGCAAACTCGAGGCCCTCCTCGCTGAACCCGACATCGCGGACATCCTCGTCGCCGGACCCGACGACGTGTGGGTCGACCGTGGACGCGGACTCGAGACGACGACGATCCGTTTTCCCGACGAGGCATCGGTCCGCCGTCTGGCGGGGCGTCTCGCGTTGAGCGCCGGGCGTCGCCTCGACGACGCCCAACCGTGGGTCGACGGGCAGTTGTCGAATGTCGGCCGCCGCGGATACACGGTCCGTCTACACGCGATCATCCCGCCGCTCGCCGCCGACGGGACCTGTATCTCGCTGAGGGTGTTGCGGTCGGCATCGAAGGACCTGCCGAGTCTGATCGACAGCGGCACGATCCCGGCGGAGGTGGTCGGGATGATCGGGGAGATCTTGCGTCACCGCTTCTCGTTTCTGGTCATCGGCGGTACGGGATCCGGTAAGACGACGCTGCTCAACGCCTTGATCGGTGCGATGGATCCCCGTGAGCGCGTCGTGTGTGTCGAAGACGCCCTCGAACTCGCGCCTCGGCACCCTCAAGTGGTGCGGCTGGTGGCGCGCGCGGCGAATGTCGAGGGGGTGGGTGAGGTTCCGGTGCGGGCACTCGTCCGGCAGGCGCTCCGGATGCGACCCGACCGGATCGTCGTGGGGGAGGTGCGCGGCGGCGAGGTCATCGACCTGCTCACCGCACTCAACACCGGACACGACGGCAGCGCCGGTACGGTGCACGCGAACTCGACTTCTGAGGTACCCGCGCGGATGGAAGCCCTTGCCGCACTGGGTGGGATGGGCCGGGACGCGCTGCACAGCCAGTTGGGGGCAGCCCTGCAGATGGTGCTCGGCGTCTCGCGCAGGGCCGACGGGTCGCGCGGGCTGGTCGAGATCGGCGTCGTACGGCGAGCCCCTGACGGACGGATCGATATTGTTCCGATCTGGTTGCGCGACAGCGGTTTCACCGATCATCGGTACCTCTTCGACGCGATGCTCGCGAGTCATCGCCGACTCGACGACGACAACAACCACGAGCTCGGGGACGAGTGTGCGCCGCGGCGGCTGTCGGCATGATGTCGATTCCACCGCTGACCCCGCTGCTGGCCGCCCTCGGGTTCGGTGTCCTGCTGTGGTCACCACCGCCCGCTGGTCGGCGCCTGCGGGTGGTCGTCGGGCGATCCCGCACCGCCCGGTCGTCGAACCCGGCGGTGCTGCTCGCCGTAGGTGCACCGGCCGCGGTCGTGGTGGTCGGTGGGTTACCGGCCGCGGTCGCGGCTGCGATCGTGGTGGCCGTCGTGGTGTGGATTCGACGACGCCGGGAGGCGGAGAAGAAGTTCGATCGTCAGCTCGACGATCTGCTGCTGGCGCTGTCTCTGATGATCGCGGAGCTCTCCGTCGGAGCACCCCCGGTCCACGCCTGCGAGGTCGCCGCCGCCGAACTGCGCCGCCGCACGGTCGGCGACCCGCGTGGATGTTCGGAGATCGCCGACGGGCTCGAGGCGATGGCGTCTCGCGCGTCGCTCGGCGGGTCGGCGATCGAGGGAGGGGAGCCGGGGCCGGAAACGACGCCGGGTTCGGATGTCGGTTCGGGGGCTGCGTCGTGGCGTCGGATCGGAGTCGCCTGGCAGACCGCGGAACAGTACGGCCTGCCGATGGTCGACATGCTGGCCGCGTTGCGAGCCGACCTCCGGTCACGCCGGGGATTCGCCGACCGCACACGTGCGGGTTTGTCGGGACCCCGCGCGACCGCCATGGTGCTGGCCGGGCTGCCCCTGCTCGGGATCGCATTGGGTCAGGCGACCGGCGCGGGTCCGATCCAGGTGTTCCTCGGCGGTGGTCTCGGCGGCATCCTGCTGGTGGCCGGGACGGTCTTGGCCGCGGCCGGAGTCGCCTGGTCCGAACGGATCACCGGAAAGGTGCTGGCTCGGTGACCGCAGTGGCAGTCGCAGTGGCGTCGCTGGCTGCAGGGCTGATGATCTGGCCCGGACCACGCTGGAGGCTGTACCGCGTCATCGACCCACCGCCGGGCCCCGACCGCTCCCCGCGATGGCTGGGTGCCGGTCCGCCGCGCGAGGACCCCTTCGCCGTGGCATCCGCCCTCGACCTCTTCGCCGTGTGCCTGCGCGCCGGACTGCCGGTGGGAGTCGCGGCCGCCGTCGTCGCCGGTCGTGCCCCGCCGTCGCTCGCCCGGCCACTCGCGCGCGTCGCCGACCTCCTGCAGCTCGGCGCCGATCCGGACGCGGCATGGTCGGCGTTGCTCGACGCCGATCCCGCCCCGAAGGCCTCGGGCGACGACCATCTCGAAGCCCTCGCCGCCCTGGCCAGGCGATCGGCTCGGGCCGGTTCGTCGCTGGCGGGCGGACTCGCGGAACTGGCCGACGACGTTCGACGCCGCGCGCACGACGATGCTCTGGCCGCGGCGGAACGAGCGGGCGTCGCCATCAGTGGCCCGCTCGGATTGTGCTTCCTGCCGGCGTTCATCTGTCTCGGGATCGTGCCGGTGGTGGTGGGTCTGGCGTCGACGGTCCTGGGCGCGTTCTGACGTCGTCGAGCAAACCCACCATTTTTCGGCAGATCCTCTACCTCCGATGGGGGTGGATATTCCATCCGTGGTGGGTTTGCGCGCAGAGCGCTCACATCTGTCGGTGCCCGCGAGCACACTGGGGTCATGGCGGACAACGGACATCGACATCACGCGATCGACTACGTCGAGCTGACGGTCACCGACATGACGGCGGCGCGCAGGTTCTACGGCGATGCATTCGGCTGGGACTTCAACGATTACGGCCCCGGCTACGCGGGAATCGTCGGACCGGGCGGGGCCGGTTCGCCTGAGGCAGGTGGTCTCGCGCTCGGTGATTCGGCGCCCGCCCGAGGCGGCCCGCTGGTTCTTCTGTATTCCGAGGACCTCGACGCCACGGTGGAGAAGGTGCGTGCGGCGGGTGGCGAAATCGTCAACGGTCCGTACGACTTTCCGGGCGGCCGCCGTTTCCACTTCACCGACCCGAGCGGCAACGAGCTGGGTGTCTGGTCGTCGGCCTGATCGTCCGTCCGGGCGAGATGCGTTCCGCCGTCGAGTAAACCCACCATTTTTCGGCAGATCCACCACCCCCAGGGGTCGTGAGTAGCTCCATTCGTGGCGAGTTTGCGGGAGCCGGAAATCGGTGGATCCGATTGGACGCCTGATGCGTCCAAGTAGGTGCAGGGCCGGATGGCCGACTGACTCGACAGGAGAACTCATGAACCACAACCTTTCTCGAATCTTCGACCGTGCCGGTGCGCACGCCACGCGCCTCATCGCCGACGAGGACGGCATGTCCACGGCGGAATACGCCATCGGAACGATCGCTGCAGCGGCGTTCGGAGCGATCCTTTACACGGTGATCACCGGCGACAACATCGTCAGTGCGTTGACCGGCATCATCGGGAAGGCGCTCAACACCTCGGTGGGCTGATGCGCCTGCGTGAGTTGAGGATTCGTCTGGCTCGGATCGGTCGGGACGAGTCCGGGATGGCGACCGTCGAGGCGGCGTACGCGATCGCCGCGCTCGTGGTCGCGGTGCTGCTGGCCGTCGGTGCGATCGGTGGCGTGACGGCTCAGATCCGCTGCACCGACGCCGCGCGCGAGGCAGCACGGTTGACTGCGGCAGGCGACGATTCGGCGGGTGAGGTCGCGAAGCGCATGGCGGGGGAGGGGGCGGTGGTGACAGTCTCGGTCCAAGGTGAGCGGGTCGTCGCTCGGGTGCGCACCTCTGTGGCGTTGCTGCCCGGGCTGGCGGTGTCGGCGCAGGCCGTCGCCGCGAAGGAACCGCGGGGGGAGGATCACGTGGTCTTCGCACCGGGCGTCGAACCATGAGAGCCGTCGGCGGGGTGGCGTCCGACGACCAGGGCAATGCGACGGTGCTGGGCGCGTTCGCGATCGCCGCACTCGCAGCGGTTCTGATCATGGTGATCTACGTCGGTGCCGCCGTGCTCGCCCGTCACCGTGCCCAGGCGGCCGCTGACCTGTCCGCTCTGGCGGCGGCCGCTGATCACGTCGCGGGGGAGTCCGACCCGTGCGCGGCCGCCCGCACACTGGCTGCAACGCAACGTCCGTCCGCCGAGGTGGTCTCGTGCCGCATCGACGGCGAGGACGTGCTGGTGTCGGTCCGTGTCCCGGTCGATCTGGGCAGGTTCGGGATGCGATCGGCCGGTGCTTCCGCGCGGGCCGGGCCGGTCGGGTAGCAGCCTGGGGCTAGCTCCGACTGTCCTCGTCGACGACAATCCGCTTCGGATAGACCCGCACCGATTGCATGGGGGCGAACCACAATTGGTGGAAGTGCACATCGGTGTCGCCGCGGTAGGCGAGCTCGAAGGCATCGGTCCCGGTGTTCACGGGGATCCACGGCCGCACCGCCCGGACGAACGACGACCAGTGGATCAGTTCGCCCTCGGTCAAGAACCCGCCCGCGGACGCCCAGGTTTCACCGGACTGTGCGTCGGAGGAGGCGAGATACACCTCACCGAGCGAGGGCGTGATCCGCGGGCCGATCATCGCGGTCTGCAGATACCACTGGGCGGTGGTCACCACAGGGGTGAAGCCGCCGGAGCGGGCCGCGCACCACCCGTAGTGAAGGTCGAGGGCGTCGAGTGCCGCCTCCTCGGAGAAGAACACATCGCTTTCACCGATCGAGGACGGCAGGTTGTCGGTGTTCTGGGTTGGACGCGCCAGCAGGAAGAAGGCGCGCGACGGCCGGGTCACCAGCCGCCTCATTCCGATCCCCCCGTCGGATGCCTCGTCATGCATGAGCCAAGTATTGCCGAGACAACAGGTCGAGGACGGCTACTGCGCCATCTTTGTCCAGCGGATCATTACCGTTGCCACACTTGGGGCTCTGCACACACGACGGGCATCCGCTCTCGCATCCGCAGCTCGCGACCGCGTCCCGGGTGGCGTTGATCCAGGTGAGGAAGGCGGAGTGCCCCCGCTCAGCAAAGCCCGCCCCACCCATGTACCCGTCGTAGACGAAGACCGTCGGCAATCCGGTGTCGGGATGGAGGTCGGTGGACACGCCGCCGATGTCCCAGCGGTCGCACGTCGCCACGAGTGGGAGCAGGCCGATGGCGGCGTGCTCGGCCGCATGCAGCGAGCCGGGGAGTCGTGTCTCGTCGATCCCGGCCTCGGCCAGCACCTCCGGCGTGAGTGTGTACATGACCGCCCGGGTGTGCAGGGTCTGCTCGGGCATGTCGAGCTCGACGGCGTCGATCACCTCACCGGTCCGCAGCGTACGGAGGTACCCGACCACCTGATGCGTGACGTCGACCTCCACGAAGGCAACGGTCAAGGGGCCGAACCGTCGGCTCTCCAGGGTCGAGGTGATCGAGATGTCGGTGGTCTCGCGCGCCGACGTGGTCCAGTCGGGGTCCTCCGGATGGGCCAGGGCCAGACCGTCATCGAGGTCGAGTTCGTCGACGAGGTACGTCTCGCCCTGATGGATGTGCACCGCCCCGGGATGCACCGTCGACATCGCGCGCCCGGTGTCGACGGTGCCCAGGACCTGCGAGGTCGTGGTGTCGACGATCAAGACCTGTCCGCCGATGCCGCCCCGGATGTCGACCTCGGCGTGTGGTTCGACGCCGGCGGCGACGTACCAGCCCGACTTCCGTTTGCGCAGTAACCCTTCCGCCGCCAGATCCTCGGCCACCGGCCGCGCCTCCCAGGCGTCGACCTCCGCTTCCGACAGCGGCTTCTCCGCAGCGGCACACAACAGGTGCGGGCCGAGGATGTACGGGTTCGCCGGGTCGGTGACGGTGGCCTCGACCGGCTTGCCGAGCAGCGAGTCGGGATGGTGCACGAGGTAGGTGTCGAGCGGATCGTCGCGGGCGACCAGCACCACGAGGGAATCACCGGACTCACGCTGCCGTCCGGCCCGGCCCGCCTGCTGCCAGAACGACGCGACCGTGCCGGGATAGCCGCTGACGATCACCGCGTCCAACCCGCTGATGTCGACGCCCAATTCGAGTGCGTTGGTGGTCGCGACCCCGAGGAGTTCGCCATCGGTGATCGCTTTCTCGAGCTTGCGGCGGTCATCGGCGAGATAACCGGCCCGGTACGACCCGACCCTCGACTCGAGTTCGGGCGCACTCTGCGACAAGAGGTTCCGCGCGGACAACGCAGTCAGTTCGACCCCGCGGCGACTCCGTGCGAAGCACAGTGTCCGCGCTCCCTCGATGACGAAATCGGCCAGCAGGCGCGCGGATTCGGCTCCCGCGGAGCGCCTGACCGGTGCGCCGTTCTCACCGGTCACCACCGGCAGGAAGTCCGGTTCCCACAAGGCGACGGTACGTTCACCGCGCGGCGAGCCGTCCTCGGTCACCGCGACCGCGGGCTCACCGATCAAGCGGCCCAGGGCCTCCGCGGGTCGCGCGACCGTCGCGCTGGCACCGATCACCGTCGGATTGGCCCCGGCCGCGCGGGCGATGCGGAGGAGCCTGCGCATCACGAGGGCGGTGTGTGAGCCGAAGACGCCCCGGTAGTGGTGGCATTCGTCGACGACGATGAAGCGGAGATTGCGGAAGAACTGACGCCACCGGGCGTGATGGGAGAGGATGCCGATGTGCAGCATGTCGGGGTTGGTGAAGATCCAGCGTGAGTGCACGCGCGCCCACTGCCGGATCTCGGGGTCGGTGTCCCCGTCGTAGGCGCAGGGCTGCAGGTGCCCGAACTCGGGCCGTCCGGCGATGACCGACGACACCGCCCGGATCTGGTCCGCGCCCAGTGCTTTCGTCGGAGCCAGATATAGCGCTGTCGAATTCCTGTCATTCAGCAGAGTCGAAAGAATCGGCATTTGGTAAGACAGCGACTTACCCGATGCGGTGCCGGTGCAAATGGCAACGTGATTTCCACGAAATGCTTCGTCGGCGGCTCGGGCCTGATGAGTCCAGACACGTTCGATGCCGTTCTCCGCGTAGGCGTCGAGCAGAGCTTTCGGTACCCACTCCGGCCAGTCGGCGAAAGCCGCAGGGCGCGACGGGATTACCGACAGGTGGGTGAGTGGGGACTGGTCGGGGTCGGCGCCCGCGAGGGACCTCGCGAGGAGGTCTGTCCCGAATGTGGAGTACTGCATTTTATGGAGGAAACTCTTCGAATTGGTGTCGCCGCGGGAGGTCTGGGGAGGTCGGGATGTTACCGACGGATGTCGTAGTGCTGAAGTTTGGCGAGGTTTTTGCTCATCTTGGTTGATGCGACTATCGCAACTGGGCCGGACATGATTGACTGGGTGCGGCCGCAGCTTTCGCAACCCGTCGAGGCGGGCGACAAGCGTGTTGCAGCCGTGGTACTGAGGTTAGTTTGGCGGATCG
Organism: Gordonia sp. GONU; assembly: GCF_024733855.1. NCBI lineage: Bacteria > Bacillati > Actinomycetota > Actinomycetes > Mycobacteriales > Gordoniaceae > Gordonia > Gordonia sp. GONU. The sequence goes on from NZ_JANRHB010000026.1 coordinate 38,416, forward strand.
AAGCAGATCTTCGCGGGGCTCTTTGAGGTATGGCGGTCAACCGGCCACGACGTGATGACCCATCGCGTCGCGACAGTTGATATGTAAAGGATTGCAAGACATGGCACAGGGAACTGTGAAGTGGTTCAACGCGGAAAAGGGCTTCGGCTTCATCGCGCCTGACGAAGGCTCCGACGACGTGTTCGTCCACTACTCCGAGATCCAGGGATCCGGTTTCCGCACCCTCGAGGAGAACCAGCGGGTGGAGTTCGAGGTCGGCCAGGGCACCAAGGGCCCGCAGGCCACCGGCGTTCGCGCGGTCTGAGACCACCTGCGCAGCTGCACACGCAGCTTGCCGACAACCGCTCCCGTCTCGATCATCGAGCCGGGGGCGGTTTGCTGTCCGGGGGTATGTGGGCCCCGACGCAAACCGCCGCCGCCGGAAAGGCCGGTTTCCGGGCCCCCGACCACCTAACCTCGATCTGTGGGCCAGTTGTCGTTTTTCTCCGCGGAGACCGAGGAGCCCGCGTACTCCGATCTCGCGGGTCTGCTCGCGACGCACGGACAGGCTGTCCGATCGGATTCCGGTACGCGGGTATCGATCGTCGTCCGTGATCGCTGGCGTGCGGAGCAGATCGTCGAAGAGATGCAGGCGTCAGGTCTGCATGCGGAGGTCACCACGTCCGATGAGGGCACCCCGCTGGCTCGCACCGCGTCGTGCAACGAGCTCGACGCCCTCCACGGCGCCTGGTCGGCCGGTGCGGTCAAGGCGATGCCGGCCGGCTGGATCCCGTCGTACCGGGCGCTGCGACTCTGGGTGATCGCCTCCGGCCACTCCGACGCGGGGCGCTACCAGCTGGGTCTGGACCCACACGCCCCCGATACCCACGCGGCACTGGCGACCGCCCTGATGCGAGTCGGAATCGCGCCCACGCTCGTCGGGACGCGGGGCCACTCACCTGCACTTCGCATCGCCGGGCACCGGCGGCTCGTCCGTCTGCACGAGTATGTCGGTCCTCCGCCCAATGCCGCCGCTGTGCCGGATTGGCCACCTGCGGACGAACATTAGCGATCTCATCGATATCTTTCTGACCTGGGAAAACCGTCCGTGGAAGCGCGGAATCGGTCACATTTGGCGTTGCGGCACGGAATTCAGATGTGCAAACGGCGCTATACATAAGGTACAAACCCATCGAACACACCTGTTCGACAAGCAGGCAGTAGTTCTCCACCCAGTCAAACGAAGGACGCCCCGGTGGCCGAGACCAGCACCGCATCCCGCTCTAGTGGGGGAATCCGACGACTCGTGATCGTCGAGTCCCCTACCAAGGCGCGCAAGATCGCCGGTTACCTCGGCTCCAACTACGTCGTGGAGTCGTCCCGGGGCCACATCCGCGACCTGCCGCGCGGTGCAGCCGACGTACCCGCCAAGTACAAGGGCCAGCCCTGGGCCCGCCTCGGTGTGAACGTCGACGACAACTTCGAACCCCTCTACGTCGTCTCGCCGGACAAGAAGACCACCGTCAGCGAATTGAAGTCGCTGATGAAGGACGTCGACGAGCTCTACCTCGCCACGGACGGTGACCGCGAGGGGGAGGCCATCGCGTGGCACCTCCTCGAGACGCTCAAGCCGAAGATCCCGGTCAAGCGGATGGTGTTCCACGAGATCACCGAACCCGCCATCCGGGCGGCCGCCGAAAACCCCCGTGACCTCGACATCGACCTGGTCGACGCCCAGGAAACCCGCCGCATCCTCGACCGCCTCTACGGCTACGAGGTGTCGCCGGTGCTGTGGAAGAAGGTCATGCCGAAGCTGTCGGCCGGCCGCGTGCAGTCCGTCGCGACACGCATCATCGTCGAACGTGAACGTGAGCGCATGGCGTTCGTGTCCGCCGAGTACTGGGACATCTCCGCGACGATGGACGCGGGCGCCGATGCCAGCCCCTCGACGTTCAAGGCGCGACTGGTCAACGTCGACGAGGCGCGCGTCGCCACCGGCCGTGACTTCGAGGCGACCGGTGAGCTGAGGAAGTCCGACGGCGTCGTCGTCCTCGATGCCGACCGCGCCGAGAGCCTGGCAGCAGGCCTGCGCGGCGCCGCCATGACGGTGACGTCGGTCGAGGAGAAGCCCTACACGCGTCGCCCGTATGCGCCGTTCATGACGTCGACGCTGCAGCAGGAGGCCGGCCGCAAGCTGCGGTTCACCTCGGACCGCACCATGCGCATCGCGCAGCGGCTGTACGAGAACGGCTTCATCACCTACATGCGTACCGACTCGACGAGCCTGAGCGAGTCGGCGATCAACGCCGCCCGTGCCCAGGCCCGCGAGCTGTACGGCGACAATTTCGTCCACCCGACGCCGCGTCAGTACACCCGTAAGGTCAAGAACGCGCAGGAGGCCCACGAGGCGATCCGTCCCGCGGGCGAGACCTTCCGTACCCCCGGACAGGTCGCCGGACAGCTCGAGGCCGACGAGTTCCGTCTCTACGAGCTCATCTGGCAGCGCACCGTCGCCTCGCAGATGGCCGACGCCAAGGGCACCACGCTGAGCCTGCGGATCGCGGGTACGGCGTCCTCCGGAGAGCGTGCGACCTTCGCCGCGTCGGGCCGCACCATCACGTTCCCCGGCTTCCTGTCGGCCTACGTCGAGACCGTCGACGAGCAGACCGGCGGCCAGGCCGACGACGCCGAGAACCGGCTGCCGCAGCTGACCGAGGGACAGTCGCTCACCGCGATCGAGCTCACCGCCGACGGCCACTCGACCAACCCGCCCGCCCGGTTCACCGAGGCGTCGCTGGTCAAGGTGCTCGAAGAGCTGGGCATCGGCCGTCCGTCGACCTATGCCTCGATCATCGGCACCATCCAGGACCGCGGCTACGTCGTGAAGAAGGGCAACGCCCTCGTCCCGTCGTGGATCGCCTTCGCGGTGGTCGGGTTGCTCGAGGCGTACTTCGAGAGCCTCGTCGACTACGACTTCACCGCGACCCTCGAGGACGACCTCGACCAGATCGCCACCGGCAACGAGAACCGCACGAAATGGCTGTCGGAGTTCTACTTCGGAGACGAGCGGTCCGGTGACGCCGAAGCACGCTCCGCGCACTCGGCCATCGCCCAGTACGGCGGACTCAAGAAGCTCGTCGGCGTCAATCTCGAGGAGATCGACGCACGACAGGTCAACTCGATCCGGCTCTTCGACGACGAGGAGGGCCGTCCGATCTACGTGCGCGTCGGCCGCTTCGGTCCGTATCTCGAGCGCGACGTCAACGCGAACAAGAAGACCGACGCCGACGCGGAACCCGATCTGCAGCGCGCCAACCTGCCCGCCGACATCACCCCCGACGAGCTGACCCTGGCCGTCGCGGAGAAGCTGTTCGCGACGCCCCAGGAGGGTCGCACACTGGGCGTCGACCCGGTGACCGGCCACGAGATCGTCGCCAAGGAGGGGCGCTTCGGCCCCTACGTGACCGAGATCCTGCCGTCCGACGAGGATGACGACGACGGCGAGGCCCCGATCACCATCCCCGCGGGCCCGACACCGCGCGACGGCGGGTCCCCCGGAGCAGGCGGCAGCGATGCCGGCGACGCCGATGTCGTCCCGCTGGACTCCCCGGGCGGCGGCACCACCACGAAGACCAAACCGGCAGCGAAGAAGGTCGCCAAGAAGGCGGCGAAGAAGGCCGGTCCCAAGCCGCGCACCGGTTCGCTGTTCAAGTCGATGGACATCTCGACGGTCACCCTCGACGAGGCGCTGAAGCTGTTGTCGCTGCCGCGGGTCGTCGGCGTCGACCCGGAGTCCGGTGACGAGATCACCGCACAGAACGGTCGCTATGGGCCGTACCTCAAGAAGGGGTCCGATTCGCGGTCTCTCGGAAGCGAGGAACAACTCTTCGAGATCACCCTCGACGAGGCGCTCAAAATCTACTCCGAGCCCAAGCGTCGTGGACGGCAGGCCGCCGCGCCGCCGCTGCGCGAGCTGGGCAAGGACGACGAGGTCAGCGGCAAGCCGATGGTCATCAAGGACGGTCGCTTCGGCCCGTACGTGACCGACGGCGAGACCAACGCCAGCCTGCGCAAGGGCGACGAGGTCGACTCGATCACGCCTGAACGTGCGATGGAGCTCCTCGCCGATCGGCGTGCCCGTGGCCCGGCCAAGAAGGCGGCGAAGAAGGCTGCCAAGAAGGCACCGGCCAAGAAGGCTGCGAAGAAGACAGCCGCCAAGAAGACCACCGCCAAGAAGACCACCGCGAAGAAGGCTGCCGCGAAGAAGACGACAGCCAAGAAGACCGCTGCCAAGAAAGCCGAGCCGTCGGAGGACTGAAGCCGGCCCCCTTGTGACATCCCTCCGTAAGCTCCGAGGCGTCTCAGGGAGCGCGGGGCGGGCTACCCGAGGACGGTGTCGAGGTCAGTCCCTGCGGTAGGGCGCCATGTGTGGTCGTGCGAGGAGGGTCTCGATCCCTCGTCCGCGCAGCTCGACGCCCTCACCGATCTCCCAGTGTTCGGCTTCCTCGTGCGAGGCGAGGAACACCGCGCGGGCCGAACCGAGGACGCGGGTCGGTTCGTCTTTGGCGAGTTCGGTCAGCCGGGCGGCCTCGTTCACCGGGTCGCCGATGACGGTGTATTCGAGGCGCTGTTCGGCGCCGATGTGACCGGCAATCGCTTTACCCGCGGAGACGCCGATTCCGATGTCGGTGTCGCCGAGGGTCTCGTAGAGCTCGGCGCGCAACTCACGTGCGGAGGCCAATGCGCGCCCGGCGAAGTCGTCGAGGTCGAGCGGAGCGCCGAAGATGGCGAGGGCCGCATCACCCTGGAACTTGTTGACGAAGCCGCCGTGACGTCCGACGACAGCGACGACCACTCGGAAGAACTCGTTGAGCAGTTCGACGATCTCGCGCGGCGGACGGTTCACGGCCAGGCGCGTCGAGCCGACGATGTCGACGAACAGGACGCCGACGTAGCGTTCCTCGCCGCCGAGTTCGGTGCCGGTCTCGATGGCGCGTCGTGCGACGTCCTCGCCGACGTAGCGGCCGAACAGGTTGCGTAGTTCCTGGCGTTCGCGCAGGTCGGCGACCATGTCGTTGAAGCCTGCCTGCAGTAGACCGAGGTCGCTGCCGTCGTAGATCTTCACCGCGACGTTCAGGTCGCCGTCGCTGACCTTCGACTGCGCCCGACGCAGCTGTTTGATCGGGTCGTTGATCGCGGCGACCACTCGCACGATCGCGATGACGCTGAACGCGAGCGCCGACACCGCCATCCACAGGATCGGACGTTCCAGCCCGGTGGAGTCGGCTTCGATGATCCCGAGGCGGTGCAGCACGATCATCCCGATGATCACGACCATCGGCGCCACCACGCTGATCACCCAGAACGCCGTGATCCGGGTGGTCACGCTCGGGGCGATCGCGTGGTCGGGGTTGTTGGCCATCGCCGCGACGGTGATCGGCCGCAGCACCTTCTCGGCCTGCATGTAGCTCAGCGCGCACGTGACCATGGCGCCGATGGCGCTCGCGATCGCGACGATGAAGGCGTTCTTGGACGACACCGTCAGATTGACCAGGGTGAACAGCGTGCCACCCACCACCCACAGCGCGGCGTTGACGACCGTCAGCAGGGTGGGCAGGGCGAGAGCGCGGCGTCGGGCGGCCTCGTTGTCGAGCCGCGTGCGTCTGCGATGCCACACGAGGACCGGCAGCGACAGCTGGATACTCGCGTAACCTCCGATGACCATCGCGATCAACAGGTAGCCCGCAAAGATCGCCTGATTCAGCGCGGTGATCTCGTCCAGACTGATCGAGTCCTGGAGTGGCATCCCGAAGCGGAGGAATGCGAAGGTGAACAGCGCGCCGACGAGGTTGGCACGGAGCATGTCGAGCGCGAGAATCGGCCACGGCGTATGAACCAGCCATCGGCCAAGGTGCAGGACCTTGGACCATCGCGACCGCTGTTCCACCACGGAGACTACGGTAGCTGGCTGCTTGCAATCGTTAAACACGGTTCCGCACCGTTGGCGTGTCCGAACTGCGGTTTAGGGTGTCGTTGTGACCAATGTCTTTGATCGGCTGACCGGCCAAGAGGCGATCGCGGCCGATCTGCGTGCCGCCGCCCGGGCCGCGCGGGTCCTCGCACAGGGGCTCGACGCGGGCAGCACCGAAGGTCTGTTCCTCCCCGACGACGAGATCCCGGGTGTCGATGCGGGATGGTCACGCGCGTCGATGACGCATTCCTGGCTCTTCACCGGACCGCCGGGGAGCGGCCGTTCGGTGGCCGCGACCTGTTTCGCGGCCGCACTGCAGTGCCAGACCCCCGACTCCGCGAACGTCGGCTGCGGCGAATGCCGCGCCTGCGTGACGGTCATGGCCAAGACCCACGCCGACGTCCGACACGTCGTGCCCGAAGGCCTGAGTCTCGCGGTCGGCGCGATGCGCGACATCGTGCAGGCCGCCGCACGACGCCCCGGAACCGGTCGCTGGCAGATCGTCATCGTCGAGGACGCCGACCGTCTCACCGAGCAGGCAGCGAATGCGCTCCTGAAGGTCGTCGAGGAGCCGCCACCGCGCACGGTGTTCCTGTTGTGTGCGCCGTCGGTGGACCCCGAGGACATCTCGGTGACCCTGCGGTCGCGATGCCGGCACGTCGCGCTGGTGACGCCGACGACCGCCGACATCGAACGCGTCCTCGTCGAACGCGACGGACTCGACCCGGAGCAGGCCCACTGGGCGGCGTCGGTCTGCGGCGGTCACATCGGTCGCGCCCGACGCCTCGCCACCGATCCCGACGCTCGTTCCCAGCGCGAGAAGGCGCTGGCGCTGGCACGGGCGGCGTCCCGGGATTCCACCGCCTACGCCGCGGCAGAGGAGTTGGTGCGGTCGGCGGAGGCCGCTGCCAAGGCGATCAGTGCCGAACTCGACGAGGCCGAGACCGAGCAGATGAAGACTGCGCTCGGCGCCGGCGGAACCGGCAAGGGAACCGCCCGGATGCCTCGCGGCAGCGCCGGCGCGCTGAAGGAACTGGAGAAGCGTCAGAAGTCGCGGGCCACGCGCGTCGGACGCGATGTCCTCGACCGTGCCCTCGTCGACCTCGCCGCGCTGTTTCGTGACGCGCTCGTCGTCGGGGTCGGGGCAAAGGTGACCGCGATGCATCCCGACAAGTCCGACGACATCTCGATACCCTTGGCCGGCTATGCCCGGCCCGAGCAGTTGCTGTCGTGCGTCGAGGCCGTTCTCGACTGCCGGGAGGCGCTGGACATGAACGTGAAGCCCAAGTTCGCGGTCGACGACATGGTCGCCAGGATCGGGTTGGCGCTCAAACGCAGGGTTGACGCCTGACGCGGTTCGGCGAGCGCCACCTCGACGTCTTGTCTGCTCGTCTCGGCGATGCCGTACGTGACCAGCAGCGTGGTGACCCATCAAGGAGATCGATGAGGAGAACCCCGTTCTGAAGAAGTGGCCGGCCCTATCATGGGTGGACGGTCGCGGGCCGTGCAGTCGATGAGCAAGGGAGCAGGCGATGTCCGACTTCATCCGCAAGATCAAGGAAGAGGCCAAAGCCGTCTCGGCCGCCATCGACCAGGAACTGACGGTCCTCGAAGGGGTTCCGGGGTACGACCCGCTGGCGGATGAGAAGGACGTGGAAGCCGCCGCCGACGAGCCCACCGCCGCCGACGAGGCCGAGGGCGAGCCGAGCAGGTAGACATGACGCACCGGCCGCCGGGTGGGGTCTCCCGCCCGGCGGCCGTCGTGCGTCATGGGCCCGGCTTCACTTCTGGACGAACCGCAGCAGGGCCTCGTTGACCTCGACGGCGTGCGTGCACAGCAGTCCGTGGGGAGCATCCTCGATCTCGACGTACTCAGCCGCCGGCACGGCTTCGTGGAAGGGCCGGCCGGTGGCGTCGATCGGCAGGATGTTGTCCGCGGTGCCGTGCACATGGGTGCACGCGGTCGGGATGGACAAGGTGCGCGACGCGCCGGAAAGGCTACGGGCCGCCGAGACTTGCCGCGCAACTGTCGATCCTGGCGGAGGGGGCCCAGACGACCGCGGCGATCGCCGGCGCCGCACAGGCTGCCGACGACGCGCGGAGTGCCGCCGAAATCCTGATCGATCAGGCTCTCAATAAATTGTCACTTGTTCGGAGGAATGGTCCGCCAAGCAATTAGTGGGTCATTTGAACCAATTGTGGAGGCATTCTGGTCGATTGATCTATCCGGAACGAATTTGGGCCATGATCGGTGATTGTTGAAACGGTATCCCGCCGAATCTCTAATTCGGTCTGCTAATGTTCCCGAGTAATCAATCCGTTGGAGAGTGCCTTCGGCACATGTTGACGCGCAACGGATCAGGGGCTGGGAAAGGTATGTGGATGCGATTCACGAAGGTGGCGACAGTAGGAATCGGGGTGGCGGCTGCGGCTGCGATGGGGTTCTCCGGATCGGGAGAGGCATCGGCAGCGCTGCTTCTGTCGTCGTCGTACCCTCACACACAATCCCTCAGTAATGGCACGGTGGCCGTGAAGGTGACCAACAAGACGTCGAAGACGGCGACGTGCTGGCTGTCCGTCCACAAGGCGAGCGACGAGACCGAACTCAAGATGCGCGCCACCGCCGTCAACGCGATCATCGCCACCGGCATCGAGTCCGGGGTGCTCGACAGCGCTCGCGAGGACGCAGCCGAAGGTGCGCTCAAGGTCGTGTGGAACGGCAAGAGCATCGCCGAGGACGGCTCGTCGACCGGACAGTGGGCCTCGGGTCGGACCGACACGTCGTATGCGATCTACCAGGAGTGCACGACCCCCGATCCGATCCTCGGCTTGACGATCAACGGCCTCGCGCAGGTCTACACCGTGACCGGAACCGGCAAGTCTCCTGACTCGCCTGACGATTCGGGCAGCGGCAGCCTCGGAGGTCTGTTCGGCGGACTCCTCGGATAGTTCCTCGGACGGTGGGAGATCGGCGGGCCGAGATCCCTTGACCCCCCGGCGTCAATGTCACATCGCTGCTTTGGGTACGTCGTTGTGCCCGCACGAAATCAGACACTCAATTCCCCGACGTTGTCGATCTTGTCGGGGCGCGCCTACGACACGTGTTGTAGGGCAATCAATCACGTGTACGAAAAGGGAGCAGATGCGGTTTTCGCGGATGGCGCTGGCCGGGATCGGAGTGGCGGCGGGAGCCGCGGTGGCATTCACCGGGAGCGGAGAGGCTTCGGCGGCGCTGCTCCTGCCGTCGTGCAGGTCTACAAGGTGACCGGAACCGGTAAGGCTCCCGATAACCCGGGTGGTGGCGACAGCGGTGGTGGCGGCACTGGTGGTGGTGACACCGGTGGTGGCGACTCGGGCAACGGAAGCCTGGGAAATCTGTTCGGGTCGAGCTGATCCACTGGCCGGTTGGGGATCAGGCGGCCTCGCGGCCCGTCGAATCCCCACCGGCCGAGCTTGTTTCGGCGGAGTCCGACTTCTCCCGGTCCATCCCGGCGCTCGATGAGTCGTCACCGCCGGTCGGCGAACCGGAGTCCCCGGCTCCGCTGTCTCCGGAGTCCGGTTTCTCCGAACCCGAGCCCGAACCCGAACCCGAACCCGAATCCTCAGAGTCCGGCGCTTCGGTGCCGCCGGGGCGGTCGTCGGCATCTCCGCTGCCGGGCTCGCCCTCGCCGCGGTTATCTGCGGGCGTCCGATCGTCGGTGGGGACGTCCTCGGCCGGCGGCGGAACGATCTCCCCCGGCACGAACCCGCCGGATCTCGGCGGGTCACCCGGCTTCTCCGCGCCCGTCGCCACCTCGGACGGAACGGTGACGGTGTAACCATCGCCCGGTCGGTCCTGCTTGACCGAGTCCACTGCCGTCACCGGCACCGCTGCGGTGTCGGGGTTAGGTGCCTGGGTCGGGTAGTAGGCCTCGGCGAGTTCGTCCCAACGAGCGAGGTCGTCCTTGTCGTAGGTGATCCCGAGCTGGTCGTGGACGGCAGCCACCAACAGCGCCAGGGGATGCGCGGCGTCGTAGACCAGGTATGTCGTGTTGCCGCTCTTGTACTCCTTCGGGTCGCCCAGTCGCTCGACGTCGCCGTACGTGTGCGGTCCGGTGCCCGAGTGGATGGTGAGGAAGCCGGCCGCATTGACGATGAGCGACGCGACGGGCCGGTACGACACCCACTGGAAGTTGCTGACCGGGTCGCCGACGATGATCACCGACACGACCTCGACCTTGCCGGTGGCCTCCGGGTCGCGTGCGCCGTTCGCCTCGATCCCGGCCGCCTCGACGATCGGCTTGAGCCACGGCATGGCGTCGAGCCAGGCCTTGATGCCCCAGGGGCTCCGCGGGTCGGAGACCAGGACGACCATGTCCTTGCCCGGGACGAAGAAGTCGTCGTCGTAGGCCCGTGGGTTCTCGGCGGCATCGCCGAGTACGTCGGCGCCCTGCGAATAGCCGGTGTAGACGACGAACGGGCGGTCCTCGCCCATCTCGGCGAACGCGGCCATCACGGCCAGGTTCTGGTTCATCGCATGCTCTTTGGACTCGTCGTAGCCGGGCGAGAACGGAGCGATGGTGTTCGAGCGGCCGGCGATGACGGGTCCAAAGGACTCGGTGTAGTTGACGATGAGGGCCTGGCGGTTGCCGGCGTACGGGAGATTGCGCGGCATCAGCATGGTGTCGTCGGTCCCGGGTGTGACGACCATGATGGTGTCGTCGGGCAGGTGGGCGAAGATGTCGCTGGTGTTGTCGTGTTGGGTGGCTTCGCGGACGACGTCGCGGTCGATGAGGGATTCGACCACGGCGGTGACGTTCGTCGAGGCGACGGCGATCGGCACGACGGTGGCGAGAGACAATGCGCTGATCGTCAGCGAGGTGGCTGTCGCTCGCGACGGTTTACGAGGTGTTATGGCAGTCCGCGCCGGTTGAGACCGGTGCTTTCGTCCGCGACGTGCCCCCAATTGACCTCCTACAGTCGCATGGAGTGTACGGAGCAGTGGGCTCGGAGTCTGTCATCCGAACGGATTAACGGGGCATACCTGGCACCGAATTATCTTTGCATCGCTAAGGGTTTAGCGGGCGGAAGATTCACTTGAAGGGCGGAAGAGGCTTCGGGTGTGCCTTCGGTAGTGGCGTGAGGCAGTGAATCTGTCGATGCGGGGAAGCGTCGTACGAGGGTCGAATCGTACGATCCTGGTGGAGCCGCCCAGGGGAATCGAACCCCTGACCTATTCATTACGAGTGAATTGCTCTACCGACTGAGCTAGGGCGGCGTGCTACGCGAGGCAGCGCAGACGAGTCTAGCGAGTCGATCGCCCGCAACAAAAACCGGCCCAGCTGTGCCGCCCCGCGCGTCGCCGCGCAGAATCGGCACCTGCGCGAAGAAGCGCCGGTCACAGTTGACGAACGCGCGTTGACCTGGAGATTCTGTGGCGGGTCGGGGGTCAGAACGGGTAGTCGGAGCCGCACACCACCGGCACACGGTGGTCGGGGTCGAGCGCATTGCGGACGAGTGCGGCGACGGTCGGGGAGTAGGCCATGCCGACGTGACCGATCTTCGACGCCGGGCACACGTCCTGGACCAGTGTGTTGACGACGTTCGGACCAGGTGTCATCAGCGTGACCTGGTACGGCGTCGAGATCTCGTCGTACCTGGTTGCGAAGTTGACGTAGTCGATCGACGGGTGCCGCGGGCCCCAGTAGCTCTGGCCGGGCGCCCGCGCCGGGAGTCGGTCGGTGATCGAGCCGACGCGGGAGAACCCCTGGTGTGATGCCGACAACGCGACGATGGTGTCCACCTGTGCGGCGCGGCCGGGGAGTTGGGTCACGAGCTGGGCGATCGCTCCGCCCTGGCTGTGGCCGATGAGGTCGACCTTGGTGGCGCCGGTGGCGGCGAGGACCTTGTCGATGAACGGCGCGACCTGACGCGCGGATCGTTCCTTGTTGCCGAGGCCGCCGGTGGTGCCACTCCACGACGCCTGACCGTAGGTCGTGCTGAAGACGCAGTACCCGGCGTTGGCGAGGGTCGGGGCGAGGTAGGCCCAGTTCGCGCTCTGGTTCATCGCGGTGGCATGCAGCAGGACGATCGGGTCGCGCCCTTCTCGATCCCGGCAGCCGAACCGGTTGCTGCCGGCCGGCGACTCGGTTGCCGGACCCAGGTAGTGCGCGGCGATCGCCTCGTCGGGATTCGTGGTGACCGGGAAGGGCGCGGCCTGCGCGGCGCCCGGGACGAGCAGCACGCAGGCCGCGGCAAGCGCGGTCGCGGCGGCGGCGAGGCCTGATCGGAGACGGCTCATGGGAGCATTGTCGCCCACGACCGTCGGCGCGACAGGCACTCTCGGACCTACGCGAGAATTTCGGCCATCTGCGTCAGGCGGATGCTGTTGCCCGACGGGTCCCGGAAGCCCGCGTCGATCCCGTATGGCCGCTCTTCGGGCTTCTCGGTGAATTCGACGCCGCGGGCGGACAATGCCTCGTAGTCGGCCCGGCAGTCGTCGGTGGTGAGGAAGACGGTCCCCGCGAAACCCTTGGACATCAGGCTGTGGATCTCACCGGAAATCTCGGCCTCGAAGGCAGGCGGACCGGGGATGTCCATCAGCACGATCGAGACGTCGTCCTGTCCGGGCGGGCCGACGGTGAGCCAGCGGAACCCGCCCATTTCCGGGAGCGAGACGTCCGAGCGCACCTCCATCCCGACCTTCGTCGTCCAGAATTCCAGGGCCTCGTCCTGGTCATGGACCCACAGCTGAGCGCTGGCGATACGAATCATGGTGTGCACCTTTCGGATTGGTTCGTGTTCGGGCGTGTTCTCCCGGTGGTGGAACCAAAGTTACGGCCGCGCGGGTGCGGCGGTCTTCTTCCCGTGTGCTGTCTTCGGAAGCTGCTCGGCCGGCGCTGCGGACGGTTCCGGACGTTCGACGCGACTCGACGGTCCGGGCCGCGAGTAGACCCGCAACACACACGCGGGTACGTGAGCATAGGTGGCCGCGGGTGGGAACGAATCACGGTACGCGGTCGGCGTCTTGCCGAATGCGCGCGTGAAGCTCGTGGTGAACGATCCGACGCTCGACAGTCCCACCGACATGCAGATGTCGGCCACTGTGCGATCCGTCGACCGCAACATCGCTGCGGCCCGCTCGAGTCGCCGGGTCTGCAGGTAGGAATGCGGGGATTGGCCGAATGCGGCGGTGAACGCGCGCGAGAAGTGTGCGCGGGACAGCTTTGCCGCGGCGGCCATGTCGTCGACGGTCAGCGGTTCGGCGAACCGGACGTCGGCGAGATCCTTGGCGCGCAGCAGGTGGCGCGCCGGATGTGCGCTGGACATGGATTGATTATGCCGATCCCGCGAGGACCCCGCGCACTGTTCGACCGTCGGCTAGGTGACATCGCGACGGAGGAATTCGACGCCGCGCGGGGACAGTTCGTAGCCCACCTCGAGGCTCTCGGTCAGCCCGAGTTTCTTCAGCTTGGTGACGTCATTCTTGAAACCTGCTCGGTCCCTGCCGAGTTCGACCGCGAGTTCGGTGGACACGACGCCGGGCCGGCGGGCGATGATCGCGAGGGTGTCCCGTGTCCAGGGTCCGTGTTCGGAGCGAGTGTCCATTCGATCGAGCCGCGAACGGATCTCCGCGACAGCGTCGTCGGAGAGATCGTCGTCGGCGCGCAGTGCGATCCGGGGATCCTCCCCGATGCAACGCAGTCCGATCCGGTAGGTCGGATTATCGGTGTTGACGCACAGCGTCGCCCGTATCGCATCGGCGTTCTCGTAGCCTGCCCGGCGGGCGTCCTCCGTGCTGATCTGCGCGGGATCGACTCGCTCGAGGGACGTCACCTCGATGACGTGTGTCAGGGCGATGAAGCTCGATCCGGGACGGATGCGGGGACGCCCCCAGCGACGGAAGGCGAGGTCGACGGAACCGTCGGCGACCCCGCGGGCCACTGCAGCTGTGAGAAGCACGTCTCCGACCGTAGCGAGCGCGTTGGGGTCGCGCTGAGAGTCGGGATGAGTGTCTGTCGTGCCTGTGGATGACACCTGAGATGTTGCTGAGAGCTGTTGTAGGGTGACCCGAGATCAGCGACGGCAGTGCCGGCGCCACGGGGGGATCTTCCTTTGGTGTCGTGTCGTCGCGTGCACAACTGACAACGACGATCACCAGCCGGGGGGAGGGGGTCTCATGGTGCTGCAGCGTCCGCAGTCTTTGTGGTTCCCCGACGTTGCCGCCTGGCCGTCCTCCGGTGCCACGCCGGCGGTCGATCTGGCCGCTCACCTGGCTCGATTCCGATCCGTCGACGCAGTTCAGAGCGATGCCGGCGGCACGGCCGTGGCGGTGCTCGGCGCTTTGGCCACTCCTGTCGGGCGATCGGTGACGAGGGGTGAAACCCCCGTGGCCGCGGTTCCCGAGAAGCCCTCTTCCGATCTCGACTCCTTCCTCGCCGAGGCCGAGAGATCGGTCCGCGCGAAGCGAAAGGCCGTGTCCGGCATCGCTCCCGGGTGGAGCCGATTACTGGGTTCGGGACCGCGGATCGCGGGTGCGGCAGCGGCAGTTCTTGTGATTCTGACCACAGGCGTTGTCGCAATCTCGATGACTGGTGCCGACTCCGGACGCTCCGCCGTGGCTGTGGAAACCTCCGAATCCGCCTCGCCGACCGAGGGGCCGACGACGTCGGCGGTCGCCCGCAACCCGGCGTGTGCGCAGCGTCCCGTCGGGTCGGGGACGACGGTGTCGAACGACGACGAGAAGGGCGACCAGGAGTCCGGTCCGGGCGCGATCCGCGCGTTCAATCACGGCTACTACGTGCTGCGCTCGGCGAAAGCCGCTCGCGCGGTTGCCGCCCCGGGTGCCGTCGCCTCCGAGTACGTCATGCAGCAGTACATCGATCAACGCCCGATCGGCACGCGGCACTGTCTGAAGATCACCGAACGGGCTCCCGGTGAGTACTCCGTCGTGCTCACCGAGTTGCAGCCCGACGCGGCGCCCATCACCTATCGCCAGGTCATCCGCACGTCGACGACCGGCGGCAAGACGTTCATCCAGTCCATCAGGTCCGTCGAATGAGTTCACGCGCAGCGTCATCGGGAGTCGCGCAGAAAGGTTGTACCGAGATGTCTCAGAGTCGTGGTCGGCATCGTAGGCGTCGGAGGCCGAGCGGTCCGGTTCTGTCGGTGACGTCTGCTGTTGTGGCGGTGTCGATCACGGCTGGTGCGGGTGCGGCGTTTGCTGTTCCGGAGCAGGGTGGTACCGATCCGTCGGATTCGGCGCCGGGTCAGGGTGGTACGAGTCCGTCTGATGTTGCGCCGGGTGCTCCGGCTCCGGGTGACACGGTGGTGCAGCCTGTGGTGGTGCCGGGTCCGGGTTCGGTTCCGGGTCCGCCGGTGGAGGCTCCGTATCGTTCGTACGACGATGCGAGTTCGTGGAGTTATGAGCGGCCGTATTCGCCGGTGATCACCAATCCTGTTGTGCCGCGGGTTGCTCCGCCGGTGCGTCCGATTGCGCCGCCGCCGGACAAGATTCGTGTGGGCAACTTCGTGACAGATATTCCTGAGGGTCTGTCGGACAAGGATGTGAACTCGATCAATGCGTGGTCGGCGTATGGCGAGGCGAAGATTGCTCAGGGTTTGATCTCGGTGGGTGTGCCGGAGGACGAGGCGAGTCGTCGGGCTGCTGCGACGATCATCGGTGTGATGGCCGGTGGTACGGCAGGTGCTGTCGCGCTGGGTATTCCGTCGGCGGTGGTTGGTGCTGTTGGTGGAGCTGGGGTCGGAGCGATCGCCGGCGCCGTCGTTGGTTGCGTCTTCACATATTGCGCTACCTCAGGGATCGATTCGCTCGCCGGTGCCGGGATCGGAGCAGCCGTTGGTGGTTTCGGGGTGGGGGCAGCGGGTGCCGCGCTCGGTGCGGCGGTTGGTGGTACCGCGGGCGGTTTGTTGGCGTACTCGCTCGGTGCTGGTGATCCGGGTGCGAACCCAGATGAGCCGTGGCGCCAGAACGGGCCGCGGCATGCGGCGCCTGAGCCTGATGGAGTGAATCAGTTCGAGTTCCATTTGTCGTCCGAACAAGCGCGCCGGTCGGGTCTGCCTGCGGTTGATTATGTGGTCAATCATCGCGGCGACGTGGACGTCAAGGTTGGGGCATCGGCGGTGAAATGGTCTGCTGCGCAGGCCAGGTCGCCCTATTCGGTCTTTGGCGAGGGCGCAGAGAAGTCCGTCCGGGACTGGACCAGGGCGCAATCGGACGGCTTGAAGAACGCCATCCCCGGCAGTGAAGTCCTCTGGCCGACGGAGAATGAATAGTCCTATGACGAGCGCTAGAGAGAAGAGCATGCGACGGACAAGTGGAGGATTGAGATGAGAAGACTGTTCATCGGATTGATTGCTGGAGTTAGCGTGATCGTGTCCACCGGCATAGGGGCGGGTGGTGCGGCCGCTGCGCCCATCCCGAACATCGCGCTCTACGGCCATAATCTCGCGACAATGGGAGACCATTCCCTGTGCCGTGGCACTGTCAACCTCGCGATTCACACTCCACAGAACAAGCGCGGCGTGGTTCGTGTGACTGCACGGTCACTCGGATTCGGTGGTGACGGCGCCAGCTGGAAACGAAATCCAAAGTGCCGAGTACTATTCCAGACGACTTACACCAGTCTTCGGGGCTATGCACTGCACAAATGGGTGCCAGCAACGTTCGGTCCCCGTCCCGGTGAGAAGACAGAATGGGATGTCCCGACCGGATCGGGTCCGGCGACCATCGGTATCACGACGTACGCGGTGAACAATCCGGTCAGGACACCCACAGGTGGTCTCGTGGGTTTCCACATGCTTGTCCCGTAGAAGTACTCGTGTGTCAGATGACGAGCCTGCATGAACTCGCTTGACCACGGCAACCAGCCGCGAACTCCGTACCCTGATCGACGATGACTGGCCTGATACAGCCGCGCGACGGCGACCCGCAATCTTGGGATGAGCGGGCCGTCGTCGTTTGTGGAACCGCGGGCGGGGTCGGCACGTCTGTCGTGTCGGCCCTCCTCGCCGAACATCGCGCCGCGTCGACCCTCGGCCTGCTGTCGTGGTGGGTCGACGCGTCCGGCAACGACTGCGACATCGAGCTCCGACTCCGCGGAACCGGCAACGTAGAGTTGCTGCGCACCGCGTCGGGCACTGGTCTCTGGCTGCCTCCCGAGGAGGCGGCAGTCACCGACGCTGTGGTGGAGGTATGGCGGCAGGGCGCGGTGCCGGTCGTCGACGCCGGGGCGCACCCGCTCACGCTGCTGCCCGAACTCGCCGAAGACGACCTCCCGAACCTCACGCCGGTGCTCGTGATCAGCCCACGACCCGACCTGCTCAACCGGGCACGGGTCATCTTCACCGAATGGGACCGCGCGGGGGTGCTCGAGCGCACCGTCGTCGTGATCGGGTCCCAGCTTCCGGTGCCACAGCAGAAAGGCCTCGCGGACATGCTGGTCGGGGTCGTCTCCGGGGCGGTCGGCACGGTCATCGGCCTCGACTACGACCCGGTCATCGGCGCCGGGACCGCGCTGGACCAGGACGCTCGACGCGGGTTTCTGCCTGCGACGGCCGAGGCGATCGCGAAACTGGCCGCAGCGACGTCGAACCAGCGCTGACAACGTTTCCACAGTGCGGGCTGAGTGCCGGAATCCGGCACTGAGCCCGCACTCTGTGTCAGCACCCCTTTCGCATCCGCGGTCCAGCAGGCAGCA
This sequence comes from Gordonia sp. GONU, assembly GCF_024733855.1. NCBI lineage: Bacteria > Bacillati > Actinomycetota > Actinomycetes > Mycobacteriales > Gordoniaceae > Gordonia > Gordonia sp. GONU. The sequence goes on from NZ_JANRHB010000026.1 coordinate 56,065, forward strand.
TGGGGGAGTATGACCGGCTCAACACGCAGTCCGCTGTCCCGTGCCCAGGCAACCGAAGCCGTGCCCGATCCCTGGCGGGTGATCGGGTACAAGCTCCAGGCGGCCTATCGCACCGGTTCGATGGTGCGGGGTCTCGAGTTCATCACCAAGATCGTCGACGCGGCCGAGGCGGCGAACCACCACCCCGACATCGATCTGCGCTACGGCTCAGTGCATCTCGTTCTCACAACGCACAGTGCCCACCAGCTGACCGAGGCCGACGTCGCACTGGCGAACCGCATCGCGGGCATCGCGATCGAGATGGGCCTCGAGTCGTTCCCCGAGCCCGCCGGCCAGTTCGATGTGGGGATCGACGCGCAGGACATCGAGGCCATCCGACCGTTCTGGAGGGCGGTGCTCGGCTATTCCGACGCGGTGGGTGACGAGTCCGTCGATCTGATCGATCCTGCCGGACGTCTGCCTGCCGTCTGGTTCCAGCAGATGGATTCGCCACGACCGGAACGCAACCGGGTGCACTTCGATCTGTGGGTGCCCCACGACGAGGTACACGAACGCCTGCAGGCGGCGATCACCGCGGGTGGCCAGCTACTGACCGATGAGTACGCGCCCGCGTGGTGGGTTCTCGCCGACACCGAAGGCAACGAGATCTGCCTGTGTACCTGGCAGGAACGGACCGACTGACGGTCAGTCGGGGTGCATCGTCTGGTTGAACGCCATCCGGTCGCCTCGATGGAGTGAGCGGCGGAATTCGATGGGAACGCCCTGGTCGTCGTACGACTGGCGCCTCAGCACGAACATCGGCGTACGCGTCGACGTGTAGCAATGCCGCTTCGCGCGCGTCGGGGAGAGTGGTCTCCATCGTGTCCTCCGTTCTGCCGAAATTGATTCCGCGCCTCGCAAATTCGGCGTACAGCGACGACGATACCTCGAAGTTCGGCTCGAGATCGGGATACCGGTGGGCGGGTAGACGGGTCGTGTCGAGTCCTATCCGCACGCCGGCGGTGGTGATGATCCTGCCGTCGAGCAAGAGTTCTCGGAGTGCTTGACGAATGGTCTCGCGGGACACCGAGAATGCTTCGGCGAGTGCACGTTCCGCAGGGAACGGATCGCCCTCGACGAGATCTTCCAGCAGTCCTTCGAGCCGTGATCGAACCACCTGGTGCTTCAGAACACGCGGCCGCTCGAACAGATCCATGCTGCCGAAGATCAAGACTTGGTCTAGACCAAATGGAAGCCGAGTGTTCATCTGGAGTTCGGAGGAACCACCCGAATTGGGCTATACCAAAGGTGAGAGTTGTGCGCATGCAGACTTCAGGCAGCATCCGCACACCGAACTCGGAGGTCATCGACTCGACTGTCCCCCAGTACATCACCAGTCCCGTTCAGCTGGTCGTCTTCGACATGGCCGGTACCACCGTCGTCGACGACGGTCTCGTCACCCAGGCCTTCGAGGCAGCCGCCACCGCGGTCGGCGTCCCCGAGGCGGGAGAGACACGTGAACGCGCCCGCAAGTACGTGCTCGACACCATGGGGCAATCGAAGATCGCGGTCTTTCGTGCCCTCTTCGGCGCCGAGGGTGCAGCCGAAACCGCCAACGAAGAGTTCGAACGCGCCTACGGAGAACTGATCACCCGCGGAGTCGAACCCGTGGCGGGGGCTTCCGAAGTACTCGCCGGTCTTCGCGCTCGGGGCATCGCGACCGCCTTCACCACCGGGTTCAGTCCCGCGACGCAACAGCGAATCCTCAGAACTCTGGGATGGACCGAGGCCGTGGACCACGTCCTGGCACCTACCGCGGGCCTGCGCGGCCGGCCATACCCGGATCTCGTACTCGCCGCGGCCCTGACCGCACAGGTCGACGACCTGGCCAACGTGATCGTCGTCGGCGACACCTCCAGTGATATCGAGACCGCCCGTCGTGCGCGCGTCGGCCTTTCGGTCGGGGTCCTCACGGGCGCACACGACGAGGCCACCCTCCGTGCGGCCGGTGCCGACGCCGTGCTCGCCTCGGTCGCAGACCTCCCCGCGCTGATCCCCGACTCCTGAGCACTCCCTTCCCCAGAATCGCGTCACCCCATGATGATTCGCCGGCTCCTCGACGTCGACATCCGCACGTCCACGGTCCTCGGCGTCGTCGGTGCCGGCGGTATCGGTCTCCTGCTGTCCGAGTCGATCCGCACGCTCGGTCTCGAGGTCGTCTGGGCGATCGTGATCGTCATCTTCGTCATTGTGTTCGCCATCGAAAGGTTGCCGGGATGGATACGTTCGAAACAGGTCTGACCCGTGCGGCCGTGTGGCGGGGCGATCGGATCGACATCGTCGAGATGCCGCTGCCCGCACCGGGGCGAGGAGAGATCGTCGTCAGAATCCGACTGGCGACGGTCTGCGGCAGTGATCTGCACACCGTCAGTGGGCGTAGACAGTCGCCGTGCCCGTCGGTCCTCGGGCACGAAGCGGTCGGCGAGGTCGTCGCAGTCGGCGCGGGCGCACCCGCGCGGGTGGGCGACCGGGTCGTGTGGTCGGTCACGGTCGCGTGCGGTGAATGCGACCGCTGCGGGCGCGGGATCACCGCCAAGTGCCGGCGAGTACGGAAAGTCGGTCACGAGTCCTTCGACAGTGACTGGACGTTGTCGGGAGGCTATGCCACACACATCGTGCTGCCTTCGGGTACCGCGGTGGTCAGGGTTCCGGAGCATCTCGGCGACGCGGTGGCCGCTCCGGCCGCCTGTGCGACGGCCACGGTCATGGCCGCGGTCGAGCGCGCCGGCGACATGTCGGGCCGCAGGGTGTTGATCGGGGGTGCCGGCATGCTGGGTACGACCGCCGCGGCGGTGTGCACCGACCGCGGGGCCCACGCGATGATCGTCGACCCCGACCGGGTCCGACTCGGACAAGCGGTCAGCTTCGGAGCTCTGCTCGACGACGGCGAGATGGTCGATGCAGTACTCGATTTCACCGGTGCCGCGTCGTTCATCCGGGAAAGCCTTCCGCGGCTGGCGATCTCCGGGGCGCTTGTTCTCGCCGGGTCCGTCGCCCCGGGGCCGTTGCTGGAAGTCGATCCGGAGCAGATCGTCCGACGCTGGTGGACGATCACCGGCATCCACAACTATGAGCCACGCCATCTGCGGGAGGCTGTCGCCTTTCTCGGCCGCACGGTGGACCGTCATCCGTGGTCGGAACTGGTGACCGATCCGCTACCACTCGAACAGATCGAGACCGCGGTGCGGTCGGCCCCCGGCCGCAAGCTACGCGTCGCCGTCGCGCCGTAGACCCCGAAACCGATGGGAAACGAGAGGATCTGAATCGATGCGCGTGATCATCGTCGGAGCCGGAATCACCGGAACCGCGCACGCCTGGATGGCCGTCGAACGAGGTCACGACGTCGTTCACCTCGACCGTGAGCTGGAGGCGCGGGGCGCGACGGTCCGCAACTTCGGTCTGGTGTGGGTGTCGGGCCGGTCGGCGCCCGAACTGGAGACACGCTGCGGTCGCGCGTGCTCTGGGAGGAGATCGGGGCACTGGTTCCGGCTGTCGGATTTCGCGCCAATGGGTCGATCACATTGCTGCGCAACGCTGCCGAAGTGGCAGTCGCAGAGGAGGTCGTCGCCCGCGAGGATGCGGACCGCCGCGGCTTCCACCTCCTCACGAGAGCCCAGGTCGCCGAGGTCAATCCCGCCCTTCAAGGCGAATACCTTGCCGGACTGCACTGTACGAGCGATGCCGCGGTCGAGTCACGACAGGCGATGCCGGCTCTCCGAGCGCATCTCGCGCGTTCGGGGCGGTATACATTCGTGCCGGGTGTGGAGGCTCGCGACATCTACGGGACCTCTGTGCGTGACGACGCCGGCACGGTTCACGGCGGTGACTGTGTCCTGTTGTGCCCCGGGGCAAATCACCGCGGTCTTCTGCACGAGGTGTTCGGCGAACTCCCGATCCGCCGGGTGCGGCTGCAGATGATGCAGACGTCCCCGCTCGGGCAGCGGCTGACGACCTCCATCGCCGACGGCGACAGTCTGCGTTACTATCCGGGGTTCGCCGGGACGGCGCTGGACGAACTGCGGCGAACCGAGCCGCAACGACCGATCGCAGCCGAGCAGGGCATGCAGTTGCTGTGTGTTCAGCGGCTCCACGGCGGGCTGACCATCGGGGACACCCATGAGTACGAGGAGCCGTTCGCGTTCGACATCGACGAGGACCCCTACGCGCATCTGGTGGCGGTGACGGAGGGCCTGCTGGGCAGGGCCCTACCGCAAATTCAACGACGCTGGGCCGGTGTCTACAGCCAGTGCACCGAACCCGACCGCATCGTGTGCCGGGAGTCGATCGCCGACGGAGTCTGGGCCGTCACCGGACCCGGCGGGCGGGGGATGACGCTGGGGCCCGCCATCGCGGAAGAATCTGCGGGACTGATGGGCTGGTAGCGGCCTGGCGCCGCGGTGAGCGGCGCCAGGCGCAACCTTCGATCAGGAGCAGAGACCCTCGTCCTGCGCGGCCTTGGCGACCGCGGCCGCGACCGCCGGTGCGACCCGGTCGTCGAGCGGGCTGGGCACGATGCGATCGGCGCGCAGGTCTTCGGCGGCGACCGAGAAGATCGCTTCTGCCGCTGCGATTTTCATGCCCTCACTGATCCGGCGGGCGCCGGCGTCGAGTGCGCCCTTGAAGACGCCCGGGAAGGCGAGCACGTTGTTGATCTGATTCGGGAAGTCACTGCGTCCGGTCGCGACGACGGCCGCGTACTTGGCGGCGGCCTCGGGGTGGATCTCGGGATCGGGGTTCGACAGTGCGAACACGATCGCGTCGTCGTTCATCGACGCGATGATCTCCTCGGGGATGAGGCCGGCCGAGACGCCGATGAAGACGTCCGCGCCCTCGAGGGCCTCCACGGCGCCGCCGGTCAGACCACGCGGGTTGGTGCGGCTCGCCAGATCGGCCTTCGACTCGTTCAGGCCGTCGCGTCCCTCCGAGACGATGCCCTTCGAGTCGAGCACGATGACGTCCGAGACGCCCACGGCCAGGAGGATGTTGGCACATGCAACGCCCGCGGCGCCGGCGCCGGAGATCACCACGCGCAGGCTGGTGATGTCGCGGCCGAGGTGCGTCGTCGCGCCCTTCAGGGCGGCGAGGACGACGATGGCGGTGCCGTGCTGGTCGTCGTGCATGACCGGGCAGTCGAGGGCCTCGATCACGCGGCGCTCGATCTCGAAGCAGCGTGGCGCCGAGATGTCCTCGAGGTTGACCGCGCCGAAGCTCGGACGCAGACGGATCAGGGTCTCGACGATCTCGTCGGGATCCTTGGTGTCGAGGACGATCGGGATCGAGTTCAGCCCGGCGAAGCTACGGAACAGTGCGGACTTGCCCTCCATGACCGGCAGCGACGCACGCGGACCGATGTCACCGAGACCGAGCACAGCCGATCCGTCGCTCACCACGGCCACCAGACGGTCGGTCCAGGTGTACTTGTTCACCAGGGTGGCGTCGGTGTCGATCGCGCGCGACACCTGGGCGACGCCCGGGGTGTAGGCGATCGACAGGTCGCGCTGAGTGTCGATCGGCGAGCGCAACTCGACGGACAGCTTGCCGCCGGCGTGCGCCAAGAAGATCTCGTCATCGGTGATCGGCAGATCGGCAATGGCCGGTTCGGTGATCGGGGTGTCGCCCATACGTGTGTCCTCCGTGCTTGTCACGGTCGGGTCCTCCTGAATGCCGCGAAACGCGGGTTGCATCGTCTCGCCGGCCACGCTGCCCGCGAGCTGTCGAGATCCGCATCGACGCGAGCGGGTGGCTCCGCGGACGCGATCAGGGCTCGTGAGCGAGGGTGACGCTCGTTACGGCCGCATCAAGTGTCTCACCGATGAGGACCGTCATGGAAGTCGGGTCTGCCCTGGTGATGGCACCATCAGGCATTGGTAAGGTACAACTTGTGTCTATGTCGCATGCCTCTGCTGAATCCGCTGCTGAGCGGGTATATGCCGAGGTCAAAGAGCAAATTCTCACAAATGAGATCGTCGGCGGTGAGCTGATCAGCGAGGGTGAGATCGCTTCGAGGTGCTCCGTGAGCCGCACTCCCGTGCGTGAGGCATTCCTGCGGCTCGAGACCGAGGGGTGGATGCGGCTCTACCCGAAGCGAGGAGCGCTCGTGGTACCGATCGGAGACCGCGAGAAGCGCGACGTCGTCGACGCCCGACGTCTCCTCGAAGGTCACGCGGTCCGCGCGGTCACCTCCCGGCCCGCCGCCGTGGCCGAGCTGGCCGCGCGATTGCGAGCCAACCTCGAGGCGCACCGGCGAGCGGACACGACCGACGTCGCCGAGTTCTCGCGGCTCGACGCCGAGTTCCACCAGCTGATCGCCGCGGCCGGCGACAACCCGCTCCTCGCCGATTTCTACACGACGCTGGGCGAGCGGCATCGCCGCATGACGATCGCCTCGGTGCACCGCGACGCCGGGGTGGCCGCCCGCATCATCGCCGACCACCTCGACCTCCTCGGCGCCATCGAGTCCGCCGACGCCGACCGTTTCGAACACCTCTTGGCGGGGCACCTCGCCGGTGTCCATGACCTCCCGGGAGAACCCGCATGACCGACAACCGCCGCCGCTTCGGATGGCCCGCGGTCTCGCTGGCCGTCTTCGCGACCGCGTGGGGCGGTAACGAGTTCACCCCGCTGCTCGTCATGTACCGCCAGATCAGCGGTCTTTCGCCGGTCGTCGTCGACGCCCTGCTGTTCGCATATGTCCTCGGCATCGTCCCCGCACTGCTGATCGGCGGACCGCTGTCGGATCGGTTCGGACGTCGTCCCCTGATGCTGCCGGCGCCGGTGTTCGCGGCGCTGGGCTCGGTGTTGCTGGCCGCGGGGTCGCAGTCGGTGGAGTTGCTGACCGTGGGACGCATCTGCAGCGGCGTCGCGCTTGGACTGTCGATGGCGGTCGGCGGCAGCTGGATCAAGGAACTGTCCGACCGCGACGGTGCGCGAGCCGGGATCGGAGCCGGACGTGCGGCGATGAGCCTGACCGCCGGCTTCGGAATCGGCGCGGGTGTCGCCGGCGTGCTCGCCCAGTGGGGCCCGTGGCCGCACGTGCTGCCGTACCTGGTGAACATCGCCGTCGCGGTGTGCGCGGGAGCTCTTCTGACTGTCGTGCCCGAGACGCGTTTTCCCAGCCTGTCGCCCGGCCGCCTGCGCGACGACCTGCGTATCCCGGCCGCCGGTCACCGACGGTTCATGTTCGTGGTCCTGCCGGTCGCGCCGTGGGTCTTCGGTGCCGCCGCGACGGCGTACGCGATCATCCCGGCGCTCATGTCGGCACGGACCTCCGGGGCGCCGATCGCCTTCGCCGCCCTGTGCTGTGTCCTCGGACTCGGCGCCGGGTTCGGCATCCAGTCGGTGGGACGGCGCATCGATGTGCCGGGCAGTTCGCGCGGCGTGGTCGTTGCGCTCACGACCCTCGTCGCGGGCATGCTCGTCGCCGCCGTGGCGGCACACGTGCTGACCGTGTGGCTGTCACTGGTCGCCGCAACCCTGCTCGGCTGCGGCTACGGGATGGCCCTGATCGCCGGCCTGCTCGAGGTGCAGCGCATCGCCGGTCCGGACGACCTCGCCGGTCTGACCGCGGTGTTCTACAGCGTGACCTACCTCGGCTTCGCCGTCCCCGCGGTCCTGGCCTGGATCACCGGGACCTGGACGTCGATCACCTACACGGAGATGTTCGTGTTCGGTGCGGTCGCAGCCCTGGTCTGCCTCGCCGTCGCGGCGTCCGGGCACTCGAAGCATCGCCCGGAGGTCCTCCCGGTGTCCGACGGGCAACCGATGCCCGACGAGAGCGTCGTCACCGGACAGTCGCACTGATACGACGCCGGGTACCCTGCTGAGTGTTTGGTCGGGGCCCGGCAGGGAGTGGAAACGGGTCCCAACCGCGGGGTGACAGGCGAGTGTGGAAAGGCGCGGGGTGATGGTGCTGGCTGCGTGGGTCGTGATCGTGTCCGCGCTGGTGCTGATCCTGCCGGGTGCATTCGTAGGACGCCGGATGAACCTGCCGTGGCCGGTGGCGCTCGCGGCGGGACCGGCCATCACGTTCGCGCTGGTCTCGATCCTCACCGTGCTGTACTCCGCGGTCGGCTTCGTGTGGAACCCGATCTCGGCGCTCGTGGGGCTGGTTCTCGCTCTCGCGGTGGCGTGGGCGTATTCCCGCCTGCTGCGCACCGGCGTCGCACGACGGTTTGTGCCGGTGCCTGCGGATACGAACGAACCAGGAGTCGGGCGTACCGCGATGCTGCGCGTGGTCGCCGGTCTCGGTCTCGGCGGGCTCATCATCGCGATCACCTGCATCCGGCCGGTGGCCAAAACCGCATTCGCGGGACTCGACAACATCTCGCAGGTGTGGGACTCGTTGTGGCACGCCAGTTCTCTGCGGTGGATCCACGAGACCGGGATCGGTTCGGCCCTGCGCATGGGCGAGCTGATGAACTACGACACCCACGGGTTCAACTACTACCCGAACACGTGGCATGCCCTGGGCGCCTTGCTGTTCCCGTTGACCGGCGCGAATCCGGTCGAGTTGTACAACACGTATTCGCCTGCGGTACTGGCGGTCACGGTGCCGCTGGGGGTGGCGTCGCTGGCCTACTGGTTCGCCCGACACCGCTACGACGTCGACACCTCCGCTCTCATCACGGGTACCGCTGCCGCCGTCGCCGCGCTGTTCCCGTCACTGCCGTACGTCGAAGTGCAGCTGACGTCGGTGCCGAATGCGGTTGGCGTGAGTCTTGCTCCGGTCGCGGCGGTACTGGTTCTCAGCGTGGTCCGCGACTGGTCTCGTGTGCTACCGGCCGCTCTGGCGGTGGCCGGTGTGACGGCCACGCATCCCTCCGGTCTGATCCTCGTCGGCGTCATCGTGGGACTGTGGTGGCTGTGTGAGGGCCTCTGGCGACCGGCGGTGAGCCGTGTGGGTGATCTCGCGACCCTCGCGGTCACGGCCGTCCTCACGCTGATCCTGATCTTCCCGGTGGTCCTCGGCACGATCCGCGTCGCGGACACCAACGAACTCCCGTTCTTCGACTTCCGTGAGGAAGGGATCGGAATACTCGACGGCCTGGCGCAGGGTGCGTTCAACGGCACGATCCCGCTGAATCTCGATCACTTCCCGGTCTGGCCGCTGATCATCGTGACCGTCCTCGGCCTCGGGGTCCTGGCCTGGTTGCGGTGCTGGGCCGGACTCGCGGCGTGGCTGGTCTTCGCGCTCGTGACGGCGAACTCGGTGGTGTCACTCGGCCCGCTGTCCTACCCGCTCGGCGCCATCGGGGGCTACTTCTACAACTCGCCGCACCGACTCACCTTCGTGGTCGCCATCTTCTCGGCGGCGGCCGCAGGTGTCGCGATCGGCGTGGCCGTGGTCGCCCTCATCGGCGTCATCGGGCGGCGGTTCGGGCCGTCCGACGAGACCTCCACCACGGGCACGAACCGCGCCGGTTGGGTGGTCGCGACCACGTACGTGGTGTTCCTGGCCCTGATTGCCGGCGCCGCGGTGGTCCGCTACCCGCCGAACGCGCAGATCGCGTCGAAGGAACGGGGCGGCAAGTACATCGGCCCTGACGACCTCGCCGCCTACGCATGGCTCGCATCGCAACCCGACGCCCAGGACGTGCTCGTCCTCAACAATCTCGACCAGGGCACCGGGTGGCTGTACCCGGTCACCGGCGTCACCCCGATGTTCCCGTTCTACCGGGCCAACGAGTTCTCCGAACGTCAGCGCGACGTCTTCTGGGGTGTCGCGAAGATCGGCGCCGACCCCGCAATCGACCAGATCGTCCGGGACATGAACGTGCACTATGTGATCGACTCCCCGACGAGCTATTGGGAGTTCCAGCGCGGTCGACCCGACCCGGAGAACGGCCACCAGGGCGACCCGTTCCTGGAACTGCGCGAGAACGGGGCCCCCGGTCTGACCGAGGTGTTCCGGCAGGGCGAGGCCGTCGTCTACCGCGTCAACGACCTGGTGTACCCGCCTGCGCCGGTGGAGGGTGTGCCGGCTGTGGGCGTCCCGCCGGTCGAGGTGCCGCCCGCGGGCTGACCCGGGACGAGGTCGTATGTGGTCCGGCGTCCTCGGCTTTGGTGCGAGGCCTGCTCGTCGCGCCGCCCTCCGCGAGCATCGGGCTCCCTGCTTTCGATCGGTGTGACGTTGTGCCCGGATTCCGGGCACAACGTCATACCAATGCCATCTCAGCCGCGCGGGTATGCGGCGGCGAGCATTATCGAGGCGAGGGTGGCTTCGGCGTCGGAGGCGTTGCGCAGGTCGATGATCTGGCGCAGGTGCAGGCGCGGCTGATCGCCGGACGCCGGGTCGGGTCCGTGGATTTCGGTGCGCACCTGGTGGAGGTGCTCGGTGAACCGTCGGGGTATGTCGGGTCGCCGGTTGATCCGTTCGGGATTCGGGGGCGCGCCGGGTTCGGCGTTGAGTTGCCAGGTGCAACGGCCTTCGTCGGGTCCTTCCCGCACCATGCGGGTGGTGTATTGTCCGGGCTGGTCGCCGACCATGCGGTTGTGTTTCGGGCATGCGGGGGTCAGGTCGGTGATGTCGGTGAGCCCGCCGAGACCCCAGTCGAGTTGGGCGTGATGCATTTCCACGTGGGTGGCGGGGATGCGGCAGGCGGGGTTGGAGCAGACCTCGCCGTCGGGGCGGGCGAAGGACACGAGGCGTTGTTCGCGGGTGGCCAGGCGTTTGCCGCGTCCGAAGTAGAGCGGGACGGCGGTGGCGTCTTTGAACACCGCCAGCCAGGGTTGGGCGTCGGCGGCCATGTCGATGAGGTCGGGGATGGGGATCAGGGTGCCGGTGGCGGTGGTGGCGAACCCGGCTTCGCGGATCAGAT